>CAKPZU010000121.1 GCA_934215405.1 uncultured Bacilli bacterium | reverse complement strand
TAAAATCTTCCTTATTTGCATGAACAAATCTAGCCTCATAAGAATCTTTATATTTTTCTCCAGAAGTTGTAGTTCCTGTAGTAATAAATTTACAATACATCAATTTATCAGCAGTTATATTAAATGTGAAGCTATCAATGTTTTCAACATTATTACCATTGTTTGATTTACTATGTAGTTGGCCTTTAATTTCTAAATTATTGCCAGTCTTTATACCTGATACTGTAACTTCCATTGTAGCACCGCTATCAAATTTTGTTTTTCCCAAATCATAATTTGTGAAATCTTCTAAAATTGAAGCAATTTCTGTCCAATATAATGGATTTGCATCTAAATAGTTTCTAGTACTACTTATATAGCTTTTTCCAATTCCTGCAAATGCTGAAGTAATATACTTAGTAAATTGACCACCTCTAATAATACCACCTTCAATTGCTTTTGTAAAAATTCTATAGCTAGCCTTTTCACCATTTGGTAAATCATTTTCATCTACTAATTGAATATAGCCATTATTATCTGTAATATTATTTTTATAAGCAATTATTTTTCCTTCAAATTTAGCATTTCCAAATTCAGTTCTTCCAGTTTCAGCAAAATCAAAAGCACCATGATAAATCATTGAATAATTTGTTTGTCTAACATTATTTGAATAAGCATAAATATTACGAATAATATCTAAAGCCATATCATCTGAAATTGCACCATCAGCAACATTTGATACATCAATTACTTTCTTTGGCGCATTATGAATGCTACTTTCATTTGGAATATCATCTAAGGTATAATATGTATCCTTAAAATCATCTTTATTACCAAGAGTAAGATTTGAAATAGTATAAATTGTTAATGCTGATGTTCCTATTTCATAATCAGTATCTAGCTTATCAAGCATACTTCTATCATTGTAAGTTATCTCTTTAAATGATTTTGTTTTTGTATCGTATGAAACACTATAGTTTATAATAATTGGTTTATAACTATCATCACCTGGATATTGACATGATAAATTATAATGTTCAACGCCATCTATAGTTTCAATTTCGATAATTGGTTCTTCATAGCCGCTATCTGTTGGGAAATAACTATTTGGGTCATTAAAAGCATTTTTAATAACCTCTATAATTGATAAATAATTAAAGTATGAATCATAAGTATGATAATAATCAATTTCTTGGCAATTTACAAATGACTGATTTGGCTGTGTTTCACACATAAAGTAATCATAAATATAGCCATCCTTCACAAAAATTTGGCCTTTTGCTGTATCATTTGTTTTTGCAATTGTTGTTTCAACACCATCTAATGCCTCAATTGACACACTATCAGTAATTACATTATGATTATATAATTTAAATGAATGTGCTGCTTTATAGTTGATCCAACCTGTTTTAAAATTGCCAGTTACAAAATACTTTGGATTATTATAATAATTAAAGGTATATGATCTATCAACAAAATCATATGAAACTACCTTATTTACATCAATAGAAGATAATAAGCTAACAAGCTTTTCACTTGATGCTTCTTGATTAATTATTGATGATGAAACATCTTCAGTTGATGAAACATTATCAGATTGGCTTACATTTTCATTATTACAGCTTGCAAGTAAAGCTAAAGCTAATACTTGACTAATTATTAATAATTTCTTTTTCATTGTTACACCTACTTACTAATTTCAAATGTATATGGCACAAGCACTGTAGATGCTTCACCATAGTCATATTCTGTGTTATCTTCAACAAAATATAAATTAACTTCAAAGCTACTTCCATCATTAGCTACCTTATAAGCCTTATTCAACTTAATTAAAGGTAATATATACATACTATCATCATAATAATCATCTATAGCAGTAAATGATGTAAAGGTAATTGTATTATTAGCATCATCAATGACAACATTTAAATCTATAGTATATTCAGTTTCACGGCCATCAACAATTGTAAGGACGGCTGTAGTTTTTGAAGTAAATTTCAAGGAATTGCTAATAACATCATATCCTTCCTCTACGCTTTCATCATGACATACATATGTATTTTTTAATAAAACATCTAAGATTGAATTAATTTCTTCTTTTTTCGTAACATTAATAGTTAATGAAGCCTTAACTGCCCCATCAAGCTTACTTGTTGCAACAATAGTTGAAGTACCTTCAGTATTAGAAACAAAGCTATAAGTACCATTAGCATTTTTAGTAATTGCTCCTTTTCCATTAACTGTTACATCAATATCCTGAGAAGCAACTTCTGGTAAAACATTGAATGAAATATTATCAACACTTTCATTAACAAATGTATCAACAGATGTCATCTTTTTACCATTTACTAAAACCTCCATTGAAGTAGGAAGTGTTTCGCCAACATTAATTACAACTTCCTTCTTAACTTTGTTTTTAGTTGAATAAATAGTTAAAGTAGTAGTTCCAGCAGACTCAATTTGGATACTCCTACCTTCATTAATAATAGTTGCTACATCTAAATTACTTGATTCATCAATAATAATATTATCAATTCTGCTATCAGCATATTTTGGAGCTTGGTTTAAATAACTAATATGATATTTTTGTCCAACTTCAAATTTTGTAGCTTTTTCACCATTTTTATCAGCAAATACTGGAGTGAAATCAGTAAAGTACAATTTAGAAGGATCTAACTCATTAGTTTCTTGTGTAAATAAATTACCAAATGTTTGAGATAATTCGATGTTATACATTTCATAATACTTTGCATTTTCTTTTAATTCTAATTTATTAAAATCAAATGAAGTCTTGTCATAAACTAATGATTTAACATTAATATTTACTAATATGCCCTCATCATTAAATGTGTATACACCCCTATTAAAGAAGGCTTTACCATTACTTGCTTGAGATGGAAGCTCTTCAATTACAAATGTTGTAGCAGTAATTACATTGTTTGCTTCTACAATGTTCAAATTAACTCCTGCAGCAGTGCCACCAAAATACATAGGAATTGAACCAAAACCAATTGAGTTTTCATATAAGCCTGCGAAATGAAGTGTTGCGATATCTGATAGTCCAACATGGCTATTCATAATTATCTTAGTTGAATTAGTAATAGCATCAGCTCGTGTAATTTGATTACTGCTGCTACTAACCTCATCTACAATTGTTTTTTTGATAGGAGCAACTGCATGATAGCCATCTTCATATACTTGGAAAGCATAATAATTACCATCATCACTCATACCTTTAAAGATATTTGATTTAAAATTTTCTTCAACCGCTTCTGTTGCACCATACTCTAAAAAAGTATTATGAGTTAAAGTATTACCAATCATATAACGGTTCATAGAATCCTTATAAACATTATATGTCGTCTTTTGTATAGCGTGAGTTTTATCACCTGTATATTTACTTACTGTATCAAAATCAAGATTAACTTGATATGATTGCACAGTCTTTTTATTTTCCTTTTCCATTGATGCTTTTAGCATAGCATTCATTTCATCAACATCTTTTTTTCCAGCAATATTAATTTTTAAATACATATCTTGCTTTAAATTAGTTCCTTTAACCTTACTAAACTTTCTATTGTTTTTAAAGGCGTTAATGTATTTGTTTTTGAATCAAATAAACAATAGCCATCAACATCAAATGAAGCTTCTAATTCTTCATCATCCTTGTTAGTTGAATCATACGTTACATTTAATTTATAATCAGTACCAATATCAAGCTTATAATAAGTTGTATTATTAGATTTAACAATCTCAACACTTTCATCAAAGCTTGCATTAAATGAACTTACTGAAGCAGAAGATATTGATAATGTAATAGAATCTGTTTTATTATTATCGTCACTAGTTACAGTAATTGTAACATTACCGGCTTTTCTTGCTAAAACCTCTCCAGTAAAAGAAACTGTTGCAACATCTTCATTTGATGATTCATAATTTACTAATTTATTTGTTGCATTTTCTGGTAAAACCTTAACATTTAATTGTAATGTTTGTCCAATTTTTAAAGCTTTAACTTCTTTATTTTCAATGCTTACTGATTCAACTCTAACATCACTTGCTATTGATGAGTTTTCCTCAACAATTGAGCTATTTGATGAAGCATCAGTGCTTGAATCTAATGATGAGCTATCGCTAGCGTTATTATTACAGCCAATTAATGTAAAAAATACTAATCCTAATGCTAAAAATCTTTTTTTCATGTTTTTACACCTCCAATAAGTATTTAAAATACTTATACAATACTCGGAATATTATATTATATTTATAATTTTCATTCAACAATTTTTATTATTTTTTTTCCTTTATTAGACATTAAAAAAAAATATATAATAATAATGTGACATTTTGATTTATTATGTTGTTTTATTTAATGTAGGTACTTACAATATGAAAGATGAAGAAAAATTATATTTAGCTATTAAAAGTAGCAACAAAAACAAACTAGAAAAGGCTTTTAAGGATATTTATTATCAGTATTATGGATTACTGTCCTTTGTTGCGTCAAAATATTTAAAAAGCAATGAGGACGTTGAAGAAATAGTTAATGATACCTTTATTAATTTCTTTAATAGCCTAAATAACACAAATTTCACTTCTATTAAATACTATTTAATAAATACCACTAAAAATTTGGCTATCAATAGATTAAAGGCTAATAAGGATTTTATTCCTTTTGATGAAAAAATCAACAATGAAAGCTACAAAATATCTACAAATAAGTTTATTTTAGATTTAAAGGACTTCTTAAGTGATGAAGAATTTTCACTTTTAAATGATTATTTAATAAATGATTATTCATCAATAGAATTAGCTAAAAAATATAAAACATCTAGCAGTAATATTAGAATGAAAATGAAAAGAATTATCAAAAGAATTCAAACTGAATTCAAAGGAGTGTATTATGAATAAAATATTTAATCAAAATTTTAAAGATAACTTTAATGAAATAAATCAAAATATTGATTATAATCAATATCTTAATAAAAAAGAAAGGAAAAGAATTAAACCAATAGTAATTTCATTTTGTGCTTTAACAGCTTGCTTGGTAATTTCATTACCACTAATATTTAAAAACAATAATTCATCAGCAATTAATGCTTTAAAAGATGTTAAAAGAGTGTATAACAAAGATAATTTACCATTAAACGAAAACTATATTAATTCAATAAAGCAATTTACCATTAATTTTAATGACACCTTAAATAAAGATGAAAACATAATTTACTCACCACTTAGTATTCAAACTTGTTATACTTTACTTCTTGAAGGAGCTAATAACAATTCATATGACGAATTAAAAAAGGCTCTTTGCTATAATGATAGCTTTTCATATAGTAAAGAAATCTTAAGAATGCTAAACAATACAACAAAGGATAATGATAAAACTACCTTAGAGCTAAATCAATCAATTTGGCTTGATAATAAATTTAAAAATGCTGTGCATCAAGATTACCTTGAAACATTAGCAAATAATTATTATGCTGAAATATTTACTGGGGCTTTAAATAGTGAAGAAGCCCATAATGAATTAGCATCATATATAAACAAAAAAACACGTAATTTTCTAAATGTTAAAGCTGAAGACTTTAAGGATTATAATGGTATTTGCTGGTTACTTAATACTATTTATTTAAAAGGAACATGGACAAATGCTTTTAAAAAAGAGCAAAACTATGTTGATGATTTTACTAACAATGATAATTCAATAAGTAAAGTCACATATATGCAAAATAAAAGCATAAAAACAGGGGCTTATATTAATGATGATTATACAATAATAATGCTTCCTTTATGTATAAATCCTTTTTATCTTGCATTGATGGTGCAATTAAAAAGTTTACAGCACCC
>CAKPZU010000120.1 GCA_934215405.1 uncultured Bacilli bacterium | reverse complement strand
ATTTGAATCAATGCTATCTGAACAAGCATCTCGTAGAACTGCTATGGAAAATGCTACAGATAATGCTACAGAATTGGAAGAAAATTTACTACTTGAATATAATAAATCAAGGCAAGCAGCTATTACACAAGAAATTACTGAAATTTCTGGAGCTGCTAATGCTATAAAATAGGAGGTAATAATTCATGGAAAATGTATTATGGGGTACTATTTGTCAAATACAAGGTCCAGTTGTTGATATTAAGTTTATTGATGAATTACCAGGGCTTAGAACAGCAATTGAAATAGAAAATAATGGTCAAAAGCTAGTTGTTGAGGTTGCTCAGCACGTTGGAGATGATACTGTAAGATGTATTTCAATGGGGCCAACAGAAGGTTTAGTTAGAGGCTTAAAGGCTAAAGCCTTAAATGTACCAATTATGGTTCCAGTTGGAAATGAAACACTTGGACGCTTATTTAATGTTTTAGGTGAGCCAATTGATGGAAAAGGGAATGTTGATGCTAAGCTTAAATTACCAATTCATAGACTAGCTCCAAGCTATGATAAGCAAAATACTAAAGCAGAAATTCTTGAAACAGGTATTAAGGTTATTGACTTACTTTGTCCATATGCAAAGGGAGGAAAAATTGGACTTTTTGGTGGAGCAGGTGTTGGAAAAACTGTTTTAATTCAAGAGCTAATTAATAATATTGCTACCCAACATGGTGGTATATCAGTATTTACAGGTGTTGGTGAAAGAACTAGAGAGGGTAATGACTTATATCATGAAATGAGTGATTCAGGGGTTATTAATAAAACATGTCTAGTTTTTGGTCAAATGAATGAGCCACCAGGAAGCCGTATGAGAGTTGCTTTAACAGGCCTTACTATGGCTGAATATTTTAGAGATTATCAACATCAAGATGTTTTATTATTTATCGATAATATTTTTAGATTTACTCAAGCAGGATCTGAAGTTTCAGCATTACTTGGAAGAATGCCTTCAGCCGTTGGATATCAGCCAACTCTAGCAACTGAAATGGGACAGCTTCAAGAAAGAATCACTTCAACTAAAGATGGATCAATTACATCAGTTCAAGCAGTATATGTTCCAGCTGATGATTTAACTGACCCAGCTCCTGCAACAACATTTACTCATCTTGATGCTAAAACAGTTTTATCAAGAGATATTGCTTCATTAGGTATTTATCCAGCTGTTTCTCCACTTGAATCATCAAGTAGAATGCTAGACCCTGAAATTGTTGGTCAAAAGCATTATGATGTTGCTTCAAAGGTTTTACAAATTCTACAACGTTATAAAGAACTTCAGGATATTATTGCTATTTTGGGTATGGATGAATTATCTGAAGAAGATAAGCAATTAGTAAATAGAGCAAGAAGAATTAGAAACTTTTTATCACAGCCTTTACATGTTGCTGCTCAATTCCAAGATATTCCAGGTATTTATGTCAGTGTTAAGGATACTGTTGATTCATTTGCTGATATTATTGATGGTAAGTATGATGAATATCCAGAGCAGGCCTTTATGTATGTTGGAACTGCTAAAGATGTTATAGAAAAAGCTAAGAAATTGGAAAATAATTAACATGAAATTAAAATTAAAAATCATTGATTTAAATGGCGTTTATTTTGAAGGTGAAGTTGATTTATTAAATATTACAATTGCTTCTGGAAATGTTACTATATTAGCTAATCATTTACCAATTATTTCAAAAATTTCAATATCACATGCTTATATTAAAAATGATGGTGTGATTAGTGAATTTGCTATAGCTGGTGGAACATTATTTAAGGATGAAAATGAATGTAAGATAATTACTCCAGCAATTGAAAGGGATAATGAAATTGATATTGATAGAGCCATTAAGGCTAAAAATAGAGCTGAAGAAAGGCTTAAATCACAAAATAGTGATATAGACATTAAAAGAGCTGAAATTGCTTTAAAAAAGGCAATTAATAGGCTTTCATTAAATAAGCATGATAATTAAGGTTATTCATTTATGCTGTATAGCTTTAGCTCTAATTGTTGCATTATTTGTTTCATTATCAATTGATTATTCAAAATTTATTAAAGCCAAAAGCAATGTGGATTATTATTTAGCCGCTTTTGCTGTTTGCGCATCACTTACATATTTAATTGAAGAATTTTTATTTACAATAATAACATTATTTATTAATTAAGAGATAGAAATAAAATTTTATCTCTTTTTTCGTATAATCACCTTAAAAATTGTTAAAAATGTATATGAGGTGAAATATAGTGGATTCATTAATAAAAAGAATAGGTAAATGGTTTAAAAAATCAGCTTTTGGAGTTATATTAACATCAATATCTTTAGTATTTGTTCTATGCGTTGGCTTAGTAATTAGCAATTCAAATTCATCGCCTGTTTCAAAAATTTCAAATACTAGTGTTAATGTTGAAGACTCAGAAAAAAGTTCACAAGAAAACAGCAGCAGTCAAATACAGGTTGAAGAAAAAATTAGAATGCCTTTTACCGTAAATGCAAAAATATCAAGATACTTCTTTGATTCATCAGATTCAATTGACATTAAAAGTCAGGCTTTAATTAATTATGATAATAAATTTGTTCCATCAATTGGAGTTGATTATACATTTAACAATGAATCTTTTACAGTTGTTAATGCATTTTCAGGAACAGTTGTTGAAAAATTAAATGATAGCTTATATGGATTGTCTGTGGTGGTTGAAAATAAAGATGGCTTAAGAGCACATTATTGTGGCTTATCAAATGTTAGTGTCATGGTCAATGATAAAATAGATAATGGACAAACTATTGGAAAATCTGGAACTTCCATAATTAATGCAAATTTAGGTAATCATTTGCATTTTGCAATTGAACTTAAGGATAAATTTGTTAATCCATTAAAGCTATATGATAAAACTATTAAAGAAGCAATTAAATAAAAGAAAATAACAAAATAAAATGATTTAATTTAGACTTTTGCGTTACGCTTAGTAACACTTAGGTCTTTTTTTTCTTTAAAGGTAAAGACTTAAAAGAGAATTAAGTGATTTTAATCATTATTTTTTTGCCATTTTTTTTCATAAAGCCTATTATATATAATAAATTGTTTACAAATTAAAGCAAAAAAAATATAATTAATATGAAAAGCAAATAAATATTAATATCTATTAATATTAAGAAAGGAAAATTAAAATGAAAAATAGTTTAATTAAATTGATTATGTTTGCCTCTGCTATTAGTTTATTAGGAGCATGTAATACAAATGCTACATCTAATTCAGAAAATACTGAAAATACTGAAAGTAATGAAAGTAGTGAAATTACTGAAAGCTCTAATAGTGAGCAAACAGGACAAAAAGATGAATTTATTATTGAATTAAATAAAACAATATTTGTTAAGGGAGATAAGCTTACTGAAAGTAACGTTACTAAATTTGAAAGATGGAACGAAACATTTGAGCAATACAAGCCTCTTACTAATGGAGCAGCTGGAGTAACATGGAGTATTTCAAGATTACCTGAGGAATGCCCTAATGGTCCAGTTGAGGTTACATTAAAGCGTGGTATTATTAGTGCAAAAACAACAGTTTACTACTATGAAGATATTGAAACTGCAATTAAAAATACAAAGATTGATATTCCAAGCAAGGAAGAAGAGGTTAAATATCTTGATCCTAGAACATATATATATACAACTGGCGCTAAAAAAGGAAAGTTAAAATTTGAAATGATCGAAAAGGATGGAGATTATGCTATAAATTTATATTCAACAAAAACTCCAAATACTTTTTATAACAAAGAACTTCCAACACAAGGATTTGGTGCTAATCAATTAACACTTTGGGATGAAACTGGTGCTGTAGCAGCAACTTACGATGCTACAAAATTCACAATTCCTCATTATGTTAATGAGAAGGAAGAAACATTACCTAATACAACATATCTTCCTCCTTATGAACCAGCTACAAGTAATGCAGCTAATGAAGAGAAAAACTATGAAATTATTATTGATGGAAATGGCCATGTTGCTTATTTAGCAAAGGTTTCTTATAATGAGCCAATTGATATTGTTTTAAGTGAAAACAATCCTCGTCCAAAATATTGGTCATATTATAAGGACTATAAAACAAATCCAGCTTTTGTTTTCGCTTCTGATTTTAATGAAGCAGATGAAAACAAAAAATTCAATTATGAAAAAGTAATTCCACAAGGTGGATTTTGGATTGTAGCATCATGTCTTACTCCAACTAACCTTACTCAAATTGATTATTTATATAGTAATCTTGCTGGAATTGATAATAAAAAGATTATAAATGAAATTAATAATGTTTGCTTAACAATGACAGATGATCATGCTAAGAGTGAAGAATCATTAAAGAATGCTCAAGTAAGCTATGAATTAGAAGGAAAAATGGTAGTAGTATCATTAACTGCACCAGTTACAGTTTACCATAAATATTTCTATTATAATAAGAAAGCTACTGACTTAAAGGATGATGCTTTAATTGCTAAAGGACAAGAAGTATATGATTCATTAATTATTTTATCTCTTCCTACTGTAAAGAATGAAGAGAATTTAACAAAATACTATACTGAGAAAACAAATAACCTAATAAATGATTGGGTTAAAGAAATCGAAAGCAAAACAAAATAATTTTAAATATTTTAGATTTTAATTGGACATAGTATTGATTATTATGTCCTTTTATTATTCCTTTAAATAATGTTTACATTTAATGGAAATATTTATTAATTATTTGCTATAATAAATTAAAAGGAACCAATAATAAGAATATGAAAATTAATGAAATAATAAATTTAGTAATAATTGTAGCTTGCTTAGCTTTAAATATAATAATCCTTTGCTTGCTTATTAGAAAAAAACACATTAAAAATAATCAAGCTACTGATTTAAATGATATAGCTATAAAAGCTATTTCAGCAAATATTGAAGCAATAAATAAATCATTTATAGAGCAAATAAATTTAAAATATGATGATTTAAAGAAAAGCATTGATGATTTAAAAAATAATAATAATGCCTTTCATATTGAATTAATAAAATTAAATAATGAATTTAATGAAAAAATATTAATAAAAGCTCAATCATTAAATGACTCAATAATAAAGCAGCAATTAGAAAATGCCTCAAAGCTAGATCTATCATTTAAGGATATAAACAAATTAGTAAGCGACAATAACGAAAAATCAATTAAAGCGATGAATGAAAGATTAAATGAATTTACACTGGCTTTAAAGGAAAAGGTTGATTTAATAGATAAAAGTGTTGCTACTAATTTAGAAAATATAAGAAAGGACAATAATGAAAAGCTAGATAAAATTCAAGGCGTTGTTGATGAAAAGCTACAAAACATGCTAGAGGAAAGATTAAATAATTCCTTTAAAAATGTTCTTGAACAAATAAGCGGTGTTAATAAAACAATTGGTGAAATAAAAAGCTTAGCAAGTGATGTTAGCTCACTTAAAAATGTTTTTGCTAATGTAAAAATTAAAGGAATTGTTGGCGAAGTAATTTTGGGCAATTTAATTAGAGAAATATTAGTTAAAGGACAATATGAAGAAAATGTTAAAACTAAAAAAGGAAGTAATGATGCTGTTGAATATGCTATAAAAATGCCAGGTAATGATGGAAACTTTATATATTTACCAGTTGATTCAAAATTCCCAACAGAATCCTATAATAAGATTTTAAATGCTATTAATAGCAATAATAAGGAAGCAATAGATACTGCTAGAAAAGAATTAAAAAATAATATCAAAAAATTTGCTAGTGAGATTGCAAATAAATATATTGATGAGCCAAATACTACTAGCTTTGCCATAATGTTTTTACCAATTGA
>CAKPZU010000119.1 GCA_934215405.1 uncultured Bacilli bacterium | reverse complement strand
AGGTGTTAGCTCTGTACGTATTGAATCGCCAATTCCTGGTAAAGCAGCAATAGGTATAGAAATTCCAAACGTCCATAGAGCAATGGTTGGTTTAAAGGAAGTTATTATGACTATGCCAAAGAAAAAAGAGAAGCTATATGTACCAATTGGAAAGGATATTACCGGAACTCCATTATCTTTTGCAATTTGTAATATGCCTCATTGTTTGATTTGTGGTGCTACTAACTCAGGTAAATCAGTTTGTGCAAATTCAATTATCTTAAGTTTGTTAATGAATTATAAGCCAAATGAAGTACGTTTTATTATGGTTGATCCTAAAAAGGTTGAAATGCTATTTTATAAAGACATTCCACATCTTTTATGTCCAATAATTACTGAAAGTGAAAAGGCGCGTGTCGCTCTTGAAAAATTGTGCTTAGAAATGGATAGAAGATTCACATATTTTTCAGCTGTCGGAGTAAAAAATATCGCATCCTATAATGAAAAAATGGAACTAGAAAAGAAAGAAAAAATGCCTTTTATCATTTTAGTAGTTGATGAATTTGCAGAGCTTATGCTTTGCAAGAGCAAAAATATTGTTGAGGAAAAGATTCAAAAACTTGCTCAGCTTGGAAGAGCTGCTGGTATTCATTTAGTGCTTTCAACACAAAGGCCAGATGTTAATATAATATCTGGAAGCATTAAAGCAAATTTGCCATGTCGTATGACATTTAGACTATCATCTCTTGTCGACTCAAGAACAGTTATTGATTGTGGTGGTGCAGAAAAATTATTGAATAATGGAGATATGCTTTTAATTACTCCTGATTTTACTGGCTTAAGAAGAGTTCAAGGTGTTTATGTATCTGATAAGGAAATTGATGATGTAGTTGAATTTTGCAAAAATCAACTTCCACCACAATATGATCCAAAATTTATGGATTTAAGAACAGAACAAGAAATCCAAGATGAAGAGAAATTAAAATATATGGTAAATCAACAGCAAGATAATGATGCAACGAATGATGATTTATATAATCAAGTAAAGGATTTAGTAATAACTGAGCAAAAAGCCTCAACATCATATTTGCAAAGGAAGTTTGGAATTGGCTATCAAAAGGCTGCTAGATATATTGATATGCTTGAGGAAGAAGGAATTGTTGGCCCAGAAAATGGTTCAAAACCTAGAGAAGTATTAATTTCAAATGATGATGACGAATATGAAGAAAATTAAACATGTAAAGCTTGGAAGAATTAATAATCTTTATATTAGCAAATGTAAAAAATTTAAATCTATAACAATTAGTATTGTTTATAAGCAAAAATATAGCTATGAAAAAATATCAGCTAATAACATTTTAGCTAAATATTTAGGCAATTGCTCATTAAATTATCCAAGTATAGAACTTTTAAATAAAAAGGTAGAGAGCTTATATGGTGGAGTTATTGGTATAAAAATCAACTATATTAATCAATTACTAACCTTTGATGTTTATGCTAATATTATAAATCCTAAGTTCTTTAATGATAGTTTATTATTCGAAGAAGCGATAAAATTATTATATGAAATAGTTTATAATCCTTATATAATTGATAAAAGCCTTAATGAAGAAATATTTGAAATATGTAAGGAAAATTGCTTAATAGATGCTAAAAGTAATGAAGAATATGACTTTCCTTATATTGTTAATGAAATTAAAAAGAAATTAGCAAATGATAAAAAAAGTGCTCTTTGTGCCTTTAAAATGGGTGATTATACTGTTATTGAAAAATTTAATAATAAAAACATTTATAAATACTATAAAGATATTGTTAACTCGCCATTTGATATTTACGTTTCTGGAGATGTGACATATAAAAGTGTTGCTTCCTTAATAAAAAAATATTATTTGCATAAAAAAGTTAAAAATAATAAATTAGATGTTTTTTCATTGATTTTAGATAAGAAATATGAACCAATTATTATAAATAAAGATGTAAAACAGGCCAAGCTTGTAATCCTTTATCGCATTCCTATTTTATTTAATGACGAAAGAAATTATACATTTCGCCTTTTGAAAATAATTTTATCAGGAACTTTAAGTTCAAAATTTAATAAGGTAATTAGAGAAGAAAAAGGACTTTGCTATTCAATTTCTTCTTCTTATTCAGCATATTATGGCTATTTTTTAATAACTACTGCTGTTTCTAATGAAAATGTATTAAAAGTAATTTTAGAGGTTAAAGAGCAAATTGATTCAATAAAGGTTGGTAACATAAGCCTTGAAGAACTTGAAATAGCTAAAAAAATGGCTATAAATGACTTAAGAGGAATGGATGATACTTTATTTGAAACTTTAAATATGATAAAGGTGTATCATAACTTTAATAAGGAATTTGATTTAGATGACATTTGTAACAAGTATTTATCTATTAGTATGGATGATATTATCAAAGTTAGTAAAGAATTAGAATATATGACCTATGGCGTGATAACAAAGGAAAAACTATGAAGAAAAATTTTTATAAAAAAATATTAGAAACAACATATACAGTAACCTTGAAAAATAAGATGAAGGTGGTTCTTTTGTATAAAAAAGAATTTGCTTTTAAGTCATGCTATATTGTTTGTAATTTTGGACATTTTGATTGCTTAAATAGTATAAAGATAAATGGCAAATATAAAAAGATTCCTTGGGGAACCGCTCATTTTTTAGAGCACAGAATGTTTAGTATAGAAAATAAGGATGCTAGTGATTTATTGTCAAAACTTGGTGCTAATAGTAATGCCTATACGACTTATGAAAAAACTGTTTATTATTTTCAAACACAAGAAAATTTTTATGAATGCCTAAAAATTTTCCTTACAATGGTTTCATCATTTACTTCAACTTCTAAGCAAATAGAAAATGAAAAGCAAATTATATTACAAGAAAAGAAAATGTATGAGGAGGATCCTCAATCAATATTAAATAGTAAAATATTAAAGCAAGCATATTTTAAGCACCCAATAAATAAAGATATAATTGGTAGCAATAAAAATATATTAGAAATGGATGAATTAATGCTTAAAGCGGTTTTTGATAAATATTATGACCCTAGTAACTTAACATTAGTTGTTAGTGGAAACATAAATCCAAACATTCTTGAAAAATTTTTAAATGATAACTTGATTTCAAATAGATGCATTATTGATAAAAAAGAAATAAGAATAAATGAACCAAATAATGTAAAAGCAGATTTTAAGGAATATTATTTACCAACAATATCTATACCACGATTTGCCTGCTTGCTTAAGCTAATGCCTGAAAGAAATAAGCAAGTGAAGGACAAGGACTATTTTTGCTACTATTTCATTTTAGATTATTTATTTGCAAGCAGTGGAAGACTATCTGAAAAATGGCTAAAGGATAAAATTTTGACAAATTTATTTGACTACACAGTCATTAGTAATATTGACCTTGATTGCATAATATTTTATAATATAACTGATGATTGTAAAAGCATTCTTACAAAGCTTAAAGAGGTGTTTAATTTATCATATAAATTAAGTATGACAGAAAATGACTTGAATGAATTAAAAAGAATTCATTATGGAAATACCTTAAGGGTTTATGAAACGGAAGGTAGTATTTCAAGCAGTTATGTATATGACATGTTTACCTCATGCAATGATTTCTTTTTGGAAATTGATGAGGTAAAGCAAATTAATTTAAATGATATTAATAATGCTTTTAAAAAAATGTGTAAGGCAATTATGACAGTCGTTGTTTTAAAAGGAGAGTGAATTTTATATGAAGGGAATCGGAATTGATATTGTAAGTGTTGCTAGTTTATCTAATAAGGTTGCAAATAACATTCTTTCAAAAAAAGAGATGGTTGAATTTAATTCTTATATGAAAACTGACAAAAAAAGAGCTATGGAATTTATGGCTGGAAGGCTTGCTAGTAAAGAGGCTTATTTAAAAGCAATTGGTGTAAATAAGTATGATGGAATATCTTTACCTGATTTTTCTATATATAAAGATGAAAATGGAGTGCCTAAATTTAAAGGAATTCCTAATGCTAGATTAACATTATCACACGATGCAGGTTTAGCAGTTGCTGTTGTTGTTATAGAATAATTTAATACATGCATCTAATGGTGCATGTTTTATCATATTAAAATAGGAGACATTTATGGAGCAATATAAAAAGTTATGCCAAGATATTTTAAATAAGGGAAAGTATAAGCATGATAGAACAAATACAGGAACAATTTCATTATTTGGCTATCAATGCCGTTATGATTTAAATGATGGCTTCCCTTTACTTACAACAAAAAAAGTTTTCTTTAGAGGAGTTTTAGTTGAGCTATTATGGTTTATTTCAGGATCAACAAATATTCAACCTCTCGTAAAGCAAAATGTTCATATTTGGGATGAATGGCCATTTGAAAAATATAAGAAATCAGATGAATATCAAAATGAAACGATAAAGGAATTTGCTGAAAAAGTTGCAAATAATGATGAATTTGCTAAAAAATGGGGCGATTTAGGACCGGTTTATGGCCACCAGTGGCGTGATTTTTTTGGTGTTGACCAAATAAAGGAATTAGAGCATGATTTAAAAACAAATAAGTTTTCAAGACGTCATATTATTTGTGCTTGGAATCCAGCACAAATTGATAAAATGGCTCTTCCACCATGCCATGCCTTTGTACAATTTTATGTTGATGAGGATGATAGATTATCTTGTCAGCTTTATCAAAGAAGTGCAGATGTGTTCTTGGGTGTGCCATTTAACATTGCTTCTTACGCCACATTAACTATGATGCTTGCAAAGGTATGCAACCTAAAACTTGGTGATTTTGTCCATACATTTGGTGATGCTCATATTTATGTTAACCATGTTGAACAGGTTAAAATGCAGTTAAATAGAGAATGTAGGAAGCTACCTCAATTATTAATCAAAAATGACACAGCTAAATCAATTACTGAATTTAAATTCGAAGATTTTGAATTAATTAATTATGATCCATGGCCAGTAATTAAAGGAGAAATAGCTGTATGATTTCATTAATTGTTGCATTTTGTAAAGCAAATAGAGTTATTGGCATAAATAATAAAATTCCTTGGCATATTAAAGAGGATTTCCTTCATTTTAAAAATTATACATTGCATAAAACCTTAATTATGGGAGAACAAACATTTATATCTATAGGAAAAGTTTTGGAAAATAGAAAGACAATTGTTGCAACACTAAATGATTTTAAATATGAGCATAAGGATGTTACAATTACTCATGATTTATTCAAAACATTAAAGGAATATCAAAATAAAGACGAAGAATTAGTAGTCTGCGGTGGAGCAACAATTTATAAACTAGCCCTACCTTATGTTGATAAAATGGTTGTCTCAGAGGTAAAAAAGGAATATCAAGGAGATGCTTATTTTCCACATTTTGAAGATGAATTTGATTTAGTAAGCGTTGAAGATAAAGAAGAATTTGTCATAAAAACATATATTAGGAGGAAATAAAATTGATAAAGTATTTAATACTTATTATATTTGCGGTTCCTCGTATAATATATAGTCAAATAGTTTTATTCCATATGCGTTTACATAAAAATAAGTATTCATTACAGCAAAGATACAATGTTTTACGTAAAACAGTTATATGGGTAAATAAATTATGTAGAAGTAAATTAGATGTAATTAATAAAGAAATTTTTACCTCACATCATGAAAAAGGAAGGGTCTATGTTTCAAATCATTTAAGCTTATTTGATTGTTTAGCATATATTGAATTATCTACAAAGCCATTGATTTTTATTTCCAAAAAAGAAAATAGTAAAATACCGATTCTAAGAAATCATATCTTAGCTGTTGATTCACTATTTATTGATAGAAAGGATCCTCGTCAGTCATTAAGAATATGT
>CAKPZU010000118.1 GCA_934215405.1 uncultured Bacilli bacterium | reverse complement strand
TCACTAACCTCTCTATTTGAAGAGCTTTCATTTGTATTACAGCTAACTAACGAACCAACAAATAATAAACTAAGGATTAAATATTTTCTTTTCATTTTTTCTTCCTCCTATTATTTAATTCTTTTTATTATAAAATTATCAATATAAAGCTTACTTACCCCACTTTTTTGACCCGGGAATATTTGCATTACATAATTAGTATTATTTTTTATAGTAAATGTAAATTCAAAACTACATATTTTATTTAATTCATTTTCATTACCAAATTGCTTATAAATAGTATCGCTACCATTATTTAATTGAAAATATAAGGTATCTATTAATGATATTATTTTGTATGTAAATGTTACTTTATAAGTGGCATTAGCTTCATATTCAATACCTTTATTAATAAATAAGCATTTATATTGGCCTGAGCTTTCAATATATAGTGAATTATTTTCAATAGCATTTTCACTAGTTATTTTACAATTTGGTGTTTGCGATTTATCAATTCCAATTTTTAAATTAGCTAAATCATCAAAGTTTTCACTTATTTCCTCGTTAACATTTAGCTTTACATTTTTAATTTCATTATTATAGCCGATTTTTTTCGTTATTTTTATATTATCAATAATAATCTTACATGAAGAAATTGCTGGGAACATCATTAAATAATAATCGTTATAATTATTTAAAGAAAATTCATAACTAAAATGATTTATTTCATTTTCAATTACACTTTGCATATTTATATTAGTAAATACATCTGAAGCAGTATATCCACTATTTGATCTAAATTGGATATAAAAATTATCACACTTAGTTATAAATTTATAATCAAATTCTACTAAATAAATACCTTTAGCATCGTATTTTATTCCTTCAAATATAGATGAAGAATAAGCTCCAGCACTTTCAAAGCAAATTGATGTGTCACCTGCTATGGCATCATTTGTATAATATACACTTGATGTTAAACTTTCACTTTTAAAGTAAATGTTATACTCATCATCTATATCATTTTCAAAATCCTCAATAAAGCTTTCCTCATCTTTTAATCTTTTAGAAGCATTAATATTTTTTGCCTCCTTGGTTATTGGATGATTACTATAAAAGGTTTGACTTAAGCCAATGCTTTGACTATCATTTCCCCTTGAAATAGGAGTAATATCAACACCTAAAAATAAGCCTTCCATAACACTTGTTATTTTTAATTCATTTGAATTATTATCTAAATAATTTTTATTAACGCCTTGGTTATTAAAGGCTGAAAACCAACGAATTTCACTATTTTCTTCTTCATCATCTTCACTATCAAAATAATCATAGCTAAGTAATGCTTTATCATCTAAAATGTCAATTTTACCATTTAAAATAACAGGTTTACTATTCAATCTTGTTATTTTTATATTATCAAAAGAAATTGCACCACTTAAATCACGAGGAAATAAATGAATATAATAATCATCATAGCCCTTTAAATTAGCATAAAGTTCATTATGTCCTATTTTTCCACTACTTCCAGTAATTGTTGAATAAATGCTTTCACTTGCTCCACCAAGTGGTGTTTCTATTTGAAAGAAAAAGTCATTTGATGGAGAAATAATTTTATAGTCATATTCTATTTTATATGAACCATATTTAGCAAACTTCATACCTCCTAGCTTTACGCCCTTATAATTCCCATCACTTCTTAAAAATAATGAATTATTATCAATACTAGCATTAGTTGTATTTTTAATTGTACATTCAGCAGTACTTTCGACCTCATTAATAAATAGTTTACTATCTAAGAAATCTTTTTCAAAATCCTCTATGTATGTTTCATTTACCTTTAATATTTCTTTTTGGGCTATTATTTTATCATATAAAGGATCATCAATTGTTCTATTTTCATTTTTAGCATCGTTATCATATTGCCCTAAAGCATTTTTATCATTTGCTAAAGAAATTGGATTAAACTCATCACTTGCTCCACTATCTCTTATTTCTTCACTTGATGATACAAAAGAATTGTTAGTATTACAAGAAGATAATAATAAAATCATTAAGACTGTATAAAATGATTTCCTTTTCATAACTAATCTCCTTGAACAATTCTACTCATCTTGCTTGGAATATATTTGTTATATTCAACAATATGAGGACATGAAGCGTATTGTCTTCTTATACCATATGAATCCAAGTCAATAAAATTAATAGCAAAGCTAAATGGTTTATTATTCATTAAGTTATCTTTTATTCCTTTAATTGCTGAAAATGGAATAAATACCTTACCAACATAACCTTTTCCATCATATTTTTCTTCAAATACTATTTTAAATTGCTTTTGCTTTTCCATTATATTTGCTGATGTTCTTAATTCGACTAATTTATTACCATTTATAGTGTCACTTGACATAAATATTTCAAGTGTATCAGTATTAGATATTTTTACAACACTTAATGGATCTAAGCTTTCTATTTCAGATGACATAAATATTTCAACGCCATCACCTTCCCAAGAAGATTGATAATTATAAATTAATTCATCATCAAACACATCAAAGCCAATAAAGATTCCTTCATCATTATAAGCCATTTTTAGTTCATTAATCTTAAAGGTAGTATCATCAAGTTCAAGCTCATTTAAATCAACATCACTAAAGCCATATAAAGCAATATTACTTTCAATGCTCTTCCAATTACTTAAACCTTCGCCATCCATTAAATCATTACTATTAGTTTTAATAATGCTAAAGGTTTTAGTTTCACTTTCATTAAAAATATTTGATACATCAATACCTGTATTATTACTAACTAATAAATTGTTAGCATTCATTCCACCACCAGCCGTTAAACTTTTAAAATCTGCCGATGAGTTTTTATAAATTCTATTATTACTTACTTTAACATCATCACAATATGATATTGAAAAGCCAACATTTGCTGATTTTGCTTTTGGTTGTAATCCCATATTATAAACACAATTATTTTTAATTGTTAAATCACTTACAGAATTAGCAAAAACTGCACCATTTGCTCCATTTGCAAAGAAATTATTTTCAATTAAAAAGTTTTTTAGTGTCCCGCATGAGGCTAAATTATAATTTTCACCATATGATGAAATAGCAATATCTCCGTATGTATTACCCACAGCATAATTGTTTTTTAAAAATTTATTGTTTCTAATAATTAAATCTTGACTAGTGATTGATTCATACCAATTATTAGCATCGGCAGTAACTAAAATGCCACCATCTGATAAATTAGCAAATGTATTATTTTCAATAATAGTATCACGACTTTGAACTAATACCCCACGACAACGTTTATTACGAACAATATTATTATAAAAATGAAGCTTTGTACATCTTGAGGCATTACCAACTACATAATTAATAGCAATATCACTACTTAATTTTTCATTAAATGTTATTTTAAAGCCACCATTTTTTAATGTAGCTACTTCTTTAACTGTTAATTGCTGAACTAAATATAAGTCGTTTCTTTTATTTATTTCAAGGATATTTCCAATACTTGGAATAAAATTATAACCGCGAGGATTAATAGCTTCAATGCTATAATCATCAGTAATTGCTTTTATTTGTAAATATGCTCCATGGGAATTTAAAGCATCATCCCCACAATTTTCAAACAAACTATTTGATACAATTAAATCATTAACACAGTCAATAAAATGAAGGGCATCAGCAGTTGAAGTCATTAATCTATCCGTATTTGGTTTTAATTTAACATTAAATCTATTAAAGTATAAATTTTCACTACTATGAGCTCTAACTCCCATTCCTGGACAGCTATAAACATTTACAGTTTCATAATATATGTTTTTAGAGTTATTTATAAATATACAATCATGCTCATATAAATATTGCCTTATAACCACTAAAGTATCATATGGAGCCACATTATATGTTGAATTAAAAGTGATTTCAAGTTCATTGTTATTTAGATATTTGACATTTTTTACATTACCATAAATATCATTACCTTTACTTCTTGGAGTAAATGACGTTTTATTATATTCTAAAAAAGCTGCTACTTTAGTATTTTCATTAACTGTGTAGCCATCATTTACTTTTACCTTAAATGTTTTCCCATCATTTTCTTTAATTTTTCCCACAACAAATGGAGGAATAGCATAATCAATATTTATATCCTCAAAATAAACATTTTCACAATTTTCAAGAATAAAGCCACCAATTTCACCATGAAAATAAATGTTTGTGTTGCTTCCTTTAAAGACGACATTCTTTAAATTATTTAGTACTATTCCATAGCTTCTATTTAAATGATTTATTTTTTCAATAAAATCTAAATTTCCACTAGGAAGCAATACTTTAACGCTTTTGTTTTCATATTCCTTAACCTTATTAATTAAAGAAATAAAAGCTAATGTATCATCCTTATTATCACTTCCATTTACATTGAAATCTAAAGCATCAATAATTACATCAAATGATTTATTTTCACTACTATAAAGTTTTTCATTATAAAAATTTTCTTCATTTACTCCGACATTTTTAATATCACTTAAGCCAATAAATTCATTATTTGCTACACTTGTTTCAAATTCGCTACTACTTAAGCTATCTAAAAGATCTTTACTAGGATTGTTTTCCACATTATTACAACCTCCAATTAATAATAAGCCCATTAAAAATAAAGCAAAATGTTTATATTTCATTTTATTTACCTTTTTAAATACCTTTCATATGCATCATTTTTAATCTTATTTAATTCATCAATTTTTAGCTTCTTCAAATTAGCTAAATGCTTATTCCATTCATCATCAGTTAATTCTAATTTTCCACTAACAATTTTTTCTTCAAATACTTGCATATAAATATCTAAGTCAGTTTCAATAATAGCTACACGTGATTGCTCATTACTTGTATAAATAAGCTCTGGAACTGGTATTTTTAAATAATCCATATATTTAGCATCCTCAACAACCTTATTAATTCTTTTAGTGAATTTATTATTATCCTTTAAAACAAAATCCTTTTTCCAATAAGTTACAACACCAAGTCCTACTCCTGGAGTAATAGTTCCTCTAAACTCCTCGATATTTTTACCTTCTGGAACATTAAAGGTAAATGATGTTTTACTTTCATCATCATAGGTAAAATCAACACCTTCTTCACCAAATGATTGAAGTTCAATTCCCTTTTCACTATATAAAAAGTCTATCCATCTTACAATTTCTTTAACATATGGTGATGTTTTTGGAACTATAATAGCTGATGGACTAACAGTATTAAAGCCTAACCACATTTGTTTATTATTAATAGATGATGTTAAAGCACTAACTGCATCATACTTTTCATCATTATCCTCACCAACTATTAAATAAGCAGCAGAATTATCAAAGCAACCAACTAATTCACCTTTTGCTGATAAATCCCTTTCATCCATATTAAATGTATTATTATCAAGTAATCCTTCTTTAAATAATTTAGCAGTATATTCTAAATATGCTTTATAATTATTTGTTTCTGGGACATAAATAATTTTATTTTCATCATTTACTTCAAAGCCTGTTGAAACATAACCAAATGCGCTCATTAAAAAATTTCTTGTTTGATTTAATGAAGCAGAAGATAGAGGTATTTCATCTGGGATGCCATTACCATTTGGATCATCGTTTTTAAAAGCTTTTAAAACATTATATAGTTCATCAACATTTGTTGGCATTTTTAAATTTAAATTATCTAGCCATTCTTTATTAATGTATTGCTTAAATGTTTGATCTCTTGGAACATCATTTATAGAAAGGGTTGAATACATCCTTCCATCATCCATTGTAGCTATTTTTTTATATTCTAAATTAGAATTTAAAATACTAGTATAGTTAGGTGCATATTGATAAATATAGTCAGTTAAATCATAAATTGTTTGATTTTTACCATATTTATTTACCTCTTCTGTACTATTCCATAAAAAGAAGGCATCAACTTGATTTTTACTAGTCCATTGCCCAGCCCTTTTTTCATCATATTTTTGTGTTGAACCATATTCCCATTCAATATGAATATTTGTAATTTCTTCCATCTTTTTAAATAATTTCATTGCATTATAGCCCTCTT
>CAKPZU010000117.1 GCA_934215405.1 uncultured Bacilli bacterium | reverse complement strand
AAATACTAGGTACTACTTCTTTTGATGAAAAGTTATTCAAAAAGAAAATAGAAAAGATAATTGTTAAAAATGACAATGTTCTTACTTTTGTTTTTAGAGATGGAACTTTAAAAGATATCAAATGGGAAAATAAATCTAGAAGTCTATCTTGGACTCCAGAAAAGAAAGCATTAGCAAGACAAAAAACATTAGAACAACATAAACTAAGGAGGGCTAACAATGGCAAAGGTAACAGTAATTAAACCAACAATTAATCCACATACTCATATAGCTATGAACATGCCACACAAAAGACGTGTAGCTGCTTATGCTAGAGTATCAACAGACCAGGATGAGCAATTCACTTCATATGAAGCTCAAATTGATTATTACACTAAATACATCAAAGCCAATGATGAATGGGAATTTGTAAATGTATATACCGATGAAGGTATTAGTGGCACTTCTACTAAAAGGCGTGATGGATTTAAACAAATGATTGATGATGCCCTAAAAGGTAAAATCGATTTAATTGTAACTAAATCCATATCCCGTTTTGCAAGAAACACAGTTGATGCTTTAGTTAACATCAGAAAATTAAAAGATAAAGGTGTTGAAGTCTTTTTTGAAAAAGAAAACATTTATACCTTTGGAACGGGTGGTGAGCTACTTCTTACTATTATGTCTAGTATTGCTCAGGAGGAATCTAGGTCAATATCAGAAAATGTTACTTGGGGTAAAAGAAAAGCATTTCAGGATGGTAAAGTTGCCCTACCATATAAATGTTTCTTAGGATATAAAAAAGGTGAAAATGGATTTCCTGAGATTGAACCTGAAGGTGCTAAAATCGTAAGAAGGATTTATAGAATGTTTATTGAAGGCAAAAGCCAATCAACAATCGCTAGTACATTAACTAAAGAAGGTGTACCAACACCAAGTGGTAAAACTAAATGGCAATATAATGTTGTTGATTCAATTTTAAGAAATGAGAAATATAAAGGTTCTGCCCTTCTTCAAAAGAAATACACTGTAGACTTCTTAACAAAGAAACTTAAAAAGAATAATGGTGAAGTAGCACAGTATTATGTCGAAGATTCTCATCCAGCAATAATCAATCCTGATGAATGGGAATTAGTACAAGCTGAACTTGAACTTAATAATCAAGTTAGAAGTCATGGTAATAACGTATTATGCGGTAGAGTCATATGTGCCGATTGTGGTTCTATATATGGACCTAAGGTATGGCATTCAAATGATATCTATAGGCATGTCGTATGGCAATGTAATAACAAATTTAAAGGAACTAAATGCACTACTCCAACTCTTGATGAAGAAACAATTAAAAATGCCTATTTAAAAGCATTAAACATTCTTCTTAAAGATAAGGACCTTCTTATTTCAAATCTTCTTCTGGTAAAAGAAAAACTACTAGATGTTAATCTATCCAAGCCTATGGAACAAGCCAAGAATGAAATGCTAGTAGTTAGTGGTTTATGTGACCAACACATCTTCAACAAAGAAAAGAAACAAATGAAATATGAAGCTTATATGGAAGAATATGTAGACCTGGTTAAAAGATTTACTGAAGCTCAAGATAAATACAATAAGCTTATGGCTGAACAAGTTGATAGGAATAGACATTCGATTAAGCTTCAAGCATTCATCAATGAGATTAAAGCTACCGATACACTGAATTTAGAATTTAACGATAGACTCTTCAATTTAACAATCATCAACATAAAAGTATATAAAGATAGCCACCTCGAATTCAATTTCAAAGATGGCTCAGTAATAAATATTGAACTCTAGTTGGTATAGCTAGGGTTTTTTACTTATCTTTAAAAAATATATGTCTGTCCTTTATATTTTTCAATAATTCCTTATATTCATCAAATATTGGCGAAGTCCAATATGAGTCGTTATTATAGCCATTATCTCGCATAATCTTTAATAGAGAAAGGCCTTCACCATTACCATTAACATTTCTTCTTAGCATATCTTTAATCACAATTTCAAATAAATTATAATTTGTGCTCGCCAATTCAACAAACATTTCAATTTCCATTACATTTGATACAAAATACCTGCCATCATCGTTTACAGGACAATCATTTTCTTTAAAAACATGTGGCAAAATATTTGCATCAATATAATTATCATAACAGAGAACAATTTTTATAGGTTTATTTATATTCAAATCTTTTTCAGTTGTATCCAATTGTAGTAATGCTTTATGAATTATTTTATGAACTTCTTTTTTATATGCCTTAAAATCAGTCAACTGCTGTTTTATACTTATAGGCAGAACAGCAGACTTTTGTTCTATTAAAATATCGTAGTTCCCAATCGTAAGATGCCAATCGGCTCTTTTTTCTTTTCCTTCAGGTATTTTCTTATATACCATTTTATAGGAAACAAATAATTCTTCTAAATAATATTCAAAAAGACGACCAAATTCATCAGTGAATGCCTGGCTATCTTTTTTAGGCCCATTTAAGAAGTGATTTCTAATTATCCAAAAAACTGCATGTTCTACAATAAATTGATTAAAATATACGCTCGCAGTTAATAGACCGTTTCTTTGTGTTTTTATGTAAGGTTTAGCATAAAATATTTGTCTTTCTAAAGGGCTATTTCTTATAGAATTATAGTCAGCTGAATAATAATCAGTGACTTTTTTAAATATCTCTTCTTTATTCTTTTCAGGATCAAAAGTTAAATAATTAATCGCTTCATTTATATCTTGGTGGAATAAAGAGTCAACAAAAATACCAAACAATACTAAAATTAAATCTTTCCATTCAACTTTTATTTCCTGCTTTACAATTTCTTCAGGCTTGATAGTAGATGGATACTTTTTAGTTATCGAAAAAATAATATATAATTCTCTAATCAAATTTTGGAAAAACACAAATTGAGTTTGATACTTAAATTGTTCCCCTCCAAAACCATACATAAACAAAGATATATCAAATTCAGAATGAAGTTCTTTAATCATTGGCTTAGTTAATAATTCAATATATTCACCTGTTTCTACCAATGAAAGTAAAAACATATTGTCTTTTAAATCAATTGCACCTTTATAATCATTGCTATACACTATACTTTCATAAATGAGATCAGCAAACTGCCAAGGTTGTATTAGAACATCCTGCTCCAAAATTTGTCCACTTTTAACATCTCTTTCAGTAACATGACGTTGAAGTGAATCAATAGAGCAGCCACCAAGGTATACTTCTTTAGACATCTTATATGTTGATTTCAAAATACCTGACGTAGAAAACTGCTTAATAAAAGAGTGAAAATCATCTTCACTAAAAATCTTACCAAACCTTATTTGTTTTTGACTCATTATTTCACCCCAATTTCAAAAAAGTTACATTATTGGCATTTTTTAAACTATACATATTTATCATAAAAATAAGATAAAAACTATATCTGTCACGTTTGTCACGTGTCACGTGGGGGTATTTATAAAAATTGATATTTCTTCTCTTATATGTATTTATATATAGTAAGTAGTAGTTTAACGATTAATAATAATTTAACGATTTAATTTATATATAAATGCTACATATACTACTACTGCTATATTTATTGCATAAATACCCTATAAATCATTAATATTTGTTGTATTTATGCCTATAAAAGAAAAAATAGCCAATACTTTCGTATCAGCTATACTTAACTCTAATGGTGCCTGTGGCCGGACTCGAACCGGCACGGAATTACCCGCTTGATTTTGAGTCAAGTTTGTCTACCAATTTCAACACACAGGCTTTTATTTACATTGACTATTTTAACATAAATTTATAAAAATACAAGTTTTTATATATAATAGCGAGTAAAAATATGGCTTAAAAGAAAAAAATGAACAAAAAAAGATAAAAAATATATTTTTTTCTTGCAACATTTTTTTAAGTATGCTATTATTATGTAGCGCTAGATGATTTTAGCGAAAAGGTGCCTTGTTAGCTCAGCCGGTAGAGCACGCGGCTGTTAACCGCGGTGTCGTGAGTTCGAGTCTCTCACAAGGCGCCACTTATTTTGGCCAGTTGGAGAAGCGGCTTAACTCACATGCCTTTCACGCATGCACTTCACGGGTTCGAATCCCGTACTGGTCACCAAACAATGTGCCGACTTAGCTCAATTGGTAGAGCAACTGACTTGTAATCAGTAGGTTGTGGGTTCGATTCCTATAGTCGGCACCATTTTTTATTACAATGCGCCTGTGGCGGAATTGGCAGACGCGCCAGACTTAGGATCTGGTACTTCGGTGTGGGGGTTCAAGTCCCTTCAGGCGCACCATTATAATAAAAATAGAGCATTGATTAAAATGTTCTTTTTTTTTTGCTCATTATTTTGATATTTTCCACCAAGCGGGATTTCAACCCTACTTCAATTTTTTGATAAGAAAATAATATTAGTTATCTATAAAGCAAAGATTTTTACAATATCAACTTTTAAATTCGCTAATCATCATAAATTTTAAGAAAAAGCCTTTTTTGAATTTCTACTAGCTAATAATCATGCTATTTTTCACAAAAAATATCGATATAATAGCTGTTTTCTACTCTCAGTGGACTAATTTAAAAGAACTCTACTAATAAAAATATATATAATAGAGTACTTAACTAATTTAGTTCCTTTAAATTTCTTATATTATCCATATAATAAGTAATGTATTTGGAGGTATTAAAATGGCATACGTAATTTTTACAGATTCATCAAGTAGCTTACCAATGGAGCTAATCGAAAAACATAATATCAAGTTTCTAGCATTAACGTATAATTTAGATGGAAAAGAGTATAGAAGCTACGACCATCAATCATTAAAAGACTTTTATGAAAAACTAAGGAAAAAAGTCGATAGTAAAACATCATGTATAAATCAATACACATTTGAAGAAGCCTTTGAAGAAGAATTAAAAAAAGGAAATGATATTTTATATATTTGTTTTTCTTCAAATTTAAGTGGCACGTACCTTTGTGCTCATAATGCTTCCTTAGTATTAAATGAAAAATATAAAAATGAAGGAAGAAGAGTAATTGTTGTAGACTCCTTATCAGCAGCACTAGGGGAGGGCTTATTAGTAATGGAAGCGGTAAAGCAAAAGGAAATGGGAAAATCAATTGATGAGGTTTATAAATTTTGTGAGGATTTAAAGCTAAAAATTGATCACGCCTTTACTGTTGATGATTTATCATATTTATATAAGGGTGGCCGTTTAAAGGCAACCGCTTATTTAATTGCATCACTTGTAAATATTAAGCCTTTAATGCGAGTAAATGATGAAGGAAGGCTAGTAGCATATTCAAAAACTATTGGTAGAAAAAGATCAATTATGGGCTTAGTTGAAAGAATGGCTAAAAAGATTGATCATAGTGAAGATCAAACTATTTATATAGTTCATGGTGATTGTATTGATGATGTTAATTTAGCAATTAGATTGATTAATTCAAAAATGAAGGTAAAAGATATTGTTGTTAATTTACTAGAGCCAGTTATTGGAACACATTCAGGTCCTGGTACATTAGCTATCTTTTATAAAGCTAAAAATAGAGATTAAAGCAAGTGATAAAGCATTTGCTTTTTTTCTTAAATAATATTTATTAAAATTCCAATTCCAGCTGATATTAAAATAAATAATATTGTATTAATGCTCTTTTTAAAGCAAAGCTTATAGAAAAGCATTATTATAAGTAAAATTATAAGAATTATAAATGATTTTATATTGAAGTTAAATTCACTTAAGGATACATAGCCTAATGACTTAAAAAGTAATATTATTCCCGTTGTTAAAATTAATGATATTATAATTGGCTTTACACCATTAAAGAAAGCATTAACATATTTATTATCAAGCATCCTTTTTAAAATAGAGGCAACTAAAATAATTATAATAAATGAAGGTAAGGTAACACCAAGTGTTGCAATAATTGCACCTAATACTCCATTACAAGACATTCCGACAAATGTCGCCATATTAATAGCTATTGGTCCTGGTGTTGATTCACATACTCCAATAAAACTATAAAATGTGGCTTCATCCATCCAAGAATTATTAATTACTACCTCTTTAATTAAAGGAATCATGGCATATCCACCACCAAAGGTGAATAATCCAATTTTAAAGAATTCTAAAAATAAACGTAAATAT
>CAKPZU010000116.1 GCA_934215405.1 uncultured Bacilli bacterium | reverse complement strand
GCGGATTTTAATTTCTCATTT
Organism: uncultured Bacilli bacterium; assembly: GCA_934215405.1. Taxonomy (GTDB): domain Bacteria; phylum Bacillota_I; class Bacilli_A; order RFN20; family CAG-631; genus CAKPXW01. The sequence goes on along the minus strand of CAKPZU010000116.1, from coordinate 6,321 downwards.
ATTTTTTTTGCTTTTTTTGCCTTTTTTGGCGGAATTTACTTTTTCAATTAACGAAATTAAAAAAAATTAGCACTTGCCTATTGACAGTGCTAAAAAGTGGTGTATAATATAATTAGCAATCGAGGTAATCGAGTGCTAAAATATAAATAAAAGGAGATAACTAATATGAGTAACTATTTAAATAGACGTAATAATTATGATGTATATAATAATGATGAGGATAATTTCTTTAACAATTTCTTTGGTACAATCTCAAAGGATAACAAGTTAATGAAAACAGATATCAAGGAAAGCGAGCATGAATATATTTTCATGATTGATTTACCTGGCTTTGAAAAGAAAGATATTAAATTATCTTTAGACCAAAAATACTTAACTGTTAGTGCTATGACTTCAAAAGAAGAAGAATCACCTAAGTATTTACGCAAAGAAAGATTTTATGGAACATGCTCACGTTCTTATTATGTAGGTGACGTTGAACAAAGCGCTATTAAAGCTAGCTTCAACAATGGTGTTTTACAAATTTCAGTTCCTAAGAAAGATGTAAAGAAAGAAATTGAAAATAAATATATTCAAATCGATTAACAAAGTCAAAAATAAAAGCAAGCCATCTTGTGTGACTTGCTTATTTTTTTCCTAAGCGTTCCTTAAGGGTTGTAAATATTATATCTTTAACATTGTTTGGAACATAATTATCAATACTTGAATTAAACATGACTAATTCTTTAATTGAAGATGATGATAAAAATAAATTGTTGGCTGAAGGAAATAGAAGGATTGTTTCAATTGAACTATCAATTGTATGATTGAATTGAAATAATTGCATTTCATTATCAAAATCATTATGATTTCTTAAGCCTCTAATAATAGAACATGCATTAACAGTTTTAGCAAAATCTAAAACTAAGGCCTTTGAAGCAACTACTTCAACATTTTCTATATTTTCACAAGCTTTCTTTACAATTTTTACTCTTTCATCATCAGTAAATATGTAATTCTTTTGTGGATTAATTGAAACTAATACATAAACCTTATCAAAAAGCTTACTTGCTCTTTTAATAATATCTAAATGGCCATTTGAAATTGGATCAAATGATCCAGGGTATATTGCAACTTTCATAATAAACTCCTTTATCCCTTGATGTATATTATTATACAACATAAAGCCTCATCGTTAAATAAGAATTTTATTTTATTGAAAAACAAAATAAAAACAATTATAATTGTTTTAAGTATTAAAAAGTGGGTGATTATATATATGGAATACAATTATCATACTCATACAAAAAGATGTAATCATGCTTCTGGAACTGATGAGGAGTATGTTAAAGAAGCAATAAAAGCTAACTTAAAGGGGCTTGGCTTTTCAGACCATGTTATTCTACCATATATTTATAATACCCATGTTCGTGCAGACTATTCTTTAAAGGATGATTATTTAACTAGTATTAGAAAGCTTCAAAAAAAATATGAAGGAATTATTGATATTTACGTTGGCTTTGAATGTGAATGGGATAATCACTATGCCAAATATTATAAAATGCTATTAGATAATAAAGAGGTTGATTATTTAATTTTTGGTAATCATGCATTATATTTTAAAAACAATGTTGAATATCATTTAAAAATAACATCATACAATAGATTTTTAAAAATTTATTTAAATAAAGCTATAAAGGGCTTAAATAGTGGATTGTTTAAAGTGTTTGCTCACCCGGATTTATTTTTATCATTTGGGCCATTTAATGAAAATGCCAAAAAGGTCGCAAGAATTATTTGCGAGGAAGCTAAAAAGAACGATGTTGCTTTAGAAATTAATTGTGGCTGTATTAATAATGAAGAAAAAGCGATGCACTATAATGAATATAGATATCGCTATCCTTATGAAGGATTTTGGAAGATAGCTAAAGACGTAGGTAACAAGGTTATTATTGGGGTTGATGCTCATACGCCAAAAGCATTGTCATCAGATAAAATTCAAATAGCTTATGATTTTGCTAAAAATGTAGGAATTGAGGTTTTAACAAAGCTTGATATTAATAATACCTTAAAGTAAGAAAGGAGATTGAAAATGGAAATTAATGAAGATAAAATTATATTAAAGATTGACGAGAATTTATTTGAAGTTTTTTGGCAAACATATGGTGAAAAGCTAAATCTAAATAAAGAGTTTATTAAAAAGGTTTTTATAATGGTTGATGAAAGATATAAAAAATTAATAGCTGATTCAACAATTTCAGATGCCCTATTAAAAAATGTTAGTGTTTTTGATATGGTAAATTATATATGTGCTGAGCATAGATTTCATTTAAGTATTATTAAGCCTGAATTAAAATGTCAATTAGAAAATGATGAAAAATATATTAATCAATTAGTTAATATTTGCTATGATAAGCTAATAATTAATGAATATCAAAGTATTGAATCTCCTGCAGTTATTTCAAAATATAGTGTTGAAACATCAGTTTTAACTATGTTTATTAATAGAATGCTAGTAGCATTAGGAAATGCTAAGCTTGATCCAACTAAGGCTAAGCAACGTCTTCAAGCAGATATATATGCCAAATGCTTTATGCTAATAAAATCAACTCTTAATCAGTTATGTGAGGGGTTGGAAACTGAAGCGATGAGTTCTTGGCGAACATTTCATGAGTTATTATGTGTTTTAAGAGTTATAACAAAGGGCGATGAAGAGGTTTCAAGAGCTTATTATAGACATTTAAGGTATGGCTCATATAATAGAGGCGAAATAAAGGATCCACAAGAAATTGAAGAAATTCAAACTATGATGGAAAAGGATATGCAAGCTTTAGAGGTTAAAAAAGCTAACAAAGAGAAATTTATTAATTATGGTTGGATTCATTGGGCCTTTAAGCGTTATAATGATGAAGAGGTAAAAATGAACTTTTTAGGGGGCTTACAAAAGGTTGCTGATTTAACAGAATATAAAAAATATTATGAAATAGCTTCTGATGTAACTCATTCTACTCCTTTGCTTGTTTATGCTAACAAGATGAAACTTACAACAACAACACTTAAAATAACATATGAGCAATTCTTTATAATTGAAACAATGTTTACAAACTTTTTATTAAAGGACCTAAATATTGAAAATACAAAGGATGAATTCTTTTATGAATATGCAATGTTTAGGAAACTATACAAATCAAAAATTGAATTGATTTATAAAATAATTGATACAAAATATGCAAAGCTACAATAGCTAAGCATATTTTTTTTGACTTTTTTCATAGTATTAGTATATATGAATGAAGGTAAAAAAATGAAAGCATATGAAATAAAAGGAAACCCAACCATTGAGGGAACTATAAACGTTCAAGGAAGTAAAAATTCTGCACTTGCAATAATTGTTGCAGCATTGTTTTGTAAGGATGTTGTAATATTAAGTAATGTTCCAAAAATAAAAGACATATATGAATTATTGCTGATTTTAAAGAAAATAAATGTAAATGTATCATTTATTGATAATAATTTAATAATCGATTCAGCTAATATTACATATAAGCCATTATTAATGGATGAGATAAAAAAATTTAGAGCCTCTTATTATTTCATTGGGGCGTTTTTATCTTTGTTTAACAAGGTTGAAATATATTATCCTGGAGGCTGTAATATTGGTAAAAGGCCAATTGATCAGCATATAAAGGGACTAACAAATTTAGATGTTAGTTTATTACTTACAAGTGATATTATAAAAGCTAGTGTAAAAGAAAAAGTAAGTGGTGGAGTTGTTAGCTTTGATATTCCATCCGTTGGTGCTACTATAAATATTTTATTAGCCTCAGTATTTGCTAGCAAAAAAACAATTATTAAAAATGCAGCTAGAGAGCCTGAAATAGTCGATTTAGTTAATTTTTTAAATAAAATGGGAGCTAATATTGTAGGAGAGGGAACGAGCGTTATAATTGTTAATCCAACATTAAATCTAAAAAAAGTCAATTATAAAATAATGAGTGATAGAATTGTATGTGGGACATACTTGATTTATGGAGCTTTGTTTGCTAAAAAGCTAACCTTAAAAAATATAGAAGTTAAAGACAACTATGCTTTAATAAATGAACTTATAAATTTGAATGTTAATATGGATATTAGAAGAAATGAAATAACTATTTATGGGAGAAATGAATTTGATAAAGCAAATATAAAGACAGGAGTGTATCCATCATTTCCAAGCGATTTACAGCAAATAATGACTGTATATTTATTTAATGGAATAGGTGTTTCGTTGGTTGAAGAAACATTATTTGAAAATAGATTTGCTTTTTTAGATGAAATAAAAAAGATGAATGGCAAGTTTCTAGTTGTCGAGGATAAAGCATTAATTATACCTAGCAAATTAAATGCTAGCACCTTAACTTGTAAGGATTTAAGAGGTGGAGCTGCTTTATTACTTGCTTGCTTATTAGCAAATGGCACAAGTATACTAAAAAATGTTGAATTCATTGAAAGAGGATATGAGAACATTGTCGAGGTTTTACAAAAAGTAAATGTTGATATTAAGGAGATTGAGCTTCATGAAGCATAAAAAGGTAATGCTTCTTTGCATAGGAATAGTAGTCATAATACTTGCTTCCTTTATTAGCGTAATTAAATATAAAACCACTAAGCAAGAGGATTTTATTGTGATGCTAGGAAATGATTTTAATGATGTAAAGGTAAACACTTCAATTGATAAAACATTTGTTTCGAACTTTATGGAAAGCGATTATCTACTAAAGATAATAAATAATGATGCTTCAAAAATTGTTGATGACAAAGTCTTAAAAATATCAGCACTTGTAAAAAAAAGCAATATAGCTTTTATTTCAATTGGTACAAATGATATAAAAAATTTAATTAAAGTAGATGAAAGCTTAAAAACTGTTTCCTTTGATGAGGATATAGTTAATAGGAAAATTGAAATATTACTTTTCAATGTCAATGAAATAGTAAATCAACTAAAAACAATTAACCCAAGTATTAATGTTTATTTACTGAAGATAGAATATTTTTTAAATTATAAAAACGAAAAAATTGAATCATATATAGAATTAATTAACCAAAGGTATAAAAATATAGCAAATATTATTTAATTAAAATATCCATAATACTAAATTATATTCAATATATATTGAATATATTTTATTTTTTGCTATAATAATATTTGTAGAAGTTTTAATTAAGGCTGATACAATGCTTAATAATATATGAAAAGCATATATTAAAGCTTAACATAAATAGTATTAGACACACTATTTATAAAAAATATTAGGAAAGGAGTGTCGAGATGTCTAACTCGACGAATTTAAATGAACGATAACAATTTTTATTCTGAATATCATGATAACAATTCAAAAAGTTATGTAAATGATATGTCTATTACAGAAACAAGTACCGCTTTAACAAAAGCCTATTTTTGGATGTTTATTGGAGCACTATTAACATTCCTATCAGGTATTTTATTTTCAAGTCTTTTTGCTAATTTAATAGTTAGCAATAATGCTGTTGGCTTATCATTCTTTATGGTTTGCTTTGTAATTTCATTTATTGTTGAAATGATTTTATGCTTTACAATAAATAAAAATGCTTTAGTAAAGGCTGATAGTAAAAAAGCCTTAACAGGATATTTGGTTTATTCACTATTGAATGGCTTTACATTCTCTTCATTTTTTATTTATTTTGACGCATCAGTTTTGGTACAAGTATTTGGCGTTGTTGCTATTTATTATTTAGTTTTAACTTTAATTTCTGTAGCATTTAAAAACAAAATTCATAAAATTGCGGCATTTGCTTGGATTGGACTTATAACTTTAGTAATTGCTAGTGCCATTGTTTCAATTTATTCATTGATTGCTTATAGTGTTACTGGTAGTGTTTCTATGCCTTTATATCTTGGAATTTCAATTTTTGGTTTAATTGTTTTTTCAATATTAACTATAGTTGATATAAAATCAATGACAAATTTAATTTCTAATTCTTATAATAAAAAGGCCGCTTCAATTGCTGCAGCATTTAGCTTATATTTAGATTTCATTAATATCTTTATTTATGTTTTAAGAATTTTATTGATTTTAGGTAAGAATTCATCTAGAAAAAATTAGTTTGTTGATGTATAATATTTAAGACTTAAAAAAGAGGAATAGTATTATGAATAAAATTGAAGAATTAGCAAAATTGATTTGTCCTAATGTTACACTAACTATTAACGACTTAGAAAAAAAATATCCAGCAAGAAATTTACCTACAGATGCTAAGGTTACAAGATTTGCTCCAAGCCCTACAGGTTTTTTACATACTGGATCATTATTTGCATCATTTGTT
>CAKPZU010000115.1 GCA_934215405.1 uncultured Bacilli bacterium | reverse complement strand
ATGATGCAATTGTCAGGTTAATTTCTCAATATGATGTAGACGTTAATGATTTATTTGAGTCTAATACTAAATTGGATAAAAAAATAAGTCCTAATGGTAAGAATGAAATAGTTTTATTTGAAAATCAAGGAGTACAACTTGAAGTCAATGTTAAAGATGATACTGTTTGGCTAAACCAAGATCAAATATCAAGGTTATATGGAAGAGATAGAACAGTTATTTTAAAACATATAAAAAACGCTTTGGCTGAAGAACTTTCTGGAGAAAAATCAGTATGTGCAATTTTTGCACAAACTGCTTCGGATGGAAAAACTTATGATGTTTCTTTTACAATTTAGATGTAATTATTTCTGTGTGATATCGTGTTAAATCTTCACAAGGTATAGCTTTTAGACGTTGGGCAAATAATGTTTTAAAATCTTACTTGCTAAAAGGCTATGCAATTAATAAACAACGTTTAGAATATTTAGAAAAAACAGTTAAATTAATAGATATTGCTTCAAGAAATGCAGAAGAACTTACAAATGATAATGTTAAGGATGTCTTGCTTGTTATAAATTATTTTTCAAAAGGACTTGACCTATTAGATGATTATGACCACCAATGTGTACCTAAAATAAGTGGTAAGAAGGATGATAGAATAGTTACTTATGAAGATTGTATGCAAGTTATTAATAAGTTAAAATTTAATGAAAGAGGAGATTTATTTGCTCAAGAAAGAAATAGTGATTTTAAATCTATTATAGGTAATATTTATCAATCGTTTGATGGAGAGGATGTTTATCCAAGTGTTGAATTAAAGGCAGCAAATTTACTGTATTTTACAGTCAAGGATCATGCTTTTATTGATGGAAATAAAAGAATAGCAGCTTCAATATTTTTATATTTCATGAATTTTTATGGCTTATTATATAGAGATGGAAAAACATGTATATCAAATAATACACTAGCAGCATTAACTCTATTAATTGCTGAATCAAAGGCAGATGAAAAGGATCTTATAATTGATGTTGTGATGAATATCATTTTTGGATAGTTAATAAAATATAGCATATAAAATTATATAATTTTAAATATAAAGAACTAGCAAAAATGCTAGAGTCATTATCAAAAATTAGAAAGATGTATTTTTGATTTGAATATTATAGTAATTAAACAATGATACTGATTCAAATTACAATTTAATAATTTAAAAAATTTCATTAATAATTATTGACTCTCCCCTTAGAGTAGGTTGTATAAATAATTTGAGGAGGCAAGATATGTATAAAATAGGAGATTTTTCTAAAATGTCTAAATCCACCATAAAGGCATTAAGATACTATGAAAAAGAAGGATTATTAAAACATGCTTTTATAGACCAAGATACGAGTTATAGGTATTATGAAAGTAGTCAGTTAGTTGATATTTCAAAGATAATATCCTTAAGGCAAATAGGATTATCAATTAAAGACATTAAAAAGGTTTTAGATGTACAAGATATGTCGTTAATTCTTAATAAAAGAAAAAATGAAATTGAGAAAAATATTGCTAATTTTAATATTGAGTTTTCTAAAATAAATTATTTATTGGAGGAAAACAATATGAAAAATGAGATTTTATCAAAGACATTTCAGGTTACATTATTTATTATCGTGATGGAATGATAGAGGATTTTAGTAAAATTACAGAATTTGTTTTACAAACAGGAACAGAATGTGCAAAAGCAAATCCAAATTTAAAGTGCATAACTCCAGATTATTGCTATATTAGTTATTTAGATGGAGAATACAAAGAAAAAGATATTAAGATTAGATATGCACAAGCAGTAGAAAAATTAGGAAATGAAACTGATAATGTTAAATTTATGAAATCAAATCCTATTATAGCAGTATGTATTTATCATAAAGGAACTTATAATAATTTAAGAGATTCTTATAATATTATTTTAAAGTACATTGAAGATAATGGATATGGGATAAAATAGATAATGCGAGAGAATGTTATATTGATGGATGTTGGAATAAAGAAAATGAAGAAGATTATTTAACAGAGATTCAATTTCCTGTTAAGAAAAGACAAATACAAATTACAATTTAGCAAAGTGTTAAAGTCGATACGTAAGTATTGGCTATTTTTCGTTATAAAGGCACTAATATAGCAATAATTTATGATTTATATAGTATTTTAAAATTTGTAGTGTATAGAGCATTTATATAAAATTTAATCGCTAAATTATTATTAGTAGTTGCACTATTACTTACTATATAAACATAAATAAAAAAGGAAATATCAATTTTTAGAAATACCAACACGTGGCAGATTACATTACTATTAATTAGTAAAATAATTATTTATATGATATAATTTATATGTAATTTTATTTGAAGGAAAGATAATATGATAGCAATTACTTATGATAAAGAATCAAATTCTGTATGGCAACATTTTGGAAGAACTGAATACTTTTATTTATTTAATGAAGAAACTGGTGAAGAAAAGATTATAGATAATGGTGGATATTCTCATCATGATCTAGCGCCATATTTAAAGTCACTTGGGGTTACAACATTAATATGTGGTGGTATTGGCTATCATGGCGTTGAAGCAGTACAATCAGCCGGAATAAAATTAATTCCTGGAGCATTTGGTAATGTTAAAGATGTAATTAATGCATTTAAAGATGGTAGCCTAGTTGGAAATCCAAACGCAATGCATTCATGCTCACATAATGGAGAACATCATCATAATTTATAAAATAGTCTCAGGAATAATACTGCTAAAGCACTATAGTTGATTAGGTATCGAGTGAACTCGAAATATTTGGCTAATACCATTATTTCGGGCTTTTTATTATAGAAGATAAAACAATGGAATTGATTGAATTATGAAAAGAAGCCATTGGCAAATAAACATACTTATATTTGATTTATAAAACCTATTCAAAAAAATTATTGTATGTAAATCAAGAGAAAATAACATTTTATAAAATTATTTATATTTTTAGTTAAAATAATAAAATATTTACTTGACAATAAAAAAATAATTATGTAAACTAATATTAGTTAGTTAACACTAACTTGTAAAGATTAATAATTGTGCTTACAAATAAAATTCCTCATTTAACATGTTTTTATTCACAAAATATCAACTTAAGATAATTATTAATTAACGATGAAGGTATGATGTACTCCTCAACATTATATCCTTCTTTTTTGTTTTTATATTCATATTATTATGAATGTGATATAATCATTTTTGTTATTAAAGTTGTAATTGAGGTGACAACATGAAATTAAGCGAATTAAAAATAAATGAAAGTGCGATAATAAAAAATATTGATGTAAAAGGGGCATTAAGGCAACATTTTTTAGACATGGGATTAATTCCTGGAAGTGAAGTAACGCTAACTAAGCTTGCACCAATGAATGACCCCATGGAATTGACTATTCATGGATATGAATTAACATTAAGAGTAAATGATGCTTCTAATATAGAAATATCAACTCCATATATTAAAGATAAAAAACAGAATAATGACTTTGTGACATGCAAAGAAATAAGTCATCCTGGAATTGGGGAAAGTGGTAAATTTCATGATAATAAACATGAAACGCCTCTTTTAAATAATGAAAAGATAACTTTTGCTTTAGTTGGAAATCAAAATTGTGGGAAAACAACTTTGTTTAATCAATTAACTGGAATGAATCAGCATGTTGGTAATTTTCCAGGAGTAACTGTTGAACAAAAAAGTGGAGAAATAAAGGGACATAATAATACATTAGTAACAGATTTACCAGGCATATATTCTTTATCTCCATATAGTGAAGAAGAAATTGTTTCACGTGATTTTATTTTAAAAAATGATATAAAAGGTATAATCAATATTTTAGATGCAACAAATATTGAAAGAAATTTATACTTAACTTTACAGTTATTAGAGCTTGATATTCCAATTGTTTTAGCTTTAAATATGAAAGATGAAGTTGAAATGAATGGTGGCTATATAAATGTTAACCTAATGGAACAGATACTACAAGTTCCAATCGTTTTAATATCTGCAAAAACAAATGAAGGTGTAAGTGAATTAATCGATCATGCAATGCATGTAGCTTACTATCAAGAAAAACCAACTCCTTTAGATTTTTGTGACGAAAATGAAAATAATGGTGCTGTTCATAGAGCAATACATGCCATAATGTATTTAATTGATGATCATGCTAAAAGGGCAAATATTCCGCCTCGCTTTGCTGCTACAAAAGTAATCGAAAATGATAAATTAGTAATTGATGCTTTAAAACTTGATGAAAATGAACTTGAGATGATTGAACATATTGTTACACAAATGGAAAATGAAAGGCAATTAGATAGAAGTGCAGCAATTGCTGATGCTAGATATTTGTTTATTAGTAAAGTCGTTAAGCAATGTGTTAAAAAGCCTCATGAATCAAAACAACACATAATCAGTGAAAAAATAGATAAAGTGTTAACAGGAAAGTATACTGCTATTCCTATCTTTATTTTAATATTTGGCTTAGTATTCTTTTTAACCTTTAATGTAATAGGTGCTGGGCTTCAAAAAATGTTAGAAATTGGAATTGATTCATTAACGAATCTTGTCGATAATGCATTTACTAATATGAATGTCGATATAGTCTTACACTCACTCGTCATTAATGGATTATTTAAAGGAGTAGGAAGTGTTGTTGCATTTTTACCTATAATTGTTGTATTGTTTTTCTTTTTATCAATGCTAGAAGATAGTGGCTATATGGCTCGAGTTGCATTTATTATGGATAAACTTTTAAGAAAAATAGGCTTGTCAGGTAAATCAATTGTACCATTATTAATAGGATTTGGTTGTTCTGTGCCAGCTGTTATGTCAACAAAAACACTATCATCAAAAAGAGATAGGAAAATGACAATACTTTTAACTCCATTTATGAGTTGCTCTGCAAAGCTTCCAATATACGGATATATTTGTCAAATATTTTTTAAAAATTATGCTTGGCTATTTATGATTGGATTGTACATTTTAGGAATATGTATAGGAATTTTAGCCGCATTTATCATGAAAAAGACAACATTTAAGGGTGAAGCATCTCCCTTTGTAATGGAACTTCCATCATATAGGTTTCCAGGCTTTAAAAATGTTTTTCAGTTACTAAAAGAAAAAACAATAGATTTTTTGAAAAGAGCATTTTCAATAATTTTAGTGGCTACATTAGTCATTTGGTTCCTACAATCATTTGATTTCAAATTCAATTATGTTGTTGATTCATCAAATAGTATGCTTGCTGCCATTTCAGGATTTATTTCACCTATTTTTAAACCACTTGGCTTTAATGATTATAGAATTACAACATCTTTAATAAGTGGTATACTCGCTAAAGAAAGTGTTGTTTCTTCATTAATGGTTTTATTTAAAACTGAAGAAGCAATAAGAGGCACATTAAATATATATTCAGCAATTTGTTTATTAGTCTTTTGCTTATTATATACACCATGTATTGCCACAATCGCTTCAATAAGAAAGGAATTAGGATTAAAATATTCTATAATTATACCATTATTCTTCCTAGCTGTCGCTTATGTTACATCATTACTATTTAGCTTAGTTTTCCATATAATAGGAGTAATGTAATATGAACCTACCAACAATAATTATTTTAGTTGTAGTTATATTAATAATAATACTTGCAATTATTAGTATGATTAAAAATAAAGGTAAAAACTGTTCATGCTGCCAAAATTGTAGCAAATGCAATAACGATACATTAAATAATGGAAAAAGGATTAATAAAAATGGAAAGAAATGAAGAAGACTTACTAATTAAGCTAAGTGAATGTAATGAAAAGGAAGAATATAAAAAAGGGCTTGATTTAATTAAGGACAATGAAGATATTATTGTAAAAAAATATTATGATGTTACAAAATATAAGATTTTATTTTTAATGGGACTAAATAAAAATATCGATGCCCTATTAATCATTAAAAATGAGTTAGATGTTCCATATGTTCCAAAGGATTTTCTTGCATTTTTAAATGAAAAGCAAAAAGAAATAAATATTATTTTAAGTGATAAAACAAACAAAACCTTATCATATGATGAAATAGCCAATATTGATTTAGTTGATGAAAAAACACTTATTAGGATGCTATCAAGATTAAAAGAATTTAATCTAAATGGCCTAGTAAATAAATTTCAAAGCATTTTCAATAACGGAAGTATTTCATCGCTTACAAAAACATTATTAATAGCAACCTTATCAGATTATAAGCTTGATTATGATTTTACTATTGTTAAAAATGGTGTTTTAATTAAATTTAACCCAAAAACAGTAAAAGATATAAGAGAAAATGAAAACTACATTTATTTAGAAAGAAAACTAATAGATACAAATTATTTAACAATTAATGA
>CAKPZU010000114.1 GCA_934215405.1 uncultured Bacilli bacterium | reverse complement strand
AAATAATCGAATAGATAAAGTACGCCATATGTTTAATAAAAAAGAAAATTAAGTTACTATTCGCTAAATTACAATTTATAGGGTAAAGATAATAGGAGCCGAAAGGCTCTTATTTTTGTGCCTTTAAATCCTATTCACTTACAAAACTTTTCTTATTATATATGTTAAATCGTATTCACTCTAAAAAGTTTGTTGTATTAAGAATGGTGTCGTGATAGACCCAGCTTGTGGTACAGGTGGATTTCTTTTAAGTTCCTATGAACACATGAAAGGTCAAAGTCATGAAATCGCAAAACAAAAATTTTTAAAGAACAATACATTCTTTGGTGCTGACAATACATCGTTAGTTGTTACTATGGCATCCATGAATCTATATTTACATGATATCGGTGTAGATAATAGCCCTATTGTTTGTCAAGATTCATTAATCGATAAATCAGATAGAATGTTTGATGTTATTCTTGCAAATCCTCCTTTTGGCACAAGACCTCAAGGTAGCGTTGATGTTTCATCAAATAGACCTGAATTCGAGAAAACTTCAGATAACCAAGTAAACTTCTTACAACATATCATGTCAATTGTCAAAACTGGAGGTCGCGTAGGTATTGTCTTACCTGATAGCGTCTTAACCGATACTGGAGCAACTGCAAGAGTAAGAAGAAAACTATTAGATGAATATAATCTTCATACAATTTTGAAACTCCCTACAGGCATTTTCTATGCACAAGGAGTTAAGACTAATGTTTTATTCTTTGAAAAAGGAACTCCTACAAAAGAAATATGGACATACGACTATAGAACAGGTATTAAACATACACTCGTTCAAAACCCATTAAAACGCAGTAATCTTGATGAATTTGTTAAACTTTATAATGAGTCAACTAGAAAAGAAACATACTCTAAGGATAACCCTAATGGTAGATGGAGAAAGTATCCCATTGATGAAATTAATAAGGATGAATCCTTGAACTTAAGTTTCAAGTGGATTGCTGAAGAGGACGATGACGACAAAACTATCGGTGAATACCTAACTGAAATGGAAACAATTTCTGCTGACTTAGCATCTTCAGTAGCAAAATTAAAGGATTTGTTAGAGGGTGTTTATGATGATTGATATAGAAGAATTGAAACAAAATATTATTAAATTAGCCGTTTGTGGTAAACTAACAGCTCAAAATGAAGAGGAAGATGTTGAAGAGTATTTAAAAAAATGTTTTGAATTCACTCACATTCAACACAATCTATATTTTGATGCACCATTTGAAATCCCTGATAATTGGGAATGGATGAGATTAGAAGAAATGGCATCGTTTAAACTTGGCAAGACTCCAGAAAGAGGGAATGCAGAGTGGTGGGAAGGCACCATTCCTTGGATAACAATTTCCGACATGGCTGATAAGAGAGTTATTATTTCAACCAAAGAATGTGTTACTGAAACTGCCTTAAGTAATTATTTTGGTGACATGGTTTCCAAAAAGGGAACTCTGATTATGAGTTTTAAATTAACGGTAGGAAGAGTTTCTATTTTGGGAATAGATGCGGTACACAACGAGGCTATTATATCTATATATCCTTATGGCGATTCGAATAATATCATTAGAGATTACCTTAAATACATCATAGGTTTCATGACAAGATATTGCAGAAAAACTGATGCAGTTAAAGGAGTAACGCTAAATAAAGAGAAGCTTAAAAACCTGCTTATTCCTATCCCGCCTCTTGAAGAACAAAAACGTATTGTTGACAAATTAGACGAAATTTTTGCTGAACTTGATAAAATTGATGAAAAGCAAACAAGACTTGCAACTATTCAAGAAAAGATGGAAGCAAAGATTTTAAAACTCGCCATTCAAGGGAAATTAGTAGAGCAAAGACCTGAAGAAGGTACAGGTGAAGAATTATATAATTCTTTTAATTTAAATGTTTTTGACGATATTAAATCTGAAGAGATTCCTTTTGACTTACCAAATAATTATAAATGGATTAGACTTGGATGGGTTATGGATATTGAGAGAGGTGGTTCCCCTAGACCTATTAAATCATATATAACCGATTCTGAAGATGGTATTAATTGGATAAAAATTGGCGATGTAGATAAAGGTGGAAAATACATATATTCAACTATGCAAAAAATTAAACCTGAAGGCGAACAAAAAAGTAGAAGGGTTTATCCTGGGGACTTTTTATTAACAAATTCAATGAGCTTTGGAAGACCATATATTTCAAAAATTACAGGATGTATACATGACGGATGGTTATTGCTTCGTAATTCATGTAATGCTTTTAATTTAGATTATTTGTATTTGTTGCTTTCATCGTCATATGCGTATGAACAATTTTCAAAGAAAGCGTCGGGAGCAACTGTCGACAACTTGAATAAAGATAAAGTTTTTGAGTCCTTAGTTCCACTTCCTCCATTAGAAGAACAAAAACGAATTGTTGCTAAAATTGAGGAATTACTTCCATTGTGTAAAGGGTAGCTAAACCATGAAGAAAGTAATAATTCCTGTTGCAACAATATTGGTATTATTATTCATAGCCGGAGGGTTCGCAGCAGTATTTCAAGGCTTAGATGTTTTATGGCAGGTATTTGTTGGATTCTTACCGATATTCAAACCCATCATAGAACAATCCTTGAGTGACTACTTCACATCGGCATATTTTATAGTAGGTGTCATAATCTTTATTGGCTCAACCATCGGCATTGCGTTTAGCGTTAAAGAAAGAAAAGTTCTATACATAATCATCTCTTCAATCCTAGATTTGATATCTATAATCAGCATTATTAGTAACATCGTTGCTTATGCATAAAAAATACCTCACCCTTGAGCTATTAACTCTTGGATGAGGTTTTCTTATTGCTTGATTTAGTTTAATCCCTTACGGGGTTCATCTAATAATCAGACCTATTTTACTATTATGGCGTCTATAATAGGAGTCGAACCTATGACCTATTGTTTCGGAGACAATTGCTCTATCCACTGAGCTATATAGACATAAAGCAAATTAATGCTTTATAAAATCAGTTGAAACATGTATTTCTTTTTCAGGTAATCCGTATTTTTCCTTACCAAGCTTAATACATTTCATCAAAAATATCATATTATTTGCTAGCGTTCTCATTGTTTGAAGGCCTTCAAGATCTAAGCTTGCCTCCCCAACTCTTCTTCCATGAACACTATTCCAATATTGGCTTGAAACTATTGGCATATTTGAAATTGTAAAGTATTTATTTAATTCATCAAATGTTGATGAGCATCCTCCACGTCTTGCAACTGCTACACTTGCACCAACCTTAAAGCTTTTATCAAAGGATGATGAATAAAATAATCTATCTAATAAAGCTATTAATGTACCATTAGCTGAAGCATAATAAACAGGAGAAGCAACAACTAAGCCATCAGCCTCTTCAAACTTTAAGGCTAACTCATTAACAATATCATTAAAAGCACATTTTTTATTTTTATAGCAATAATTACAGCTTATACAGCCTCTAATGTCTAAATTTCCAACTCTAACAATTTCACATTCTACATCATTTGCCTCAAATACCTTTTTCATTTCATCTATTGCAATACAAGTGTTTCCATTTTCTCTTGGAGAACCATTTATAATTAAAGCCTTCATATTTATCCTTCCTTTTTCTTATTTTATTATATGAATACAGCTTTCATCATATTGATCACGTGCTTCTATTTTTTCATCAGTATAACCAATATAAATAATATTTAAAGGAATAATATCCTTATCTAAATTTAAGACTTCTTGGACATTTTTAACAGCTTCCTCTTGTGGATAAATTCCACACCATAAAGATCCTAAATTTAAGCTTGTTGCCATAAGCAAAATATTTTCAGTAGCAGCAGAAACATCCTCAATCCAATAATCACTTAAAAATCTTGGCAAGGCTTTTTTTAATGAGCCACAAGCAACAATTGCTATTTTTCCATTAATATTACAATATCTATTACAATGACGTAACTTTTCTAAAATTTCTTCATTTCTTATAACATAAAATTCCCAAGGCTTTTTATTACAAGCAGATGGTCCACTCATAGCTGCATGCATTAGCTTATTTATTATTTCATCACTTATATCATCAGCATTATATTTTCTAATACTTCTTCTTTTTAAAAGAGCTTCTTCTAATTCCATTTCATTACTCCTCATATTACTTATTATCATTATAGCAAAAAATATTGAAAAATAATTGTTTTTCTTGATTTTTTAACAATAATGGTTTATCATTTTAACGTATTAAGACAGTTCGTTGTTGCCATCCTGTCTATAAACAAAACCAGGAACAAAGATAACTGATAATCAGGTCCTCTTTGTCTTGGGATCTGTTTTTTTATTTAAAAGGAGTGTATTAATAATGAAAAACAATCTCAAAACGAAATTTAAAGAATTTTTTATACTTATGAGAAGTATACCTTCAATTGTTGTAAGCTTATTTGTAGTATCAATTGTGGCCATGAATTTACTAGCTAATAAAAGTATCAATATGCCAACTAATTATTTAGCGCTAGATGCTGGAATTTTATTATCTTGGGTTTCTTTTTTAACAATGGACATTGTAACAAGGCATTTTGGCTATAAAGCTGCAAATAAATTAGCTATTTTTGGAATATTTGTGAATCTATGCTTATGCCTTGTATTTTTGATTGCTGGTATTATTGATGGTGTTTGGGGAGAATCATTTGTTGAAGGCAGTGAAAATGTAATCAATACTGCTATTAATAATACCTTTAAAGGCACATGGTATGTATTATTTGGTTCATCAGTAGCTTTTTTAATTTCATCTCTTGTAAATAACTTTACAAATCATCTAATTGGAAAGCATTTAAAAAAAGATTCATTTGCTTCATTTTCTATTAGAACATACATATCAACAGCCATCGGTCAATTTATTGACAATTTAACATTTGCTTTAATTGTTTCTCATTTCTTCTTTAATTGGAGTATTGTTCAATGTGTCGTTTGTGCTTTAACTGGAGCAATTGTTGAATTATTATTTGAAGTTATTTTCTCACCAATTGGTTATAAAATATCAAAAAAATGGAAAGAAAATAATGTTGGAAAAGAATATTTTGAATTTATAAATAATGAAAGGAATTAAATATGAAAAGTGTAATTATTACAGGAAGTAGTAATGGAATAGGAAAAGCTATATCTGAGGAGTTTTTAAAAAATGGTTTTTTAGTTTATGGATTAGATCGTAATACTAAAAATATAACTCATCCAAATTATAAACATTTTGTAGTTGATATATTTAAAGATGAACTACCAAGCATTCCTAATTGTGATATTTTAATCAATAATGCTGGGACACAAAATGAAAATGATATTGATAATAACTTAAAGGGTACAATAAAGGTAACCGAAAAATATGCTTTTCAAGATAATATAAAATCTGTTTTATTTGTAGCTAGTGCTTCTGCTTCAACTGGTGCTGAATTTTATGAATATGCTGCTAGTAAGGGAGGAATGGTTACATATATGAAAAATGTTGCTTTAAGAATAGCTAAATATAATGCAACATCAAACTCTATTTCTCCAGGTGGAGTAATCACCTCTTTAAACGATCATATTTTAAATGATAAAAAGCTATATAAGGCTGTTTTAGACGAAACATTATTAAATAAATGGAGTGATGTTGAAGAAATAGCTAAATGGGCATATTTTATTTGTGTCGTTAATAAATCAATGACAGCTCAAGATATATTAATTGATAATGGTGAGGCTGCTAAATCTAATTTTATATGGTAAAGAAAGAGATGTTTGAAATTAATCAAGCATCTCTTTTAAATTAATTAAATTTTTTATCTACTAAGGAAATAACTATTTCATCACCATATGATTTTTCATAAAACGGATTAACAACGCTTACTTTTTCATGCTTTACATTATTATAAATAGCTGTTTGCCTTAAATTATTAAAATCAACACTAATATGTAAACCTACCATATGATTTGGCTTTGAAACTTCATCTACTTGTGTATAGCCATGCTTTGAAATCATAAGAGTTGGAAAATTAAAATCTAATAAATAGCCTTTATATTTCTTTCCTCCGTAAACTTCATTATATTTCAAGTTCACTTCTGGTTCTATTAATCCTGGTTCAAAAATAAATAATTCATGTTGATGTCCTGTTAGCATCATATCAATATTCATTTTGTTTAATTGTTCAACTAAGGCTTTCTTACTTTCGATATGATTATGTCTAGCATTGATAAATGGAAGCGGAATATGGCAAACTGCTAAACGATATTTATATGATGCAAATTCATTTTTTACTATTTCATTTTTTAAGAATTCAACTTGCTCATTTCTATAGCTATCAAAATCAGCAGAGCCATAATATTCCCACCAATCATCATCATGATCCTCACCCATATCAAGAACAATACCATAAACATCCTTAAAATAAAAGTTGTAATAAAATTTTTGATTTTTACTACCAACAAATTTATATAGTTGCTCTGAATATTTACCTTTTATTTCATGGTTTCCTCTAGCATAAATAACAGGAATTTCGCCTTTAGTTAAAGAATATGCCACCTTATTAACATAATTTGCA
>CAKPZU010000113.1 GCA_934215405.1 uncultured Bacilli bacterium | reverse complement strand
AAGAGTAGCCTGAATTGAAAATATTAATTAAACGTGAAAAATTGACTTCTTTTGTTTTTTTATCATCACTTAGTGAAACTTCCAAAGATTTTTTATCGTTTTGATCTTTTTCAACATCTTTATTTGCATCAAGCTCTTCCTCTAATTTTTTGATTTGACTTTGAAGTCTAAAAATTTCTTCTTCATTTTCTAAAAATTCTTTATTTTTCTTTTCAATAGAAGAATTTGTTTCTTCTAATCTATAATTTAAATTATCTAATAATGATGACTCTATTAATACTTTTTGCCTCTTTAAATAAGAAGGAACACTATCATTTTTGTTTGGATCATAATACTCTTTTAACATTTCTAATTTTGCTAATCCAAGAATATTTGTTACAGCTAAAGATAAATTTTTCTTTTCACTAATTTTTTCAATTGAATTTGTTTCACCATCAAAGAAAAAATATTCCTTTAATTCTGGCCTTAAAATCGAATCGATTTCCTCTTCAGCAGCAGTACCATTCATTGGAACAGCGTTACCATCATCACTTATTTTTACTAAAGAGGAAAATGCTTTTTTTATAACTTGAGCTTTAAGTGCAGCAGTTCTTTGATATGTTTCTTTTGTAGTAATTTTATATGTACAACCTTTATGATCAAGTTCAAGTTCAACTTTTACATCTGCAGTTGAGTTAATTAACATTTCATTTGCAACATCTGCATTTAATAATACTGGATCATCAAAAAGATTTTCTCTATACAAGCACCATACAAATGACTTTATTAATGTTGTTTTTCCAAATGTATTTTGTCCAAGAATAATTGTAAAATTTTTATTAGGGTCACACGAAAAGTTAATTTCAGAATTTTTAAAATTTCTAAAATTGTACAGGCTAATCTTTCTTATTAGCATTTTTTACTTCCTCCTGTATTAATTTAACAATTTCATTAATAGTCGCTGATTTTGTTCTTTTGTATAGTTCTTTTAATCTAAATTGCTTGTAAGAACCTTGAACTATGTTTTTAAAACAAACTGGATCAATTACTTTATTCATATATATTTTCTCCTTCCATTATAGTATCCATATCATATGCATCTCTAATCAAAGATATTAAGTCATTTGAATCTGATGGATTTTTTGATAGATTTGCAAAATCAATTAATCTTGACAACTCCTTACGTGCAAGTTGCTTTTCAATTAAATAAGTTTCTTCTCCAGGGCTAGATGCAAGTTTAAGTGGCTTTAACAAAGTAATAAAGTCATATATTTCAGCATATTCTTTACCAGGTGATTTTCTTAGCACTCTTCCTCTTCTTTGTATATACTCTTTTGGATTAGTACTACTTGCAAGAATAAAAGCAGTTTTAATTGCTGGTATATTCATTCCTTCATCTAAACACTTTATTGCTACTAAAGCTTTAATATTTCCTTCTTTAAAAGATTGGATAATTTCTTTCCTTAATTTAGGATCTTCCTCAGAAGTAAATTTTGTTGCAGTGATGTTTAGTTTTTTATTCAACATATTTAACACTACTTCTATTTGTTTCTTTTCTTCACTACAATTATTATAATCATATTCACCATATTTTACTGCCCCACAATATACTAAAATATTATCTTGGTAAATATAATTTTTCATGATTTTTTCAAGAATTTTTACTTTGTTTTTTGCACCTGCAATTATACGAGCTCGTTTAATCAATAATCTTTTTACATAGTCAGAGATTTCATTAGAATTAAATCGACATTTTGCGATTTGTTTTGAAATTTCTACGTATTTTTCATATTCATCTTCTTCTAAATAAACCAATACAGGCTTATAATAATACTCTGTAAGTTTCCCTTCAACAATAGCTTGCTCTAAAGGGTAAGAGATACACTTTTCACCAAAGAAATCATATAATTTGGCTGTGCCATTTGGATCACCATATCTGTCCAATGTTGCAGACAAAGCTAAACGATATGGGTAATTTAAATTCATACATTTACTAATATTATCAGCGCCAAAATTATGTGCTTCATCAACAATAATCAATGTATTATTAAGGTTCATTTTTACCAATTCTTGCATTGCGTCTTTTTGAAAAGTGGAGTTTGTAACTATTATACAAACAAAATCCGTTCTTTTTTGTTTAAATTTCATCAATGCTCTTTTTAAACTAATATCATAATTTATATTTCCATAGCATTTTATCCCATCAATGTTAAAGTTTTTCATTTCATCATACCATTGATCAACAAGATGAGTATATGGACAACAAATAAATACAATTAGTCTTTTTTTTAAATCAAACAACCTACATATTGCGCCACCAGCTGTAAATGTTTTTCCAGTGCCTGTGGCCATATCAAAAATTCCCTTAAAATTTTGATTAATCCATTTTTCAATCGCTCTTTGTTGATAATCATATAATTTAATATTTAATTCTGGATAAGCAGGCAAATTCTTTTTCTTTAATAAGTAATCTTTAAAATCTTTATCAACATCTACAAATCTTTGCAAATCATTTTTTTTATATGTAAGTAACTTATTTAATATAACTTCAGGAAATGGTATAGTAATTAATCCTTTTGCTGACCCATTCCAAATTCTATTAAATGATTGTTCCTTTATTGCACATCTCATTTCGGAATCATCAGATTTCCATGAACAAAAAACATCGATACTTTCATAATTCAAATTATATGCATTATATGTTTCATTTGCAGAGCCACTAAACGCAATTAAATTTCCTTCACAGTCTTTCATAATTCCAACTTTTTCATGATATAGTGCCTTATCATTATTTTCTTCTAAAGCAACAATTTTTATATCAAGATTTCCAGAAGAAATCATATAAGCTAACATCCCAAATCTATCTTCTTTTTGAAAAAAATCAATATCAAAATCGAAATCATTAATAATTTTATTGGTAATATATTCTTTAATTTCATAGCCATCTTTAATAGCTTCATAATCTCTTTTTTCTAGTTGTGGAGAAACAAGCAATTGCATTTTTCCACCATTGCATATAAATGCTCCAAGTCCTTTACTAATTTGCAAAAGGATATTTGAAGAAAAAAAGCCAACAGCACGCTTATAAACGATTGCTTTTTCTAAACAAGGAATATAAAATGATTCAACTACATCATCTGAAAAAGAATTATAATTTAATTGAATATTACAAATTTCTTTAAAGCTATTGCTCATAAGTATCTCCTCTTTTACAAACTTTTCAAAGCTTCAACTAATTCATCAATTTCTTCTTTTGTATTAAAAATTCCAAAACTAACTCTAACGGTTCCATTAAATGGTTTTGAGCAAATAAAATCATGTATTAATGGCGCACAATGATATCCTGTTCTAACGCAAATATCATAATCTTCAGATAAAATCATTCCAATCTCATCTGCTGCATAACCTTTGATATTAAAAGAAACAATTCCTTTTGGAATATAATCTTTTGGTAAATATAAGATAAATTTATCGATGTTTTTCATCTTATTTATAAAATAAATACCTAATTCTTCCTCTATTCTACCATAATTTGTTTTATTTAAAAAGTCTAATGCGCAATTTATTGAATAAATTCCTATCGAATTTAAACTACCAGCCTCATATTTCGATGGAAAATCGCTTGGCATATTAGTATTTAATGAATCTGATCCAGTTCCACCAACTTTATAAATTGAAAGAGGATACGCTGTTAAGTTAATATATCCGGCTATTCCAAACATAGAATATAATGACTTATGGCCAGCAAAAACAATAAAATCTATGTTTTGAGGGATTGGATTATATATACCAAATGCTTGAGCCGAATCTAAAACATTAATTGCGAAATACTCTTTACTTAACTTAAAAATAGTAGAATAAGGCAGTTCAAAACCGGTAACATTTGAAATTTGACTAATAAATACAGCCTTGGGCTTTTTCAAAACAAACAAATCATTTAATGCATTTATATCAACATTCCATGTTTTGGAATCGAATGGAATAACTATAATATTTGCTTTAGTATTATGCAAAGTTCTAATAATAGCATTGTGCTCAAAAGGACTTACATAAACATAATCACCTTCATTTAGATTTAAACCATATATTATATTATTTAATGATTCAGTAGCTGACGATGTAAAAATAACTTTGTCTGCTGAAGACAAAACTAATTTAGAAATTTTATTCCTTGTATCTTCAATCATATTGAAAGTATTTTTTGCTTGCTTATACGAACCTCTTCCGGCATTAAATGAATATTCTTTAAAAGCCAAGTTTACGCCATCATAAACACATTGTGGTTTAGGATATGTAGTTGCTGCATTGTCAAAATAAATCATATATCTATCACCTAATACTATACTTTTAACATATATAGTATCTTCACCCTTCTACTTTAATATTTCCTTTAAGATTTTTTTAAGAATCATTGATTTTTCTTCTGCAGACAATGATTCACCATATTCTTCAAGTGATTCCTTTATGTTTGAATACAATGTATTGCCTAAATTTGAGAAAACAACATCCTTATTGTCTAATTCAAAGTCGTCAACAGATGCTGATTTAGCTGGATCATATTCTTTTACCTTAATTATCATACTATCTAATATTTTGAAGAATTCGCCCATTTTTTTTGTTGACCAATCATCAATTCCACAAGATAAAACGGCAAATGACAAAATGTTCAAAGCATCATAATTATTATATTGAATTGTTTTAAATGCATTTAATAATTTCTTTTCTAAATTTTCAAATATTATTTTATCAATATAATCATCAAATGACGATTTCCACAAATCAAATGATGACTTCAATGAATTTGATTTGTAGCCTAGTTTATCATATATTAACGTTATAATACTATTTTCAAAGCAACAAAATTTTTCTTCATATTCAGCAAATATTTTTTCAACGCAATTAGCAATTTCGTCAAAGTTTTTTTCAAGCAATTTAGGTAGATCATCAAATAATATATCATATTTATTAATATCATGCTTTAACCAAAGATCCTTAAAACAAAGAGAAATATTTGACAAATCCAATAAATTATCATTTTTATTGGATTTAACTATAATTGGTCTTAAATTTGCAACTTTATTTTTAAATGAAGATGCTAAAAGCGAAATATTATCATTAAAAGTTAAAGCTTCTTTGCAATTAAAATATTTTAATAGTTCTTTTGTCATTTGAAGTTTAGATGAATTAATTTCAGCAAAACAAAAATAGTATTTGCTTGCATCATTTAATACTTTACATAAATTAACAGCATTTAAAGACACTTCACTAGTTCCATTATACAGCAAGATTGTATCATATGAATTATGTGTGTTAACTGACAAAGAAGAAATAGCTTTAGCAATAAAAAGTGGAATAATCCCATCGCGCATTCCATAAGGAGCTGCTTTTAAACTAGCAATTAGCGTGGAAGCATTTATCTTTTTGCCTCTTGATGTAACAAACCAATTTTTAATATATGATAAAACATAATTAGACTTATCTAATGACTCATTAAAACTTGCTTCTATTGTAGCTTCAGCGGAAGTTGTACCAAAATCAATTTTACTATTTAAAAGTATTTTTTGAATTACTGCATTTCTACTTTTAGCAGTAGTAGCTGAAATAATATTTTTATTTACTTGCTCATTATTAAATAAAACAGTCCTTTGATAATAGTTATTTAGTGATATATATATACATTTATTTAAACTTTTTTCATTAATGCATATGCTATTTATTGCCTTTGAATTATAATATAACCTTGAAATATACATACTAAGTTCATGAGTTAAATCATCATGCAAGATGCTTAATGACTCTTTAACAGCATAGTCAATGTTTTTATTTAAAGATACAATATTTTTAATTGCAAATAGCTTTTGAATCTTGTAAACAACAGATTTTTCTATCTTTTCAGTTGTAAATCTTACAATTAAATTTGGTATATTAAATTCCTCAATTTTTTGACGTGCAATTGAGTATACTAATTTATTATCATTAATTAAATTAATAATTAATCCGTCACAAAATTCAATAGCAAACAAGTTGCCTAACGAAGATAATGCCATAAATTTAGACGCTTCTAAATATATAGATCTATAATATCTAGTCATACAATTTTTAAAGTTATATTCACTTGAAATATAATACTTATTTTGGTCAAAAACATTTAATAGGTCAGACAAATTTGCTTTAGAAATTTTTGTTGATATAATTTCTTCAATTGTTTTATTAACATCGCTATCTGGAATAATAGAAAAATCAATGCTTTTGTCAATTGAATTTTCTTTTAGCATATTTTTGTTAAGCAAAATATTTATTTCTATTGAAGTATCTTTGTATGCTTTTCCTAATGAAAGTGCAATATTTTCAATATTACAAGGGAACTTAACTTTGTCATTAATAATTTTGATGATTGCAATTGTTTTAAATATATCATGATTAGTATTCTTTAAAGTTAAACGTTTTAATGCTTCAACCTTATAGTATATGCTTTTATACTCTTCACTATTTTGAATTTGATTTTCAAAATAGTCATAAATTATTGGGACATTTAACAAGTCATTATTCCTATTTGTAATGAAATAATTAAATCCACTAATATCATTATCTGATAAAAATGTAAATAAAGTCCTTTCATTTTGAGCTACTTTCTCTGAAATTTGAATTAAAGAATAAAGTGCATAAGGATTAAAAGGCAACCCATTATC
>CAKPZU010000112.1 GCA_934215405.1 uncultured Bacilli bacterium | reverse complement strand
ATGTGGTGTCATGCTTGTGCTACAGTTAATTATCCATTATTATACGTAGCTAATTGTGAAAATGTAAGAATTACTGGTGGTGGAACAATTAGAATGATGGATAATGGTATTGAAGAAACTGAATCTGCTAAATTTTTAGGAGATCCAGGGACGAATGTTGCATGTAATAGTATTATTCATATTTGTCCAACATATTTCTATTTATCTAAAAATATTGATGTAGTTGACATAAATATTAAACGAGCAAATGGTTGGCATATGGCTAATCAAAATTGTGAAAATGTTTATTATGCTAATGTAATTGAAAGTGAAATAGGCTGTATTACTTCAGATGGCTTTTCTTTTTCTTGTGCAAAGGATGGATATGTTGAAAGATGTATGACCTATACTTCAGATGATGCCTTAGTTTTTTCAACTAAATATAATGATGATAGAGGTAAATGGTTCCATCAAGATATCGAAGGTGATAATAGTACACAAAATATTAAGGTGCGTTCATCTTATTTATGGGGTGGCTTCGGAGTATCTTTTATTCCTTGGGGAACTGGAGATAGTAATTTAAGTAATCATATTATTAGTGATATTGATATACAAGATTGTGTATTAGGTGGACAAAAAAGTGTTGGTGTATGGGCAGATGATCCATTTTATGGCTATAGTAAAAGAAATACCTATAATAATACAGAAGCTGATTATACACCAATTAGAGATGTTTATTTTAATAATAATGTTTACTTAAATGGCTTTGAAATGTATTTATTAAATAACAGAGTTCCAGTTACTAATTTATTAGTTTTAGATAATGATGATTATTCTACAAAATCTCCATCTCAATTCGTACTTGGAGGCTTTGATAGAAACTTAAGATTTGGACCTAATTATGCTGATGAATCAAATTTTGTTTCAGGCTTAGCTTATTGGTCATATAAGGGTGATACTGGAACTATAAAAATTGATGATAATTATAACTATAGTGGCTTTATTAATAATGATGGTGAATTATACCAAGGCTTATATGAAAGAGCAGGTTTTTATAGATTATCGATAAAAACAATGCTACATGAAGGAAATGGTTACTTATTTGTTCGTGATGCTTTAACTAAAGAAATCTTATTTAAAAAGCAAATTAATAAATCAGAGCAATTTGTTGAAAATATTGTTGAATTCAATGTCTATGAAGATAAAACATTACAAATTGGAATTGAGCATACTGGAAGTGGAACTATTTATCTTGATGATGCAAGCATTAAAATGCTTGATGATTGTCACCTATTAGATTCATTCTTTAAGGAAACATTTGAAAATGATACTTTATTAAATATTGATACCTTAAATAATGAAATAGTTAATAAAGATAATAACAAAATGCTAAATCTTACAAACAATATTTCTTTAAATGGTATGTATAATGATTTTGATATACTAACTGATTTTATTAATGAAAATAATGCAACATTA
This sequence comes from uncultured Bacilli bacterium, assembly GCA_934215405.1. Classification (GTDB taxonomy): domain Bacteria; phylum Bacillota_I; class Bacilli_A; order RFN20; family CAG-631; genus CAKPXW01. The sequence continues at coordinate 5,383 of CAKPZU010000112.1, read as the reverse complement.
ACATTTACATTGACAAATGAAAAAGAAAAAAATGAAAGCTTTAATATCGATTTAAGTAAATATAGTGATAATAAAAAGCATTTATTAGGCTTAACATTTAAAGATAATGAAGTTACTATTTGTGTTGATTATGAAAAAATAGCAACTAATACATTAGCATTAGATGGCGCAAAATATATCAATCTAAAAACTAATAAAGCAATTCTACTAGATAATATTAATGTTAATTCAGCAAATTCATTAAATATTATTAAAGAAAAAAGAAATATTGAACTTGTTATTGATGATGATATAACAATTAATTATATAAACAAAAATGATGTTTTATACGATGGAGATGTTGTAACATTTACATTATCAAGGGATGATGTAGAGGTTAAACTAAATGGTAATGCTTTAACTAAAAATGCTAAAAATGAGTATTCATTTGTTGTTAGTGAAAATAATAAACTTGAAATTAGCTTAAAAGAAATTATAGTTCCAGATAATCCAAAGAAGGGATGTAGAGGAAATACTGCAGTAAGTAGTACTATTATTGCTTTACTTGTAGTTTTAACACTTAAAAGAAAAAGCGAGGAAATGTAAAATGAAAAGAAATAATATTTTATTAGCTTTATTTACGTTTGCATTTGTATCTTCATTAACTAACAAACAAGTAGTAGTTAATGCCACAAATGAAGTAAGTGTAACTGATTTTTATAATTTACTTACCTTTACTGATAATTTATCAAAGGAAAGCATTAATGTAGTTGATAATAAAATTGTTAATTCAAATTCAGAGAGTTGGACAGAATTTACTCTTGGAAGCCAAGATGGTGCTGATACTAAAACTATTTCTTTTGATATAACACTAAACTATAAAGCTGAGCAATGGTCAAGTGTTACCTTCCAATTTAGAAGATGGGATGCAAATTCTTTGTATCAGTTAAAAATTGAAGATAGTGCTTTAACTTTAAACAAGAAAAAATGGTCAAATCAAGAAGGTACAGGAGTTGCAACAAAAATAGATTCTGTTGGTTTTGGTTTGAAAAATCATCAAAAGTATAACTTTAAACTAGTTTTATATGGTTGGACTAAAGCAATTTTTGTTGATAATGTAAAAGTTATGGAACTTGTAGAATCAGATTTTGCAACAGGCTTCTTTGGCCTTGAATCTTGGCAAACTACTTATGAAATTAGTAATATTGTTTATTATGATGGCTATGATGAAAATGACATTCATTCATCAACAATTAAGAAAATAAAAGAAAAATATATTAATGATATGAATGATTATGCTGCAACGATAACTGATTCAATTATTAAAAAGGAAGTAATGAATCTATGTGTAAAGTTTGCTAGTGAAATTGATAAATTAAACAATGAAGATGAAATGAAAGAGCTATATGATGAGTATATTTTAAAAATTAAAAGCATTAATGCTGATGATATTTTAAATATGAGTAAAATGGCTAGAATCTTTAATAGTATGACTTATACTGTTGAAAGTAAAATGGAATCTTATTCATTAAATAATTTTGATGAAATAGTTCTTCCAATTGAAAATAATGTTTCAAGCGGAATTATTTATGAAACAAATAATAAAAATAAACAAATTCTTATTATTGATTATTCTCCAAAAATTTTAAATGTTTGGACTGAAGAATGTGTAAGATTTAATTATACAAATAGTAATGATTGCTATGCCATTTCATTTACAACTAAAACATTAGCTTTAAGTAGAATCACTAACGGGGTTTCTACAAAGCTAAAAGTAGTAGAAATGGATACAACTAATATGCATTTTATAATTCGCCTTGAGATGAATGAAAGTAATATTAATGTAATAATTAATAATGAACAATTTGTTAATATTGATGACAATACTAAAACAAGTGGACAAGTAGCTTTTACATCATGGAATGGAGGTTTTGCTATTTCAAATATTACTTCTATTAATTATGATTTTATAAATGAAGCTATTAAATTTGTAAATGAATCAACTACAAGTAGTAAAGATGAAATAACTAAATTAAAAGAAATTACAATTTTAAAATTAAAAAGCATTACATATGAAAATGAAATTAAAAAAATCTTAATGTCATATAAAAATGACTTAAGCAAATTATTATAGGAGAAAAATATGAAAAATAAAAATTTATGCTTACTTGCGATATTTTTGTTAATTAGTGGCTGTAATAATAATCAAAACAATAGTAGTAACACTACTTCATCTACTTCTTCTATAGAAGAAAGTAGTAGTGAAAAAGAAAGTAGCTCTTCAAGTATTGAAGAATCAAGTAGTTCAATTGAAAAGGATAATAGTTCTTCAAGCATTGAAGAGTCATCTAGTGAAGAAGAAAGCTTAAGCAGTGAAGAAAGTAATTCAAGTATTGAAGAATCAAGTAGTTCAAGTGAAACTAGCAAAAAGGAAATTGCTCAAGAATTCTTAAACAATGCTACATTATATGAACCTTCAACATATGCAGTTGATGATGATGGAAATATTATTCAAAATGATAATCAAAACTGGACACAAATGATAGTTGGTGGCAAGGATAATAATAATTTCGAGGTTTTTGAATTCGATATTAATCCTGCTTATCTTCAAAATGAATATTCATCAATTACTTTAAGATTTAGAGCGTGGGATACAAGTAATAATTATGCAATATCAGCATATGATGATTTTTTAAGTATTAAAAAACTTACTTGGTCAAGCAGTGGAGTTATAACTAATACATTGTCAGAAATACCTTTAATCGGAATAGTTAATCTTGAAGTAAATCATGTTAAAATAATGTGCTGTGGTTGGGTAAAAACTGTAATGATAAATGACCATGTGGTATGTAAAATTCAAGAATCTGATTTTACTGTTGGTCAATACTATATTGAATCATGGCAAACTGCCTTTACTTTAAGTAATTTTGCAATAAATAGATTTGAAAGCCAAGATAAATTACTAGAAAAATATCCAGAAGTATTTAGTGATATTAATGTTAGCTATAACGATGAAATGGAAAAAAATGAAAAGTTAGGAGCAGTACTTGAAGGAAAATATTTATCTATACTTGGTGATTCTATTTCAACATTTGATGGCTATTGTAATGATACTAACGTTAATACAACATTAAAAAATAATAGTCCTCATTATACATCTGTTGGCATTTTACATTCAGCTGATAGAACATATTGGAAGCAATTAGCCACTAATACTAAAATGAATGTTTTAGTAGATAATGCTTGGGCTGGTTCAAAGGTTGTTGGCTGGTTAAGTGATGAATCATCAGCAGCTAATGATCGAGCAGTTAATTTACATGCTAATACTGGAGCCTTAAAAGATACAGATCCTGATATTATATTAGTATATATGGGAACAAATGATTTTGATAGTTATATAGAGCTTGGTTCATTTAATAGTTTAGAAGATATTTATGATGAACAAACTAAAGAATATAAAGCAGGAATTAATGATTATTTTACTTCAGCATATGCTAAAATGCTTCACAAAATCGTTAATAGATATCCTAATGCCGATGTATTTTGTTTGACATTACTTCCAAATTTAGTAAGAGCAGATGATAAGGCATTAAATGATTATAACAACGCTATTAAAAAGGTTGCTAATTACTTTAATGTAGAAATTTGTGACTTACAAAACGATAGTGGAATTACTAGAGAAACATATAAAAAATATACTAATGATAATGCTCATGTCCATCCAAATGCTTTAGGAATGGATATGATAACAAAGTGTCTTGAAAACACTTTTGAGAAATATTATTTAAAATAGAAAGGTCTTAATTGGCCTTTTTATTTTAATAAAATGTATCATTTTTTTGATAATATTTTTACATTTAAATCCTTATTTTACCACTTTGATTTACACGCTTGAAAACGCTTTCATAATTATACATAATTATACTAACTTGAAAGGGGAACATTTATGAAAAAAACAAAAGCATTTTATTTATTATTAGCTTTAGTAGCTATGGTAGGCTGTAAAAATAACAATTTATCAAGTAGTGAAGAAGAGCATTCAAATTCGAATGTCGAAACTTCAAGTAGTGATGAATCAAGCAGTACTAAGGAAGAAAGTAGTTCAAGTAGTGAAAATAGTAGCTCAAGTGAAGAGCAATCAAGTTCTAATAATGATGAATCATCAAGCAGTGAAGATAGTAGCTCAAGTGATGAGACTTCAAGCAGTGAAGAAATATCTTCTGAAATAGTTGATGAATTAAAGGAAGATAAAGAAAATGCTATAAATGAAATTGATGCATATATTAGTGATACAACAATTTATTCAGCAGCTAATAATGAGTTAATTACATCTAATAAGGATAAAGCAAAAGGCTTAATTAATGATGCTACAACAAAAGAAAAAATTATAGAAGCAGTTGATGATTATAAAGCATTTGTTGATAATTTATTAACTATCAAAGGTGAAAAAGCCAAAGAATTTATGGATGGTATAACATATGTTTCAACAAATAGTGATAAGCATTATAGCTTTGATAAAAAAAGTGGTGTAATTACACAAAGCACAGAACTTCAATTTTATGGTGAAGTTAAAATGGGAACACAAAATAATAATAATTTTGTGGCATTTGATACATACATTACCTTTGATTATATGAATACACAATATTCATCTGCTACAATTCTATTTAGACAATGGGATACTTCAACAACTTATTCTATCTCTATAACTAATGATAAGATGAGTTTAGTAAAGAAATCATGGGGCAATGAAGATAAAGTAATTCAAACATCTAAAGGAATTGAAAATAAAAATAAGGTTCATTTACAAATTTTATGCTCAGGCTGGCAAAAATCAGTTTTAGTAGATGGTGAAAATGTTTTAGAAATATGTGAAAGTGATTTTACAGTTGGAAACACATCTTTAATTTCATGGGAAACAGCTATTACATTAGAGGATGCTTATTATCATGAATATGCAACTGTAGAAGACTTTAATGAAGTATATGGTGATTTAATTTATACTCCAAATATTAATACTAAAAGACAAGAAGCTATAAAAGCCATTAATGATTATGTTGATAGCTTAAGTGGTATTAATGAAGCAAGTTTAAACACTTTAAAGGATTTAGCTTCAACATATATTAATGATGTTAGTTCAGTTACAACAATTGATGAAGTTAATAGTAAAAAAGAAGAAGCTTTAGCTACATTAAAAGAAAAATATGAAAAATTTAAGAATGAAGAAGAAGAGGCAATAAAAGCAGAAATTGAAGCAAGACGTCAAGCAAATGAAAGCTTTTTAAATAATAAGGTAACAGAAAAACCTAATACAATTACTATTAATGAGTTAGGACAAATTGTTCAAAGTGATACTGCTAATGGTACTGATTTAATTGTTGGTACAAATAATGATGGTTCATAC
>CAKPZU010000111.1 GCA_934215405.1 uncultured Bacilli bacterium | reverse complement strand
GTTTTATTGGCATTTACTAAATTATAGCAAGCATCATTTAGTGATGTAGTAACACAAGAAATTAGAGCTTCATTAGTCTTAAAAATTTCTTTAGGCTTTAATATTTTTTTAAAATGTCCAACTAATTCATCTGCAATTCCTCCGCAAAGATAAATACTATTTGTATTATGAATTGCTTCAATTTGCCAAGATGCTGCCTCATATAAAGCTATTGCCCAAGTTACATTATTAATTTCATCGCTTATTGCCATAAATGGTAAATTATTACGAGAAGGCATTGAGCCAACTTGAGATATTCTGTGTCCTCTCATTCCATAATGGCTCCAGCTATCATATAAACCATAATGAGAGGCAGTTTCATAAATTAATCTTCCTTCTCCAGCCCAGTTATTAATAATTTCATAAATCTTTAATTTATCAGTATCATTATCCTTTATAAATGGTGAAATTCCACCTACTACAATTGAAGGCAATGATGTTAAAATAATTGGCTCATTATTAATATTTTCTACCTCACAATGAATTCTTAATACTTCTTCATCTTTATTAAAAAGTATTATATGCTTGGCTCTTATTTTTTCATTTTCAAGAATAGTAATTACTTCCTTTTTTAAAAAATTTTCATTAATTTCTTGAGATTTTACCCTTAAGGATGTAGAAGTTGAGGTCATATGTAGATAATCACCTGCTGAAAAATTTCTTGATTTATTATCATTATTTAAGGATACATCAACAAGTGGAATAGGAGCATTATGACCGAATTGCTCATATAAATTAGAAGCTATTTTGTCATCAATTACCTTATCTACCATTGAGGATGGAACAATACATAGCGTTGCAATATCCTTAAATGTTAAATAAATAGCACTTATATTATTAAATGAATGAACTACTTTTTCATATTTCATAAAATTACCTACTTATAGCTTATGCTTATGTGAACATATGTTCTATCATTTGTTGTTGACATAATAGCTGACATAATAAAATACATTTTTTCGCTTTCCTTAAGATGATATTCAAATTCGTTTTCATAGCTAGTTATTTCATTTCTTAAGGTTGTTGAAAGTATATAGCTTGAATTATCACTTGCTTTTACATAAAAAGCGACACCATCACTACCGACATTTTGTAGTTCTAATAATTCAAGCGTAATCTTTACTTTAATGGTTGCAGTACTATTAGCAGTAAAGCATGCCATTATTTCATTATCAGTCGCTGGCATCCATTGGTTCTTTTGGATTTTTCCATTTCCTGAATAATCTAGATACTTTCCACTTAAATCATTATAAACCATCATTTTTAATTCATTTTCAACATCACCACATAAATAAGACCAATTATGATAATTTTGCCTATTTGCATAATCGATAATATTATCATAAACTTCATTTTTTATTGATTGATTATTACAGCTACAAATTGTAAAAATTAGCATTAAGCTTAATAAATATTTTTTCTTTTTATTTTTAAGGAAAAGTAGTAATGCTAAAATTACAAATGTAGCGATTATTCCTTGTGAAGCATTTGCTTTACAGCCATTAGCATTAGCTTCTTTATCATAATCCTTATCAACCTTAATAACATCAAATAAATCTGCTTCCTTGCTTACTAAATTTAGGTAATTAATAGCTTCTTTATCAATTTCATTATTTCCTTTTGTTTTATAATAAATATCAATATTTGTTGATAAGGCATCGCTTGAATTGTCATAATGCTTTCCACTATTTAAAGACATAATGATTAAATCCCCAGCCTTGACATTAATGCTTAATAAGCTATCTAGCTCATATCTTTTATCATCAGTTCCCAAAATATCATTATTATAAATTATTTCTTCATTTTTTAATATTTTAAAATTAATTCCATCACCATAAACATTTTGATGCTTTATAAAACCTTCAATACTAATAATTCCATCATATCTACAAACAAATATTTTTAAGGTATTATATCTATCGGCTGGATGCATATAATCAATACCTATTTGTAAATAAGGGTATGGTCCATGATAAGCCATAGAGCCATCGTTACAATTGCCAAATTCCATTAAGACATATTTATCATTAAAGCCATAGGCATAAAAATAATCATTAGTCCCTTGAATGCTTGAGTAATATTTACTAGCATCAATTATTCTTGAATCTCCAAGATTATTTCCATAATCAATACCATCATCTATTTTTTCATATGTTACATTTGTTATTAATGTAGTTGAATCATTAGCATCTGTTTTATTTTTATTTATAGAAATAAATAGTAGGTCACCTCTATTTAAATTGATATCCTTTAAATTAATTTGAATATTTTCTTGCTTTAAAAAATAGTCATCTAAAACACTAATATAATCACTATAATTTCCATCTTCTTTGATATTTCTTCTACCGAATTTTACAATTACTCCATCGCCTTCACTAGCTTCATGAATTAGTGAAATCTTCATTGATAATATAATATTAGCATTGGCTCTATAAGCCTTAATTACATCTCCATTAACTCCTGGATGTGATGATGATTCGTTAATCATAGCATATGGCTCGTTAGTAAATTCAAAGCGAGTAGTATCCTCATTATAGGTCATTTGATAATATTTTCCATTAGCCTCACCATAAAAGTAATAGAAATTATTTTCACCTTGGCTTAAAGCAAATACTTTATTGCTTTTAAGATTTATAAATAAAATTCCTAGTAATATTATTAAAAATGATGTTAAAGTTTTTCTTAATCTTTTCATATTATTTATTCCCATTTAGATATTGATTATATTCATCAATAACCTCTTGCCCTTTATAATCAGCTAAAATTTTGTTAACATATGAAGTCCAATTAGCATTAAATTCATCATTAAATGAATATAAATCCTCAAAATTTACTTTAGATAATTTATTAGAAGTGCCACTATAATATTTACTATTAGTAATGAATTCATTGAATTTTTCTTCGCTATAATCATTCATTCCTTCAAAATATGAAACATATTTTGGTGTTTGAATAAATGGATAATCCTCATATACAGAATATTTTTTGGCTTCTTCCATTTGCTTATTTATTAAAGTAGCATTAGTAGCATATGGTGAAAAATAATCAGCTGTCCAATTGCAAAAATTAGAGAATGGATAAGCTGCATCATAGCTAGCAACAGTATAATTAAAGCCTGAATTATTTTTACCCATTAATGAAACCCTTTCATTATCTTTTATTTCATAATGAACACCTTCGATTCCATATACAAATAAATCTTGTCCTTCCTTACTATATAAATAATCCATTAATGCTAAAGCCTTTTCAATTTTTGCTTTTGACATTTTAGCATTTATACATGTCACTGTCCAAAAATTAGGATGACTTGAAATACCTCCCATCCCATTTTCATTTGTTGGAGGATTAATCATTTTAATAATTTGGCTTGCCTTTTCAATTGAAATATTTGGATTAGCTGATCTAAAGCCGACAATGATGTTATTAAACCAGTTATGGCATTCAATAATTCCCACCTTTCCTTGGCAAAACTTCGTTTGTTTGTCATCAAAGGTATCAGTTTGCCAATCCGGATGCATTATTCCTTCATTATGCATTTTATTAATAAATGAAACAGCTTTTTTTGTATTATCAGTAATAATACTAGCATTATATTTATCATTATCCTTAACCATCATTTGATAGCCACCAGCAAAAGCGTTATAAATGAAATTATCACTCCACATATCACTTGTTGATGTATAACCATATGTGTCATTAATACCATTTTCATCAGGATCGTAAAATGTAAAGGCTCTAGCTAAACGGTAAAATTCTAAAATTGTTGTTGGATCCTTAAATCTATATGTAATAAGTTCTTCCTCACTTGGTGTGTGACCCAATTCATCAGTTAATATTTGTGTTAGCTTTTCCTTTTTATTTAGGTTTTCTATCCAATCCTCTCTTACATATATTGAATGCTCTAATGAAAAATTAGTAGGGATACTATATTGCTTATGGTTAGCATAATATAAATCCTCTAAGAATTTATAATTTTGTAAATGATTATATAAATTTGGATATTTTGTTTCACTTACATAATCAGAAATTGCTAGTAATGTTCCATTTTCAATCATCTTTTTGTATTGATTTGGACGCTCAGGGCCATAGGTTACAAAAACATCAGGAAGTTCTTCTGTATTAAATAATTTGTTAATTGCTTCCTCATATGCTGATGAATTAATGGTTTTAGCTATAATGTCTGCATTTGTGTTTTCTTTAATTTTTTGATAAATTGGACTATTTGTCTTTTTGGCAGTATTAATTGATGAAATACTCCAGCAATAAATTGTTAAAGTGCTATCATCATTAACACTATTACATGATGCTAATAATAATGCAGTTAATAATGTAATAAGCTTTTTACTTTTTTTCATAATTTTTTCTCCTTTTTTTATTCTTTAATAGCACCCATCATTGCACCCTTTACAAAGAACTTTTGTAAAAATGGATAAGCACATATAATAGGTAAAATTGATATCATAACCATGGCAGCATTTTGTGATTGTGTAAACATTTTACTCATATCTACATAACCATTTAAATCAACGCTACCTTGTTGATTCATTAAAACGTTTCTTAATTGTAATGCAAGTGGGAATAAATCCTCTCTTAATGTTAAGAAAATTAGTGGCCAATACCAGTCATTCCATTTAGCAACAATTGTAAACATACTAATTGTTACAATTCCTGCCATTGATAAAGGCACAACAAATTTAAACAAAACTTGTAATTCATTAGCCCCATCCATCTCAGCTGATTCAATTACCTCATGAGGTATTTGACGGAAGAAATTTCTAAGCAAAATCATATCATATGAAGAAATTGCAAATGGGATAATTAAAGCAAGTAAGGTATTATTAAGCTTTAAACCTTTCACAGTTAAATAAAATGGTATTAATCCGCCATCAAAAAACATAGTAATTAAAATAAGAACAAAGAATATTTTTCTTCCTGGCATTTCATCCTTTGATAAAATATAAGCTCCAAGTATTGAAAATATCATTGTAAAGGCACTTCCACATACTGTGACTAATAATGATATTAAAAACGAAATAATTGTTTGATCTTGAAACAAGATATATTTATATGATTCAAGAGTAGGATGCTTTGGTAATACAATATATTTAGCAGCTAAATAATCTTGTTGTGATGAAAATGATAATAATAATTCATAGATAAATGGAAAGACACAAATTAAGGCAAACAAAATCATAACAATATAAATTAAAACTGTTCCTATTCCATAATCTTTAATTTTTTTGTTAGCTTTACTAGTCATATAATCCCCTCCCATTAAGTTTTTTAATAATTGCATTAGCCATCATTAATAAGGCAAAATTAATAACTGATTTAAACAAACCTAAAGCTACACCAATTTCAATTTTTCCTTCACTAATACCAGTTCTATATAAATAAGTATCTAAAATATCAGCAACACTATAAACAGATTTGTTATATAAGTTAAAGATTGGATCAAAACCAGCATTCATTATGTTTCCTACTGCTAAAATAAACATCATTATAATAATTGGTGAAATACAAGGAAGAGTAATTTTCATAGCTATTTTAAATTTTGAAGCACCATCAATTTTAGCTGCTTCATATAATTCTTGATTAATTTGGGAAATACTAGCCATATAAATAACCGTTCCCCAACCAGCTTCTTTAAAAATCGTACTAAAGATATATATAAAATAAAACCATTTAGGATTTGTTAAAAATTCCTTTCTCGTTCCACCAAATTGCACTATAGCATTATTAATTAAGCCATCCCCTGTTGCAAAAACAATTCTAACAATTTCACCTATAATAACCCAGGATATAAAATTTGGTAAATAAATCATATATTGTATTGAATTTCTAATTCTTTTTATTTTTATTTCGTTTAAAAATAATGACATTATTATTGGAACTGGAAAACAAAATACTATTTTTAAGACACTTAATATAATTGTGTTTCTTAAGGCTCTTAAGAATTGTGGCTCTATAAATATTTCCTTAAAATGCTTAAAGCCGACAAATTCACTGCCTAATATTCCCTTACTTGGTAAATAATCCTTAAAAGCTAAAATAATTCCATACATTGGATAATACTTAAATATTATTAAAAATATTAATATTGGTATCATCATAATATAAACAGGCATATATTTTTTTATAAGTCTTTTTAACCGCTTCTTCTTTACACTTTCCATAATATTTTTCCTTTACTTAATTATGTTTCTTTCATTAATATTTTTATCATTATAAAGTTTTAATTGCAATTACTTACTATCTATTAATGGCACATTTTTTGTCATTATGAATAAAAACATTGCTATTTTGGTAAAAAATGGTATATTAAATATAGGTGGTGACATGAATGAGCAACAATTATGATAATTTATGTGTTGAAGTAAATGGTTGTTTTGAAAAGCTATTTGATGAATCATTTTATATGGGAGCACATTATCATCCTAGAATTGAAATCATGTATAATGTTGATGGTGTTTTTGATTTTGAATATTATAAGGATAATGATTCTTTACCTATTATTAGTGAAGTGTTACCTCAATCATTTGTAATTATTAAATCAAATGTCATTCATAGATTAGTTCTTAATAAAAGCGAAACATCAAGAATTATAAATATTGAATTTTGCTTAACTGATAAAAAAAATGAAAAACAAATTGGTGACAATGTTTTTCATGTAAATATTAATAATTTATTACAATGTTGTAATAATTTAAAGGATTTCTTTTTTGATAAAGAGGATTATTATATTATTAATGATGATGGTTCATTTGCTAAAGCCTTAAGAAATTATTTAAAAATAGCTAGTAGTGTTGAAAACATTAATGAAATTAAGCTTCAGCAATATTTATCAATGTATCAACTAATTATTGAGTTTAGT
>CAKPZU010000110.1 GCA_934215405.1 uncultured Bacilli bacterium | reverse complement strand
AATAATAGTTTAAAACCTTGTTTTTATTCTTAATAATATTATAATTCTTTCTTATTTGTCTTAAGTTGATGATATTGACTCCAAATGGCGCTGTAGTATATGATGATAACGCTATTGTATAGGAACTTTGTGAAGAAAATAATGGCAATATTACGCTATATGCTGTATGGGAGCAAACGATAACTGTAATTGATTTTATCACAACTGATGGTGATGAACTTAATTCATCTATATCTGTTGTATATGGTGAAACATTGCATTCTAGTGGCCTTGTTTATCCAACACGTGATGGTTATATTTTTAAAGGATACTATACTAAAGAAAATGGTTTAGGTGAATTAATCTTTGATTCACAATTAAATGCAAATGTTTCAGGAAAATGGGAAAGAAATGTTACCTCACTTACACTATATTCATATTGGACACCTATTTCATATACTATTGTCTTTGTTAATGGACAAAATCAAGTAGGCAAACAATATGCTGTATTTGATATGCCTTTTAAAATCAATTCCGCTACTTCACTTAGTGTTGTTGTGCCAAGTGGTTATCATTTTGCTGGTTGGTCAACATCTGCTTCAAATCAGATTGTTGCATATACTGATGAAGAAGAAATCACAGCTTCTTTAACAAACCTAGATGGTGAAGAAGTATACCTATATGCTGTATTTGAAATTGATAAAAAGTATAATGTAATTTATAATGCAAATGGTGGTAGTAACGCCCCAATTGATAATAATGAATATCTTGTAGGAGATAAAATAACAATTAGTAACATAATTCCAACACTAGATGGCTATACATTTGTTGGTTGGAGTTATGATCCAACAGATAATATTTCTATAGCTTTCCCTTATAATAAAGCTAGTGGATTTACAATTGATTCTACAACCATGATTGATGGTGGAATTACACTATATGCTGTTTGGACTATAGATAAACCTTTACAATCACAAATAGATGATGTAAATAATCAAATCAACTCATTAAAAGATGCACTAAATAAGTTAAATGATAAAGATAGTAATCTTACTGATTCAATAACTGATTTATCTAATAAAATTAAAACTGCTCAAGATACTATTGATGCTCTTGATAATACTTATGCTACTGATACTGAATTAACTAATGCTATCAATAATCTTAAATCCTCTTTAGAAAATGCTGATAATGAATTAAGCAATAAAATTGTTCAATTAAGGCAAGATCTTGAAGATGAGGTTAAGAAATTAAACGATTCTATTACAAATAATGTTGATAATCTAAATGATATCATTACTAAGCTTGAGCAAGATTATAAGGCTGCTGACTCATTAATCAATAGTAATATTACTGATTTAAGCACTAATCTTTCTAATAGTATTTCTAGTTTACAAAATACATGTGAAAATGCTGATGCTAAACTTCAAGAAGCCATTGATGCACTTGAAAAGAAACTTGAAGATGAAGTTAAAAAGCTAAATGATTCTATTACTAACAATGTAAATGATTTAAATGAGATCATTACTAAGCTTGATAAAGCATATAAAGACGCTGATACATTAATCAATAGTAATCTGTCTAACTTAAGTACTAATCTTTCTAATAGTATTTCTAGTTTACAAAGCACATGTGAAAATGCCGATGCAAAACTTCAACAAGCTATTGATGCTCTTGAGAAAAAATTAAAAGATGAAGTTAAAAAGCTAAATGATAAAGATACTAGACTTGCTGATTCTATAACTGATTTAGCTAATAAAATTAAATCCACTCAAGATACAATTGATGCACTTGATAATACTTATGCTACTGATACTGAATTAACTAATGCTATCAATAATCTTAAATTCACTTTAGAAAATGCTGATAATGAATTAAGCAACAAAATTCTTCAATTAAGGCAAGATCTTGAAGATGAAGTTAAAAAATTAAATGACTATATCAATAGCAATGATAATAATATTGATGATTTAAATAAAACTGTTGAAAAGCTTGAGCAAGATTACAAAGCTGCTGACTCATTAATCAATAGTAATATTACTAGCTTAAGTACTAATCTTTCTAATAGTATTTCTAGCTTACAAAATACATGTGAAACTGCTGATGCTAAACTTCAACAGGCTATTGATGCTCTTGAAAAAAAATTAAAAGATGAAGTTAAAAAATTAAACGATTCTATTACAAACAATGTTAATAACTTAAATGATATTATCACTAAACTTGAGCAAGATTACAAAGCTGCTGACGCATTAATCAATAGTAATATTACTGATTTAAATACTGAGCTTTCTAATAGTATTTCTAGTTTACAAAGCATATGTGAAAATGCTGATGCTAAACTTCAAGAAGCTATCGATGCACTTGAAAAGAAACTTAATGACGAAGTTAAGGAATTAAATGATTCTATTACAAATAATGTTAACAATCTAAACGATATCATTACTAAGCTTGAGCAAGATTACAAAGCTGCTGATACTTTAATCAATAGTAATATTACTGATTTAAATACTGAGCTTTCTAATAGTATTTCTAGTTTACAAAGCACATGTGAAAATGCTGATGCTAAACTTCAAGAAGCCATTGATGCTCTTGAAAAGAAACTTGAAGATGAGGTTAAAAAGCTAAATGAAGCTATTAAAAATAACACTGATGATTTAAATGCTATTATTAACAACATTGATAAATCATATAAAGATGCTAATATATTAATAAATAATGAAATAACTACATTAAAAGGCCAAGATAATGCAATCATAAAAAGTATCAATGCATTAAAGGATGCTTATCAAAAAGCAGATGAGGCTCTATTAGAAGGAATAAAACAAGTACAAAAAAATCTTGATGATTTACAAACAAGACTAGATGAAAAAGATAAAGATTTAGAAAATAAACTTAATTCTTACATTATTGAAAATGATAAAACTATGTTTGTGTATTTATTAATTAATATTACATTTGCTGTTATTATTATAATATTAAATACTACATTAGTAATTAAAGCAATTAGAAAGAAAAAATCACAAGATTAAAAATAGGCTATGGAAATCACTCCATAGCCTTTTACTTTTATTCATTTGTATAATTATCAAAATAACCAGAAACCATAACAATTGGTGTGCCCTTATCGCCAGAACCACTTGTTAAATCACATAGTGAACCAATTAAATCTGTTAACTGACGAGGTGTTGTACCTTCAGATGCCATATTTCCAACTAAATTAGAATTCTTGCTTTTAATCTTATTACTAATAGCTTCCTTTAGTTTTTCATCCTTTAAATCCTTAAAATCATTATCTGCTAAATATTTAAGCTTTAATTCATTTGGCGTTCCTTTTAGTCCTTTAGTGAAAAATGGACTAACTACTGGATCAGCAAGCTCCCAAATTTTTCCTTGAGGATCCTTAAAAGCACCATCCCCATATACCATTACTTCAACATGCTTATTAGTTTTATTAAATATTTCTTCTTGAATCTTTTCTACAAGCCCTTGACCATTTTCTGGGAATAATTTTACTTTATCCTCACTTGCCTTATTAGAGCCTAATAATCCATATTTACTATTAAAGCCACTACCATTTATAGATGATGTTAATATGTCATCAAGGCCTAAAACTACTTTGGCGCCTTTTTCTTTTAAGATTCTTTTTGTTCTAAAGCGTGTATGAATATCACATGTTAAAACCTTATCAGTATAATTTAATATTGTCTTAGCTTGATTGGCAAAAATTACTTCAACATCACAATTACAGCTTTTAATCAAATCAACATAATAATCAATATAATCAACACCAGTAAATTCATGCTTTTTATAGCCAAATAGCTCTCTATATTGCTTTAATGTTAATACATCACTATATGGATTAACATTTTTTTCATCTAATTCATCATAAGTTAATAATGAATTTCCAACCTCATCACTAGGGTAACTTAACATTAAAAATATCTTTTTAACACCTGTTGCTATTCCTTTTAAAACAATAGCAAATCTATTTCTTGAAAGAATCGGAAATATTACTCCAATTGTATCGCTATTGAATTTATTTTTAACATCTAAAGCAATATCATTTATCGTTGCATAATTTCCTTGTGCACGAGCAACAACAGATTCAGTAATTGCTATAACGTCCTTATCCTTTATTTCAAAATTACTTTCTTTTGAAGCATCAATTACACTATTTACAACAATATTTGCTAAATCATCGCCTTCTTTAACAATCTTACATCTAATGCCTCTTGAAACAGTTCCAACTTTTCTTTCCATATTAAAATCTCCTTTGTAACCAATAATATATTTTACCATATTACCAAAGCATTTAAAATGGTTTTTTTTACAATTAGAAACTAGCAATTATTCTACTTAATACTTAACAGTCATTTCATCGACAATTTCTTTGTTTTCATCATATAATTTTACATTTATTTCTTTATTTTTCATGTTAATTTTATAAATCATTGATAAATTTGTTTTATTAGTTATAAAATAATAGTCTTGCTTTAAATTAATAACATCCTTATCAAAAACATTTTCACCTTTTTTTAATATCTTTATAGAATTATAGTTATTAAAATATTTTTCATATGTAAGCTTATGAGAGTTAAAATCATCGCCACAATTAAGAGTTACAATAATTAAATGCATGTCATCCTTACTAGCACTGCTTAATAAGGTTCTTTTGGCTTTTTTTGTGTATCCAGTTTTTCCACCAGTACAATATTCATAATTATGTAATAGCTTATTTTTGTTAGTATATTTTTGGTATTCCTTTGTTGCAATAATTTTTGAAAACAAAGGATTTTTTAAGCAATATGAATATAAAATAGCCATATCGTAGGCTGTTGAAATATTGCCATTATCATTAACATCTAAGCCATGAGGATTTGAAAAATATGTGTTATTCATCGATAAAAATGAGGCTTTTTCATTCATTAAATCAACAAATGATTGAATATCATTATTCATTCCTTTTGCTAAGGTAATAGCAGCATCATTACCACTTCTTAATAAAAGCCCATATAGTAAATCAATAACCTTTACCTTTTCATTAACCTTTAAATAAATACTACTTCCATCAACTTTTTTTATATCCTCAGGAACTGTTAAATATTCATTAACATCCATATTTTCAATAACAATAATTGCACTCATTATTTTTGAAATAGAAGCCACACTTCGTTGGGTATTATAATTATAGCCCTCAAGTATTTTGTTACTGCTTTGTTCTATAACAATAAATGATGTTGCATATACATTAGATGTTTGTAATGTTTTATGTGCATTACAGCCACATAAAAATAATAGCAAAAATATTGAAAATATCTTTTTCATTTTATCACCATACAATTTTATGATATTAATAATATTTTTATGAGTATTTCATTTTCACTTTAAAAGATGTTATAATTTAAAAAAATTATGGAAGTGATTATATGGATAGACTAAAAATTTCAAACCTAACTGCCTACTATACTAATAAAAAGCAAAAGACAAAAGTCTTAGATGATGTTTCATTTTCTTTAAAGCAAGGTGAATTATTAGTTATTTTAGGGCCATCAGGATGTGGGAAAACATCATTATTAAAATGTATATGTGGTACTTTGCCTTATGATAGTGGAGTAATTGAAATATCTTCTATAGATGCTTCACGCTTAAGTATTAAAAATAGAAATATCGCTTACGTATCACAATCATTTTTCACATATGGATTTATGAGTGTTTATAATAATATAGCCCTTCCACTTAAAGCTTTAAAGGTTCCACTTGAAGAAATAGAAAAAAGAGTATTGGATGTTAGTAAAAAGCTTGAAATAGATCATCTTTTAAGTAGAAAGCCTAAGCAATTATCATTAGGGCAACAGCAACGTGTTGCTATTGCTAAGGCTTTAATTAAAAAACCTGATATTTATTTATTTGATGAGTCATTAAGCAATCTTGATCCTTTAGTTAAAATTGAACTAAAAAAACTAATCAAACAAATAAAAGAGGAATATAATGCTTCAATGATATTTGTAACTCATGATGTTAATGATGCTTTATATTTAGCAGATAAGGTCATTATTATGGATAATGGTAAAATAGTAGCTGAGGGTGATATAAAAGAAATAATTAAAAATTCCAAAAATGAATTTGTTAAAGATTTTTTACTTATAAAGGATGAATAAAATGATTTATTTATATAACATTGAAGATGGTTTAAAAATTGAAAATACTAAAAAAAAGCAAAATATTATAATTATTATTTTGGGTATTTTAGTATTGCTAATTGTTACATTATTAACTATAGCTTCAAAAGAATTTTATATAATTATTATCAACACTCTTATTACTGGAAGCTATTTCTCATATATTTTCATTTATAATTCATTAATAAAGAGAAACTTAAATTCCTATTATCATTTTTTAGCAAAAATACAACATTTTGATCATGAAAGAATAAATGGAGTAATTTCATTTATTGATTTAAATATTAAAACTATTGATAATTTTGAGGTATATGAAATAAAAGTTAATAACAGAACTATTTTTATTGAAGCTAATAAATTTTCTGATGAATTTAAAATTAATAATAGCTATAATTTTGAAGCTGTTGATAATTTTATTATAGGATATGGGGTGATAGATAATGCTAAGTAAAAGAAAAATAAAGGCATTTTTATCATTTAATTGGTTTTTTATTTTACTAATCTACATTGGCTCATTTGTTGGATTTTATTACTTGTTTGATGCTTTAAAAACACCTCAATATAATGAAAAAATAAATATTTTTATTGGAATTAACCATTTAGATAGTAAAAATATGGAAAAGGATTTATATAATAATGTTAAAGATAAAAGCATTAAAGCTGTAGATGTTGATTATTCAAATCCCAATGATAGCTACTATTCAATAGTATTTAATACAAGAGGGCTTGTTAATACTGATATATTAATTCTTCCTGAATCTTCAATAGAAAATAGCAATTACTCTACATATTTT
>CAKPZU010000109.1 GCA_934215405.1 uncultured Bacilli bacterium | reverse complement strand
ATTTATCGGCTAGCTCCTCTTGGCTCATACATGCCTTTTTTCTTAAATTCATTATTTTATCTGCTAAAATCATAATTATTATTTCCTCCACTTTTTACGCTATTAATTTATCAATTTTTATTGTTTACTTCTACCAACTATACTTGTAAATGTGTCAACTACTAGTTGCTTTTTAATAATTATAAAGCTAAAAAGTAAGCATATTTATCGATAAATTCTTATACTTCAAAGGATTTTTCATTATATTCAATATTATCTTCTATAAATACCTTGTTATAATATTTTTCTTTATACTTTTTTGGAGTCATGTTATAGATTTGCTTAAATTGATAAACAAATTGATATAAAGATTTAAAGCCATATTTTTTATATAAGCTATTTATTGATTCATCAGTGTTAATTAATTGTTCTTTTATTAAATCCATTTTTAATAAATTAATGTATTTTAAAACACTCATTTTACAAGCATCCTTAAATATTCTTTCAAGATATGAAACTGTTATATTTAACTCTTTAGCGATGGAAGAAACACTAATATCATTACCAATTTCTCTTTTAATAATATCCATAGCCTTATTATAAAAAAATGTACCACTATTAGACATTTGCTTTGAAATCTTATATGAATCAATTAGCTTTATGAATAAATGAAAAATCAAGGAATCAACATAAATATCATTATTACTTAAACCAACCTTATTAACACGATTAATAATTGAATCAATTGATTTTAAAACACCACAAGCATCAAAGATAGTAACAATACCATATTTACTTTTTAAAATACTATTCCATTCAGCATTATTATTTAAATAGGCTATAGTTTGAATATAATTTTCCTTAATGTAAGACATTTCAAATTCAAGATTAGTAATTAAAGCTTCATTATTTGCTCTAACTCGATGATAATAGGATGATGAAATAATAATTATTGTATTGGCTTTTACTTGAAGCGTGCTAACAATTTTTTTATTTTCAAAAATATCTAAAAATATACTTCCTGATAATACCTCCATTATTTCAAGATATTGGTGTGAATGAGGCCACATTGAAAATGTATTATCAATTGTTTTTTTATAATAAGATTTTATATTATATTTTTCATTTTTTTCTAGTATATTATTATCCATAGTAAGATCCTCTTTATATTAATTATCATTCTTTAAAGATGAAAAATCAACAAAAAGTGTTTTTAATTAGTTTTTGTTCATTTTTTCACTAAATTTTTATTAAAAAAACAATTTCTAGCAGTTTTATATAATAAAAATTAATCAACAATTGAAATAATATTTGTCATTTTTTTTATATACATTACAATTTTATCATTAAATTTGATGAAAAATAATGAAAAAGTGAACAAAGAATTATTTTATGAATTGTATTGCTATTTTTATATGTCATAATAAAAATATATTTAAAAAGCAATTTTTAATAGGAGGAAGACTATGAAAAAGAAAAATATAATATTTAGTATCGTAGCTTTATTACTTGCAAGCTGTAATAATGCAAATAATGATAATTCAAAAACTGATGAAAGTGAAAAATGCACAATTGAATTTTATGTATATGATAATGCCAATGCTTATAAAAAGCTAGCCAGTCAATTTAATTTGATTTATCCAAATTGGAATGTTAGCGTAAGAGAAAATAAAGCAAATTATTTTGATAATCTTAAAACTTATTTTGGAGCAAATATGGCACCTGATATGTTTTTTATGGAGCCTGGAGAAATATCATCATTTATTAGAGATGATTTATTATTAAATCTTCAACCATACATTAATGAAGGCGTTGATTTAAAGGAAAGTGATTTATGGGAAGCTAATGATGGATATCGCTATAACACTACTACTAATAAGCTTGGTGATAAAAATGGTGATTTATATGCTTTAGCTAAGGATTTAAGTGCTGACTTTATGATGGTTTATAATAAAAATCATATTGATGAATATAATAGCACCCATGAAGTATCTTTATATGATTTAATAAAATATCCTAGTGATGATAAGATTTATCCTAGTGAAACTATTCCAATGTCATGGGAACAAAATGAAATGTTTTGCCATTATTTAAGCAAATTTGATGATAATGGTAATTTCTTAAGATATGGAACTGTTTTTGATTATATTCCATGGCGTCATGTAATGGAATTTGTACAACAACAAGGAAGTAGCTTATTTATTGATGATGGGAAAACATTCAATGCTGAAGATGAAAGAGTTATCGCTGCTTTTAAGCATTTAACTAATTACTTTGTTGGTGAAAATAAAAGCTCAACACCACTTGATACAAAATCTGTTGACACAGGCATTGGCTTTAAGAGTCAATCAGTTTCAGTAGTTTGGGCAGGAAGATGGAGCTTTAAAGCTTATAATTGGGATGATATGTCATTTGATTATGGAATTGCTCCAGGACCTGTAAGAAATTTAAATGATGAAGTATTTACAAGCACAAGCTTTGTTGGAATATCAATTTCAGCTACAAGCAAGCATAAGGATGTTGCTTATAAATTCTTAGAATATATTTTAACATCTGGTGTTAGACAAGAAATCAAAAATAATGAATCATTTAATGTTCCTGCTAATAAAACTATTGCTAGTAGTGCCTTATATTTAAATGCTGATAATGAAAAAGAAGCAAAGCTTAATAATTATTTTTATAATATGACTAATATTGCCAAGCCATTATTATTTTCACAATATATAGATACAACAACTATGGAAGCAAAACTTGGTTTAAATTATGGAGCAACATGGACAGATAATGAAAGCGTTGAAAATGCTTTATTAAATTGTAAAAGAGATATTGAAACAGAAATTAAAAAGGTAATTGCAAGGTCTTAGCCTATGGAAGCTATAAGTAATAAAACTAATTTCTTTAGTAAAGCAAAAAAAGTAATAACTAAAAAGCAATTTTACTTATACATATTACCTTGGCTAATTGCTTTAATATGCTTTACTTTAATACCAATGATTGTTTCATTTATCTTATCATTTACCTCAGCTAAAGCTTCAACAATTACTACAAAGCCTTTAAAATTTATTAAATTATTAAACTACACCGATATATTTACAACTGATCATTTATTTTGGCGTTCAGTATTAAATTCTTTTGTTTATGCCATTTTAAAGGTTTTAGTAACAATAGTGTTTTCCTTTATAATAGCTTTATTGTTAAATAAAAATGGAAAATATTATAAGCTTAAAAACTTTTATCGTGTGTTAATTTATTTACCTGCTGTAATACCAGCAGTTGCTAGTGCATTGCTTTGGCAATTACTAATTTGTCAAGATAAAAGCTTAATAGTTAACCTACTTTCCAAATTAGGACTAGGAAAAATTGATTTTAGAAATAGTGCTACGGCGATGATTAGTGTTGTTTTAATTAATTCACTTGGTGCAATCGGCCCTTGGATGATAGTTATTTTATCAGCTTTACAAAATGTCTCAAATGATTTATTAGATGCTGCTAATGTTGATGGAGCTAAAAAGTTTCAGGTTTTGTTAAATGTTATAATACCCTCAATTTCACCATCCTTATTCTTTTTACTATCAACAGGCTTTATTAATACCCTTCAAGCCTATACAGAAATAACCTTACTATTTGGCGATAATTATAATACCTATACTATGACAATGTGTATTATGCAAAACGCCTTTAATGGAGCAGGAATGGGATATGCTTGTGCTATGGCTTGGATATGCTTTGCAATTATTTCTATCTTTACATTTATATTCTTTAAAACAATTGGAAAGAAGGTGTATTATGGTAGCTAATAAAAAAAGTAAAAAGAAAGAATTAATTAATGGTATTTTATGGAATGCATTAGTTATATTAATTGCTTTTTTCTTTGTCTTTCCATTTATTTATATGGTAATGTTTTCCTTTGCTAATGATGATAGTGAAATACTTTCTATGAATCCACGCTTATTTCCTATTTCCTTTAGAGCTTATAACTATATAGATGCATTTAAGGAAATGCACTGTTTAAGGGCCTTAGGAAACACTTTGTTAATTATGATACCTATAATTATTCTAAACATGTTTGGCTCTCTTTTAGCCGCCTATGGCTTTGCTCGCTTTAATGGAAAATTTAAAAATGTTTTGTTTAGCATTTTAATTTCAACTATGATGCTACCTTGGGTTGTTACAATGGTTCCAGCCTTTGTAGTCTTTAAAAAGATTAACTGGATAGGAACATTATTACCTTTAATAGTACCTGCCTTTGGAGGAAGCGCTTATAACATCTTTATGATGAGACAATTTTTAATAGCGATGCCAAAGGAATTAGATGAGGCAGCTAAAATTGATGGCTGTTCATCATTTAAAATATTATTTAAAATATTACTTCCTAATATGAAGCCTTGTATTGTAACATTATTTATTTTCTTATTTACTTCAATGTGGTCAGATTATATTGGACCAAGCCTATATATTATGAAGGATAGCCAGCAAACATTATCACTTGCTTTACTTAATTTCCAAAATAGCTATTCAATTAAATGGAACTTAACATTAGCTGGTGCTACGATGTTTACAATACCAATGATTATAACCTTATTTGCCTTACAAAAGGAATTCGTTGGTAATTCAATGAATTCAGCAATCAAATAAAGGAGGATACTATGAAGAATAAATTTATTTCAATTATTTTATTAAGCTTATTAGCTAGCTCTTGTAATAATACTAATAATTCATCATTTAATAATAATCAAGCTGTAATTAGTGAAATTAAAAAGAATGATGAAGGCAAAACATATTATAGCGTAGATAATAAGCCAATTACTCCAATTGGTGTTCAAATACGAACTGATTTATTAATTTATGAAGAAAGTAAGGATTTTACTGAAATAGAAAAATACTTTAAAATTGCTAAAGATATTGGTTTTACACTAGTTGAAATTCCTATTCGCTGGAAGGATTGTGAAAAAAGTGAAGGTATTTATAACTTTAAGGATTTAGGAAAAATCTTAACTATAGCTAATAATTTATCATTGAAGGTTGAAATTTTACTATTTGGTACTAATACAACAGGCTGGAGTGATAATGTTCCACAATATATAAAAAATGATGAAATAAAATATCCTCGCTATAAATCAATAAATACTCCATCTGGTTTATTTTTAAAGCAAGATGATGAGAATTTATTAAATAGAGAAGGTAAATGGGTCAATGCTTTAATGGATAGTATTAGTCTATGGAGTACAAATAACAATAACGCCCATATTGTAAGTGCTATTCAAATTCATAATGAATCAGATACATTCCCTCGCTTTATTTTAGCTCAACAAAATATTATGACAATAGATGAAACAAGAAAATTATCAGATATTGAAGCCTGGAAGGAAACATTAACAGCCTATGACTATTTAGGAAAAATTGTTAAAAATTCCTCATACAAATGCTTAACTAGAGTAAATGTAGCACAAGCCTATAAGGATTCATGGCAAGGCTTTGTAAAGGATATATTTGATCTTGAAGGAATAGATATTGTCGGTGATGATACATATGAACAAACTGTTACCTTTAATAAAATGGTTATAGAAGATTTTAATAGTGAAGATATATTTAATAAGAATAATTTCCCTCATATAAGTGAAAATGATGGTTCATATATATCAACTCCATCATTAATACTTGCAAGCATTGCCATGGGCGGAGGCTATATGGTTTATGATTTAGCAACTCCAGAAATTGCAACGACTACCTATGGTTGGGATGATTGGTCATTAATTGATAATAAAACATTAGCTTATAAGG
Organism: uncultured Bacilli bacterium; assembly: GCA_934215405.1. Classification (GTDB taxonomy): domain Bacteria; phylum Bacillota_I; class Bacilli_A; order RFN20; family CAG-631; genus CAKPXW01. Next base: position 1,234 of record CAKPZU010000109.1, on the reverse strand, counting down.
AGCATACTTATTTAACTAAGGATATAATTTTAGGAATAAATAAAGCTGGAAGTGATATGATTTTAACTAATAATTATGACATAATGGCTTTTAATGTAATAGAAAATACACCTCAAGATTATAAAAAGCAAACAATTCAAACAACTAAAGCTATGATAAGCTTTGAAACAAATAATAAAGCTATGGGCTATGCTATTACTAATGAAAAATACATTGATTTATTTTTTACAAATGATTGTAATATAACAATTTATAATGTTAATTATGAAAAGACTTTATATACTGGTTATGTTGATTATGATGGTAACTTTATTAAAGAAACTGAAAATCCAATAACTAGTGATACATTAAGCTTAAAAGGAAATACTTTTTATAGAATTAATGTTAATAATATAGAAAATACCTTAAAATCAAATTCTATAAAATTTATTGGTGGTTAATATGAAAGTAAAAAAAATATTATTATTAATCATATCTTTATTAATTAGTTCTTGTAATAATCAAACAAATAATGAAGAAAAAGATATTGAAGTTTCAAAAATAATTGTAAATGAAAATAAAAGATATTTACAAGTTGATAATAAGCCTTTTATCTATAATGGCATACAAATTAGAGCTGATTGGCTAATGGATGTTAATAAAGAAAGCATTGAGGATATAGAATACTACTTTAAAAAAGCTAGTGAATTAAATGTTAAGGTTGTAGAAATTCCACTTCAATGGAAGGACTTAGAAATAAGTGAAGGAGCTTATAATTTTAGAAATCTTTCAAAAATGTTAACATATGCAAATAAATATAACTTAAAGGTGGAATTATTATTATTTACAACTAATATTGGTGGGATGAGTGGCTGTGCTCCTAAATATATAAAAGAAAACAAAGAATTATATCCACAATATGAAAACTCTTTAAACCACAAGGATGCTTTATTTTTCATACAAAATAATGAGAATATTTTAAAAAGGGAAGGGGCAATGGTTGAAGCTTTAATGGATTCAATTTATACTTTTTCAAAAAGCACTAGCACTACTCCTGTTATTGCAATTCAGGTAAAAAATGAGCCGGATTTATATTTAAAAAGGATTAAAGAAAATAATGTTTCCTTAAATGGTAAAGTGCTTACTGATGAATATGCAATTAAAGAAACGCTAGAAGCAATTGATTATATTGCTAAAATTATTAAAAAAAGTAAATATAAAATTATTACTAGAATCAATTTATGCTGCTTTATTG
>CAKPZU010000108.1 GCA_934215405.1 uncultured Bacilli bacterium | reverse complement strand
GATATATACCTGCAAAGCTAAAGGCCAATTTAGAAATATTAATTTTTCATTAGTGTGTGGTGACGAGGTAATTTTTGAACATGACAAGATGAATAATTTTTCAAACATTATTGATGCTAAGCCACGTAAAAATTTTTTAGTTAGGCCATTAATTGCAAATGTTGATGTAGCCTTAATTGTTATGTCAACTATTAAGCCTAATTTTGATTCCTATTTGGTCGATAAACTAATTGTGCAAGCAACATTGCAAAACATTGAGCCAATAATTGTAGTTAGCAAATGTGAATTTTTAGATGAAAGTACAAAATCTTTAATAGATAACTATAAATTTGCAGGCTATAAGGTTATTTTAATTTCTAGCCATCAAAATATAAATATTGATTTACTAAAAGATGAAATTAAAAATAAAAAAGTAGTCCTTTGTGGTCAATCTGCTGTCGGAAAATCATCATTAATAAATGCTTTAAGTAATAATCAAAGCCGAATAATTGGTGACTTTTCTGAAAAGCTTGGAAGAGGAAAGCATCAAACAAGAGAGGTAGAATACATTAACATTGACAATGCTTATCTTGCTGATACCCCGGGCTTTTCAAAACTTGATATTAAGGTTGACTTACAAACATATGCACATATTTTTAAAGATTTTGCCAAATATTCAACATTTTGCAAATATAAAACATGCTTACATAAGGATGAACCATTTTGTAAAGTTAAAGAGGCTGTCTTAAATAATTTAATTGATAAAAGAAGATATGATAATTATATACATTTAATGAGTGAAATAAAGGATGGTAAACACGTATGGAGAAAAAAATAATTAGAATAGCACCTTCGCTACTTTCAGCTGATTTTCGTTTTTTAGATAAAGAAATGAAAAGAGTAATAAAAAGTAATGCTAATTGGATTCATGTTGATGTAATGGATGGGCATTTTGTCCCTAATATTTCTTTTGCATTTCCAATTTTTGAAGCAATTAAGGATTATATGATTTTTAAGGATGTACATTTAATGATTGATGATCCATCAAAATATGTTGAAAAGGTTATTGATAGTAAGGCTGATTTAATAACATTTCATTACGAGGCAGTAAAAAGCAAAAAGAAAATTAAAGAATTAATAAACATCATCCATGATAATAATCTTGCTTGTGGAATTTCAATTAAGCCTGAAACAAGCATTGATGTATTATTACCATTTATAAAGGATTTAGATGTAATATTAATAATGTCGGTAAATCCTGGCTTTGGTGGTCAAAAATTTATGGATAGTGCTATTAATAAAATCAAGGAATTACGTACTATTATTGACTCAAATGACTATGAATGCCTAATTGAGGTTGATGGTGGTATTAATAAAGAAACTGCTAAAAAAGTTATTGAAGCTGGTGCAGATGTATTAGTCGCTGGTAGCTATTTATTTAAAAGTGAAAATATGAAGCAAGCAATTAAGGATTTAAAGGAATAAAATATATTATAGGTGATTAATAATTAACACTTTGCATACACATTAATTAGGTGATTATATGCAAAGTTTTATTTTATTATTAAAATATATTCTTATAGGAATAATACAAGGATTAACAGAAATATTGCCATTAAGTAGTAGTGGGCATTTAGCAATTTTATATAAGCTATTAAACATTAATATTGAAAACCAACTTGAAATAACAATATATTTACATTTTGCAAGCTCATTAGCATTGCTTATATTTTTTAAAAAGGATATTTTAAATATAATTTTAGGTTCATTTAAATATATTTTTAAAAAAGAGAATAAATATATAAATGAAGCTAAAATAATAATTTATTTAATAGTAGCTTCACTTCCTGCAGCTATTGTTGGTTTTTTCTTAAATGATTTTATTGAAGGCGCATTCAATAGCGTTTATTTAATTGCTATAAACTTTACTATCACTGCTTTAATTTTATTTATACATAACACTATTAGCATCAAAAAGCAGGTTGAATACAACCTAAAAAACACCTTTATTACTGGAATTTTTCAATCACTAGCCATTTTCCCTGGAATTTCTCGTAGTGGAATGACATTATTTGGAGGTAGATTAGCTAAATTAAAGGACAATTATGCTAAAAAATTTTCATTCTATTTATTAATTGTTGTTTCATTTGGCTCAACTTTAATTTCTTTAATTAAAGAAAAAATTTTTTTTAATGAAGCAACTATTCTATATTTAATTTCTATGCTTTTTGCATTTTTATTTACATATCTAGCCTTAAAGCTATTTTTCAATTACAAATCTAAAAGAATAAAGCACTTTTTTCCAATTTATTTATTAGCTATTTCCTTTTTTATATTAATGTATTTTTAGTAAGAATTTACCTTTATTTATTTGAAATATCTTATTTATAATGTTAAAATATTTATAAATAAGGAGTTGTATATACCATGAAATGTGATTCTCCATCAACAATTAAGGCATTAAGAAAATCAAAAAGAATAACACAAGAGGAGTTTGCAAAAATCATTGGAATAAGCCTACGAAATTATCGTGAAAAAGAAAATGGTAATGCTCCATTTACTCAATATGAGATTATTAAATTAATAAGCTTTTTTGATTTAGACGCTACTATGGCATATAATATTTTTTATATAAATGGTATTAATACTATTTTTTATAAAAACAATGATAATAGAAATATTTTAATAAAAACCAAAAAGAAAGTGCATAATAATTAGCTTATTATGCATATTTTTTAATGGTGATTTATTTGTATCGAGAAATATTAACAAAGGCCATTATTGCAAATGGCTCAAAAGAAATAAACGATTCAAAAGAAATACTAGTACAAGATAGTATTTCAAAGGTTTTAGGTTGCTATGTTTTAAATCATATCCATAATGTAGTCGTTAAGAACCAAGACATTTATATTAACGGCTCCTATCAAGTATACTATTGGTATAGCTTTGATAATAATACTAAATGTGCAATATGCGATAATATCTATGATTTTTGTGATTTAATACCATATGAATTTACAGTAGAAAAAATTGAAATCGATGATAAAACGGAAATAAAGCATTATGTTAGCATTCCACCTAGCTGTACAGAAATGAAATTTGAGGGCAATAAAATTAGTATAAACATTAAACGAAAATATGAAATAGATATTATTGGCGAAACAAAGCTAAAGGTTAAAATTGATGACGTAATAATTGATCAAAAAATTAATACAAATTACGTAAAAGAGCTTAAGCAATAGCTAGCAATAAAAAAGAAATACTTAGTAAAATAAGTGAAAGTGGCATACAATATTTTATAAATGTTTTAAATGTAAAGTTCTTTATTTCGAAGCTTTTAATAATGTTTAAAAACATTATTCCTGCTAATGCCCCAAGTGGAGTGAATAAAGCTCCAATATTACTTGAAATTATACAGCAATAAATTGCATTATAAGGAAAAGCATTATAGCTAAAAATATTTGAATATAGAATAGACATTGGGATATTATTCATTATGCTACACATAAAAAATGAGGAGTATCCAATTAACAAGGAAGAATTTTTCTCACTTAAAAAAGAAGAAATTGTTGAAACAATATTACAATTATTCATTGATAAAATAATAACAACCATTGAAATTAAAAAGAAAAATAATTCATAAGGTATTTTCCTTAAGGATTTTACTATTATATAATCATGCTTTTTATTAATTAGATTGTAAAATAATACAATAAATAATAAAGCAATTGCACAAGAAAAAGATATTAAGTACATTGGAATATTTATATATGAGCTAACTGCCATCAAAATTGTGGCAATTATTAAAAATAGTAATCCAACAATTATATAAAATTTATTATTGATAGTTAAGCTTATTTCTTTACTTTCTATTTTAACTTTTAATAATCTTTTAAATACTAAAAGCATTAAAAAATAAGCTATAAAGCACACAAGTATTGATAAGAAAAACATTTTATTAAAATATGTAATAAAATCAATATTAGCATTTAAGGATAAGTATATATTTGTTGGATTACCAATAATTAAAGCCATCGAAAGAGTATTTGCCGCAACAAATTCACTAATTAAATATGGAGTTGGATTAATATTTAAATTTTTACAAAAATAGCAAATAAAAGGAGTAAATGTCAAAATAATAATGTCATTACTTGTAAAAACTGTCAATATAGAAATTGCAAAATATAAAATTGTAAATATCTTAAATTGATTAGATTTAGCCTTATTTATACAATATGCTGCGACAACATTAAAAAAGCCAGCCTTATCTAAAAAAATTGAAATAAAGCTCATTGAAAAAAATAAGATAATAATTTTTAAAGGATTTATAGAAGAATTATTTGTTAAAATAGCAACTATTTCTTCTATTTTTACTTTTCGTAAGCAAACTAATAATATTGCAGCTAATGATGTTATTACCCAATAAGCACTTAAAGAAACTTTAAAAAGCTTAATTTTGAAATCAAAAAGAATTGCAATAAACATTAGTAAAAAAGTAAAAATAGAAATAATTAATACGCCACTCATAATAGCCTCCGCTTGAAAATTATACTACTATTTTATAATAATGAAAATAATAATTTTTAATTTAAAAGAAAAAAAGAAGATGCATAATTTTTCATGCACCTTCTATTAGCTTTAATTAATAGCGAGAGCCCTCGTAATGATTTCTAATATCTCTATCAGTGATATCTGGATATAATGGATTACCATCTTCATCATAATACATTGTATTAACTAATTCAGATAAATATGCCCATGCTTTTTGAGAATTGCTATTAATGTATTCTTCCATTTCAGATAAACGGTCCATAATTGTACCAACATAAGTATCTGTACCGATAACGTTAGTATAATAAGTCTCTCCATTTTCATCAGTAGCTTCTTCTCTAAATGTTGTAAATCTGCTTTGCCATTTATCGAAAATACCTTTTTCAACGCCATCAACTTCAATTTTTACTGGCTCGTTCCAATAATTTAGACATCTTACATAGTTATCAGATTCATCGCCAACATTTTCAAGAGCGTAAATGCTATCTAGCATTTTAACAAGTCCATATGTCATATTTGTAAAGTTTGTAACATCTGGTTCATCGTCATTTGTTAAATATACTTTATAAAGTTTAAACCATTCAGATAATTGATATGACCAGTTATCATCAAAATCTTTAGATGGGTCGCCACCCATTAATTCAACCTTTTCAGGATCATTTTGCCATGAGAATTTGAAGTTTTGCTTAATTAATGGTAAAGATAAGCTTCCAGAGAATTCTTGGCCATTAAAGATGTATTTAATTAGTGTTCTTTCCTTTAATGCACGTGGGTCTAGATTTGAAAACATTGTAAAGTAAGCAGCAATATCTTGCTTTAGCTTAGCATCCTTTTGTGTTGGAACCTTTTGGCCATTTTCCATTCTAAATTGATTTCCAATTACCATACCTTCAACAGCAATACCTGTGTATGCATCTGAATCTGCATCAGCCTTTGGATAAGGTAAAAAGTCAACCTTTGTATTTCTTGCAGCCATGTTAGGAATATAATTTCCATCATCATCAGTTCTTGGCAAGCCTTTGTCGTCTTCTTCTACAGCAGAATTAATGTATTGAGAAACCATTGGTAATGCCCATGGTGATTCAGCAAAGAATGTACATTCATGGTCTAAAGCAAAATCTTGTGTTGAGTGCCAGTTTTGAACATTGAATCCTTGCTTATTATCTCTTCCTGTTGAATTCTTATCATATACATATGTACAATATTGAGATAATTCATTTTCCTTTGTAAGCATGTTTTGAAGCTTAGCTTTTACAGCTTCACTTGTTAAATCAATTTTACCATCTCTAATAAATGACTCGTTAATTGATGCCATTGCATAAGATGTAAAATATTCAACAACCTTTGATAAGCCAGCATGCTGTGCATTATTTGTCTTCTTAACAGCATCAGTAAATGTATCAATTGTTAAATTGTCAACCCATTCTTTATATTCATCAGTACAATAACCATCTTCAAATACACGAGTAACAACTGGATTAGATGGATCTTCTAAAATATCTAAATTAACAAATACACCCCAAGGCTCAGCTGAAATTGGGAAAGCAGCTTGACAATTACCAAAATTGAATCTTGACATAAAGTATTCATTATAAGCTTGATAATATTCAGAACTTGAGTATTCTGATAAATCAGTACAATATCCCTTTTGTAGCATTTCAACAACATGGTCAACACCCCACATTAATTCTGGTAGATGTCCTGTTGCATCATAATATTCTTTAATCTTATTATTATATCTATCAATAGAAGTAAATTTCAAATTAATTTTAACGCCTGGAGCAATCTTTTTAAAAGCACTAGCAGTAGCAAACCATCTAACCATTTCATGTGATGAAACATCTTTTGGATGCCATTTTCTTCCAGTGTCGTTTGGATCATTTGAATAATTACCGATATCGTTTATAGTACCTTCTTGACCTTCAATGTAAACTAATAAATCAATTTCCGCATTTGCATTTAAAACCTCTTGCGGAATCATCTTTAAAACTTCCTCTTCTTGTGAAAAGCTATATTCAATTTCTGAAGAGCTTTCGTCGTTTTTGTCTCCACAGCTTGAGATTGTAGTTGCAAGAAGTGGAATTAAACTAAGCATTATTAATTTTTTATTTTTCATAAATAACCTCCTTTATAGCCTATATGCTCCTTCAAGTATTATTATAATTGAAATATTTTTTTTTGTAAATTTTTTTTCGTTAATGGTAATTTTTTACCTTTTTTTTGAAAATATATTGTACACTTTCTACAATTATTGTCATATTTTAATTATTTAAGCAACTGTTTCTTATTAAATTGTAGTTGATATAATTTATAATATCTTCCTTTTTTCTTTAAAAGTTCTTGATGATTTCCTTGTTCAACTATTTTTCCATGCGACAAAACAATTATATTATTAGCGTGCTGAATTGTTGATAATCTATGTGCTACTATAATCATCGTTCCTATATTCATCATTTTTTCTAATGAGTCTTGTATTAATACCTCAGTTTCTGTATCGATATTAGCAGTTGCCTCATCTAATATCATAATTTCAGGCTTATGAACTATTGTTCTTGCAAAGGAAATCAATTGACTTTGTCCACTTGAAAAATTATTACCTCTTTCTCTTACCTCTTCATAAATTCCTTTTTCTAGCTTATTAATAAAATGAGTAGCATTTACATAATCGCAAGCCTTTAAAACCTCCTCATCAGTTATATTATCATCTCTTAAAACTATATTACTTTTAATAGTTCCAGAAAAGATAAAGACATCCTGTAGC
>CAKPZU010000107.1 GCA_934215405.1 uncultured Bacilli bacterium | reverse complement strand
TGCTTGTTCAGATAGCATTGATTCAAATAGTAATGTTTTTATTGAAGTTTCAATATAAAATGGAACTAATGTATCTAATACCTCCTCAGCAGAAGGCTCAAGCAATAATTCCTTATTAATCTTTTTCACTTCAACTAAAGAAGTAATTGGTAGTAATTGCATACTTGTAGGTTCAAACGTTAATGAATTAATAAATTTTGTATATATTAAATTAATCTTTTTATATTTTAAATTTAAGAAATTAGCAATTACATATTGAGCAATGACACTAGAAATTGATTCTTGTAAATTAAATGATGGAAGCTCTGTAAATGATTTTACTACATTATAGCCCTTTGAAGTAAAAAACCTTACACCCTTACTTCCTAAAACAATTAAATCATCATTTTTACTTATATTTTCTTTTACAAATTTTTCGACAGCTATATTGTAGCCGCCACATAAGCCAAGCGTTGAAGTAATAACAATATTTAATTCCTTATCACTTTTATTTTCCTTAAAATATTTATAATCTTTATCTAATACATTGTTAGCACAATAGGCAATTATTTCAAAAACTTCATTTTTATATGGTGTTAGCTTATAATTTAAATCTTTAGCTTTTTTTAATTTCGACGTTGCAACAAGCTCCATAGCTTTAGTTATCTTTTTTGTTGAAGCAACAGAACGTATTCTATTTTTTGTTTGCAAAAGATTCATTGCCATAAATAACACCTCCTATTCATTTACATAATCATCTGTAAATTTTTCAATTATTTCTTTTAATTTATTTAATGCTTCATCAGTAATTTTTTCATTTTTCTTAATATCATCAATTACATCCTGATGACTTGCATGCATATATGTTAATAATGAGCTTTCATAATCATTAATTTTTTCAAGTGGTACCTTTTTTATATACCTATATTTAGCTGTAAATAACTGTAGCACTTGATCATAAACATCCATTGAATCATATTGCTTTTGCTTTAATAGCTCATAAACCTTAGCACCATGATCAAGTACATCCTTAGTTGCTTTATCTAAGTCTGAGCCAAATTGAGCAAATGCTTGTAATTCACGATAGTTTGCAAGTTCAATCTTAATTGTACCTGAAACCTGCTTAATTGCTTTAATTTGAGCAGCACTTCCAACACGAGATACAGAAAGTCCAGTATCAATAGCAGGTCTTTGACCAGAAGCAAATAAATCAGCTTGTAAGAATATTTGACCATCGGTAATTGAAATAACGTTTGTTGGAATATAAGCAGAAATATCGCCAGCTTGTGTTTCAATTATTGGTAAAGCGGTAATTGAGCCACCACCATATTCATGTGATAGCTTAGCCGCTCTTTCAAGTAATCTTGAATGTAAATAGAAAACATCACCAGGATAAGCCTCACGGCCCGGAGAACGTCTTAATAATAATGAAAGTGTTCTATAAGCAACCGCATGCTTACTTAAATCATCATAAACAATTAAAACATCTTGTCCTTGTTCCATCCACTCTTCAGCTAAAGTAACCCCTGAGTAAGGAGCTATATATTGAAGAGGTGCCATTTCACTAGCTGTTGCTGAAACAATTGTTGTATAGCTTAAAGCACCATGAACTCTTAGCTTTTCAACAACTTGCGCAACTGTTGAAGCCTTTTGACCAATGGCTACGTAAACACATTTAACACCTTTATTTTTTTGATTAATAATTGTATCAATAGCAATAGCTGTTTTTCCAGTTTGCCTATCACCAATAATTAATTCTCTTTGTCCTCTTCCAATTGGAATCATTGAATCAATAGCTTTAATTCCTGTTTGTAAAGGGGTATTAACAGACTGACGAGTAATAACACCTGGAGCAATTCTTTCAATTGGACGAGTTTTATTTGACTCTATTTTTCCTAGTCCATCAATTGGTTGACCAAGTGGATTAACAACTCTTCCTAAAAAGCCATCACCTACTGGGATTTCAACAATCTTTTTTGTCCTTGTAACGATATCTTCTTCTTTAATGTTAGAATCATCGCCAAAAATAACAACGCCAACTGAATCCTCATCTAATGATAAAATCATTCCTAAAATATTATTAGGAAACATAACAAGCTCTGAAAGCATAGCATTTTTTAAGCCACTAACAACAGCTACACCATCTCCAACGCTCATAACTGTTCCTGTATCAAGCAATTCAATCTTGTTTTCGTAATTTTTAATTTCTTCTTTTATAAGGGCACTAATTTCATTTACTTTAATTTCCATTAATTTATTCCCCTTTCTTTAAAGATATTTCATCTTTTAAACTTATTAATCTATATTTTAATGAATCATCAATAATATAATCATCAACAACTATTTTCAAGCCACCAATTAATTTAGTATCAATTTCATTTACTAAAAAGACATTGGCCTTCAACATTTTTGAAACCTTTTCATTTAATTTTTCTATTTGCTGTTTTGTAAGTTTTATTGTTGTATAAACTATTCCTTTTTTAATATTAAGCTCGTTTAAAGAAATACGATCAAATTCCATTAAAATATCAAGAAGGTATTTACATCTATTATTATCAACAACAACATACATCATATTTAAAATATATTGATTTATTTTACCATTAAAAACCTTATTAAGTATTTCTTTTTTTTCATCTTTTTTAATATCATAGCTACTTAATAATGAAATAAACCCCTTATTATTTAAAATAATATTGATTATTGATTCAACCTCACTATTATATTCTTTAATTTGATTATTATCTCTTGCAACACTTAAAAGAGCAATAGCATAACGAGATGCGACACTATCCATTATTCATCCTCTTTATTAATAAATGATTCAATAATTCTTTGATTATCTTTTTCACTTACTTCTCTTTCAACAACCTTACTAGCAGCAAGAAGAGCAATATCAACAACTTCGTTGTTTAATTGTTCCTTCATAGTTTTTCTTTCATTTTCAATATCTGTTTTTGCTTTTTCTTTAATTAATGAAGCTTCATTTTTAGCATCATCAATAATTTTATCTTTTTCATTAAGCGCACTAACTTTGGCGCTTTCAATCATTTGTTTACTAGTAATTTTTGCATCCTTAATTTGCTTGTTTGCATCAGCTAGCTTTTCATCTGCCTCTATATTTTTGTTATTAGCTTCATCAAGATTACCTTGAATGTAGGCTTGTCTTTCACTAATATATTTTCTTGCAGGCTTTACTAAAAACTTGGCTAATATTAAGACTAAAATAAAGGTTGCTAGTAGTTGTACTAAAAAAGCCCAAGGATCACTAGGAATAATTTTATCAGCGATTTTCTTTAAATCAGCAAATTTATCACTTTCATCTGCTAAGAATAAGGCAAGTATTGCCATAATTATTCCCCCTTTTCTTTAAATTAAAATAGAGCCATTACTAGAATTAAAATTGCAGTAGCAAATCCATAAATACCAGTTGTTTCAGCTAAAGCAATACCTAAAATCATATTAGAACGAATAACACTAGCTGCTTCAGGATTTCTACCAATTGCATCCATTGCATGGGCAGCAATGTTACCTTCTCCAATACCTGAACCAAATCCTGTAAATACAGCAATACCAGCACCAATACATGCAAGGCCAATACCTACTGCTGTACCACTATCAGTTAAAGCCATTAAAACACTAAATACATCTAACATAATTTTTTCCTCCTTGTTTTAATTAATTATTTCTTTGCTTTTACTTTTTTTTGTTTTATTTACATCAACATTAACAGGTGCTGGTATTTCAGCAGAAATAAGAAGCAATGTTAATGTTGTAAATATAATTGTTTGAATGAATGCTCCAAAGACATCAAAATAAGCGTGCAATACTGGAGCTATAATAATACCAAAAATATTTAAGTTAGCTAAGCCAAAGACGACCTCAGTTAGCATTCCAGTTCCCCAATAAACAAGCCACATTAGAATGTAGCCAGCTACAGCATTACCAAATAAACGAATCGATAATGAAAGAAGGGGTGAAAACTTACTTAAAATATTAATTGGCACAAATACTGGCATCCATGTTGGTAATGGGCTTGTAAATCCTTTTATATAATCAAGCTTTTGAAAATGGATGGCTGATAGCTGTATTCCAAACCAAGTTACAATTCCTAAGCATAAAGGTATTGTAAAGTAAGTCATTGGCGAGGCTAAACCAAACAAGCCAGTAATGAAAGCTAATGGAATATATAAAATTAAGAAAACAAAATAAGGTGTAAACTTTAAGTATGCTGTTCCTAATATTTCACTAATTTGCTTTGTAGCATAATTTATTATTTCTTCAGCAATAAAGGCTAAGCCCTTTGTTGGCTTTTTAGGATCAGCTTTTTTAATAGCATTTCCCAAAATAATAGCAAAAATAGCAATTATTAGCATAACGAGTAAAGAAACTAAAAGCTCACCTTTAGCCTCATTTACAAAATAATTCCAAATATTTTTAAAAAAAGATTTTATTGCTTCCATACTATTACTTCCTTTTTTAACATTTGTATTTTAACATAATTAGTTTTATAAATCAAAACAAATAAAGTGAAAGTGTTTATTTATTACAAATAAATAAAGTACTTATTTTTATAATTAATAGTCCAATTGTTAGCCCTATTATTATAAAATATGATTTAAAAATAAAACCACAAATAAAAAATACTAAAAAATAACTTAATTGATAAATAAAATGAATTTTCTTACAAGCCTTTAAATAATCCTTATAATATGTTTGCTTTATTAATTTATCAGTAAAATAATATAAAGCAAAGCCAACAATAACGCCTACTATATAGCCAATTAATAAAGTAATTGCTTTGGGAAAAATAATTATCAATGAAATTATTAGTATTAAAAAAACCAACGAAACAATCATTGATTTTTTTAGCATTTGTTTTAAAGAATCATCATTATCATTATAGACATTTAAATTGTCATTAGTTATTTTCATAATTACTAATTAAATCAATTCTTCTTTGATGACGAGTTTCAAACTTAGCCTCTATATAAGCATCTATTATTTTATATGCCTTTCTTGTACTAACATCATTAGCTCCAAGAGCGATAGCATTAGCATTATTATGCTGATGGCATAATCTTGCATTAGTAGTATTATCAATTAAGGCGCATCTAATACCCTTTACTTTATTTGCTGCAATTGACATGCCAATTCCACTTTTACAAATAACAATAGCAAAATCGGCTTTTTTTGAAGCGACAAGCTCGCATGCCTTAAAAGCAAACAATGGATAATCACATGAATCATATGTATCTGTTCCACAATTTATAAAATCATATTTTCCTTTATAATGCTTCATTATAGCATTTTTTAAATCAAGACCGCCATGGTCATTAGCAATAGCAATTTTCATATTATTCACCTAAAACTTCTTCTATCCTTTCTTTACTTACTGGGCCTTCCCTTAAAATCTTAATTGGTTTTTTAGTTAAATCAACAACTGTTGAAGCAACTCCATTTATAGCATCCTCATCAATTAAGGAAGCAATTTTACCATTAAACTTTGAATAAACATCCTTAGCTTTTAATAAGGAAGGCTCATTTGAAATATTAGCACTTGTTACTAAAAGTGGAATATTTATTTCATTTAATATTTTTAAAGCAGTTTCGTTTGTTGGAATTCTAACACCAATTGTTTTTAGATTAAAGGTAACATGCTCTAAAAGATTATCCTTAGCGGGCAAAATAACCGTAATAGACCCAGGCATTAAATTATCAACAACCTTACTTGCTCTTTCATCAACTATTGCAATACTTTTTAAAACATCCTTGTTTGCAACCATTGCTGAAATAGGCTTAGTAATAGACCTGTTTTTTATTTGATAGATTTTATCAAAGGCTTCCTTACTATTATATACAATAGCTAAGCCATAAACAGTTTCTGTTGGGAAACCAACAACCTCACCTCTTAATAAATCCTCAATAATTTTTTTATAATCCTTACTTTGATAAATTTTTGTTTCCATACCTTTAATCCTCTTTAATATTTTATACTATTAAAGCTTCAAATACAAGAAAAGGAAAATGCTAAAATGCTAATTTATTAACTAATTTAAAATTGTTTTATATTTACTTTCCTAGTAAATATATTTTCTTATCATCTTTTGAAATAGAGGCATAATACGTTTTATCATTACTAGTAAGTGTTAAATGTATAAAGCAATCATAGTTAATTACTTGCTCCTTTATATTAAGTAAAGTATCATTTAATGCTTCTTCATCAATATTATCAATTAATAAAGCCCTAATATACAAGGTATTACAGTCAAAGTTAAAAGTATATTCTTTAATTGATTTATCATTTATTGCAACTATTTCATTCTGATATTTATTGACACAATAAGGATTAGTTCTTTTTTCATTGCTTAAAGAAAATGAAACAACAATTAAGGAAAATACAAAAAGGAATAATATAAATGTTACACTTTTTGCAATAGTAAAAAAAACTTTTATAGCTTTTTTCATTTAATCACCATAGTTATTTTTAACAATATTTCGTTAAGTATTCATTTATTCCACTTTTAATTAAATTAGCTAGTTTCTTTAAATATTTATCATCTAATAATTTTTTTCTATCATATTCACTTGATAAAAAGCCATATTCAATTAGTATCCCCGTAACCTTACAATTATTTAACAAGAAAAAGTCACCTTTTTTAATCTTCTTTTTGCGTAGATTTTCTTTGTTTAAAGTTTCTTGCATAGTTGTGGCTAATAATTTACTTTTTTCATTGTCATTTTGATAAAAAACCTGTAAGCCATTAACATTATTATTTGGGTAGTAATTTAAATGTAATGAAACAAATAATGTTGATTTAGCTTTTTCTATATACTCTATCCTTTTCTTTAAATCATCTATTTTATGATTTTTTGAATAAGCATAGCTTAAATCATAATCATCATTTCTAGTTAAATAACAATATCCTCCATCACTTATAATTGCTTCATAAAGATTTATAGCAAGTTTTAAATTTAATTCATCCTCTAAAACATTTTCATAATGTGTACCATTATCTCTTCCACCATGTCCTGGATCTATAAAAATTACATCGTTTATTAATGATGATGTTTCTTTTACTTTAAATGCCATTAAAAAAGACATCAATTGAATGACTATCATGCTTGTAAATAATAAAAATAGTATTGCTTTTTTCATTGTTAACACCATTTAATTATATTAAATAAAACACAAAAAAAAGACCCAAATAATTGGATCTTTTTCTTGCATAAATAAATTAACGTTTTGAGAATTGTGGAGCTCTTCTAGCACCTTTAAGACCATATTTCTTACGTTCTTTAGCACGAGCATCTCTTGTTAATAAACCTAAAGATTTTAATGTTGGACGATATTCAGCTGAAGCTTCAAGTAAAGCTCTTGCAATTCCTAAACGGATTGCACCAGTTTGACCATTGTATCCTCCACCTTTAACA
>CAKPZU010000106.1 GCA_934215405.1 uncultured Bacilli bacterium | reverse complement strand
ATATTACTCCAACTGATAAGGATTGTAGTGAGCTAAAAGAATTAGTCAAAATTAACCCTTATCCAGATTATGTTAAAACAAAAGCATTAAGCGAAATTAAACGTCTTGAAATAATGAGCAGTGCCAGCGCTGAATATTCAATGCAAAAAAGCTATATTGATTGGCTATTAAATATTCCATGGTATCAAAAAACAACTGATAATGAAGATATTTATAAGGTTGAGGAGATATTAAATGAGGATCATTATGGCCTTGATAAAATAAAAGAAAGAATACTTGAATATTTAGCAGTTAAAACTGTTACTAATTCATTAAAGGCACCAATAATATGCTTCGCAGGGCCTCCAGGAGTTGGTAAAACATCCTTAGCAAAATCAATTGCTAGAGCCTTAAATAGAAAATTTGTAAAAATGTCTTTAGGTGGCGTTAAGGATGAATCAGAAATTAGAGGTCATAGAAGAACTTATTTAGGTTCACTTCCAGGTCGTATTATTCAAAATATGAAAAAAGCTGGAGTAATCAATCCAGTATTCCTACTTGATGAAATTGATAAAATGGGCAATGATTATAAAGGTGACCCAACAAGCGCAATGCTAGAGCTTTTAGATCCTGAACAAAACAAATATTTTTCTGATAATTATATTGAAGAGCCATATGATTTATCTAATGTCTTATTCATTTGTACAGCTAATTATCTTGAAAATATTCCAGCACCATTAATAGATAGACTTGAGATTATTAACGTTTCATCATATACTGAAATCGAAAAAGTTAATATTGCCATGCGACATTTAGTTGCTAAGCAATTAATCGCTCATGGTATTGAAAATGAAGATATTAAGTTTACTGAAGATGCTTTAATGTATATTATTAGATATTATACAAGAGAAGCTGGCGTTCGTAATCTTGAAAGAGCAATAGCAACAATTTGCCGTAAGCTTGTAATTAGAAAGCTTAAAAATAAGGATCAAGTTTTAGACATTAATGAAGTAAGTGTTGATGTCGTTAAGGACTTCTTGGGTAAGGAAATCTTTGATTATTCAAGAAAAGAGGTTAAAGACCAAGTAGGCGTTGTAACTGGTCTTGCTTATACTCAATTTGGTGGCGATATTTTACCAATTGAGGTTAACTATTTTGCTGGTAAGGGTCAATTGATTCTAACTGGTAAATTAGGAGATGTTATGAAAGAATCTGCATCCATTGCCTTTGACTACGTAAAAGCAAATGCAGAAAAATATCATATAGATAATACCATATTTGATAAAATTGATGTCCATATTCATGTACCTGAGGGGGCTGTTCCAAAGGATGGACCTTCAGCTGGTATTACATTAACCACAGCAATTATATCTTTACTTACAAATCGCAGCGTTCGCTCAGATGTTGCAATGACAGGCGAGGTTACATTACGTGGAAATGTTTTAGCAATTGGTGGATTAAAGGAAAAATCAATTAGTGCTCATCGCTCTGGAATAAAAACTGTTATTATTCCTCGTGATAATGAAAAGGATTTAGATGAATTACCAGAGGTTGTATTAAAGGGAATAAAGTTTATACCAGTTAGTAATGTTTCAGAGGTAATTGATATAGCTTTAAATGACTCACATGTTTCTTAAGAATGTTAAATATATTTTATCAGCACCAAATAAACAGTTTTGGATAAATGATGATAAAAAGGAAATATGCGTTGTAGGAAGAAGTAATGTCGGTAAATCAACATTTATAAACAAAATATGCAATCAGAACGCTTTAGCAAAGGTCTCAGGAACACCTGGATACACTAAATATATTAACTTTTTTGATGTTAATGGCTCATTTTATTTAGTTGACACTCCAGGCTATGGATATGCTAAAGCTTCATGGCAAAGAGATGAATCATTTGCTAATATGATGCATGAATATATCTACTTAAGAACTAATTTAATATGTGTAATTCTTCTAATAGATGCTAAGGTTGGTTTTACAAATGATGACATTTTACTTCTTAATATGCTTCATGATGCTAAACGTGAAGTGTTAGTTATAGCCTCAAAGACTGATAAAACAAATCAATCAATGAGATGTAAATTTCTAAAAAGTGCAAAGGAATTGTTAATGGACAATGAATATAATAATTTAATTATGTATTCATCACTTGATAATCGCTCACTTGATAGTGTTGTTAACAAAATTCTTTCGCTTTATAACAGCTAATAATTGCTCAATTAGCTGTTTTTTTTTTTGTTCTTTTTTTCAAGATAAACAAATATTATATATTAGGTGATTATATGGAAACTATAACAATTGAAAAATGGTTTAAATTTAATAATGTTATTGACAATTTAAATGAATTAAATGTTTTAAATGATGTTGAATATGAAATTAAAGATGAAAATCAAGCTTTATTAAAAGTAAAGGTAACAGGTAATTTAAAAACATCTGTTTCAAATGAAATTATTGATGAAACTATAAATGTAGACATTTATACTCCATTTAATAAAAAAATTGATAAGGAAGGATTTAGTGTTTTAGTTAAGGATTATTCATATGCTATTGAAAGCACAAATCTATGTGTTTATGTTGTTTTACAAATCGATGGCTTTGTTGATAATATTGAAATACAAGAGACAAAAACTGAAGAAGAAACAGTTATTGAAACAAAAAAAGAAGTTATTGAAGAAGAAAATGAAGTAAGTACAAATGATAAAGTAAATCTTGCTAATCAAGAACTTCAAGAAATTAATGAATTGAATCAAATTAAAACAATTAGAGAAGAAAGAGTAGAAAACAAAAATAATAGCGATGATATTTTTAATTTAAACTGGGCCGATAGCATTTTTAAACTAAATGATTCATATTCTTCATTTTTAAAGAGAGAATAATGAAGCAAACATTAAAAACACTATATGATATTGATGCTAGCGCATTAATTAAATATACGGATAAGGTATATAAAATTGAGGATTCATCAAAAAATCAATATTGCCTTAAATATACGAACTGTAATTGTAAAAAGGAAATAGTAGATAAAGTTAAAGCCTTAAATATGCAGGATTCCTTTGTAATGCCTCTTCCAACATGTATACGTTCAATTAACGCTAATAAGGATAATAAAACATTTTTAGTAAGTAAATGGATTGATGATGATAATGTTAGCTCAAAGGATTTGAAAATCAAATATTATTTAAAGCAAATTGCCAAACTACATAATCAATCAGTATACTCAATTAATGTTTCTTTTTCTTATTACAATGAAATTTGCATGAGCATTGAAGAAAAAATAGAAGAATGCTACCAAAAATATGAAAATATCATTTATGAGGTAGAAAGAAAAGAATATAAAAGCCCATTTGAATGGTATTTTATATCCTTTTATAATCAAATAATTAAAAGCTTAGATGAAAGTAGAGCAAATTTAGATAAATTGAAAAGTTTAACAAAGGATAAATCTACTCAAAATATGGCTATAACGCACCAAAACTTCTCATACGACCACGTTTTTATCTTAAATGATAAAATTATTGGAAATGATAAAATGACTTTAAATACGCCCTTATTTGACTTAATATCATTATTTAACAATGTAGAGTTTGGTACAATTGATTTATCTAAGCTTCTAAATGAATATTTTAGCATAATGAAATATGAGGATTATGAAATAAAATGGTTGTTGACTCTATTATTTATTCCTAAAGTTCTTGTAATTACTGATAACGAATTTAATAACATTAACCAATTAATGCAAATTTTATTTAAAATCAAAAGTGTATTTGAATTAAATGAATCCTTGAATCTCGATAAAGAAAAATAGAAGAACTAAATCTTCTATTTTTTTGTTAAATTTTTGTTTTTTTGCTCATCAAGATATTTTCTTAAATTGCTTAAACATTGATCATGAGATGAGCATATTGAACAATCATGCTCGCACCCAGTTTTACCTTGTTTTTTGTTTTTAATTTTTAAAATTAAGGGAAGTAAAACTAGGAAGATTGCAATAATAATTATAATAGGCTCAAACCATTCCATATTAACACATCCTTAAGCACTTAATGCAACTTTTCTTTTCTTTGCAACATAATAACCTAAAGCTACGCAAATTGCTACAAAGGCAAGTAAAATTACGATGCCAAGCCATATTGCTATTTCGAATGAATGAGCTAGCCAGTAAACAATAAATGAAACAACATAGCTTCCAGCTAACCACCAAATTAATGTAACAATAAAGCCTTTTTTACTACTCTCAGATTTTGCTGTTGCAACAGCTGCAAAGCATGGTAATGTAAACAAATTATAGGCAGCAAATGAATATATGGCGGCATTTGATAAAGTAATAGTACCAGCAACTAAGCCTAAGTTATCCATTGTAGTAACAACATCTTCCTTAGCAATTAAACCAGTAATTGATGCTACTGAATATTTCCACCCATCAGCGCCTTGTGACCAGCCAAGAGGATAGAAGATATATTGTAATACTCTACCTAAATCAGCAAGAATTGAATTTTCAATATCAACCATTCCATTCCAGAAAGCCCAGCCAAAATTAGATAAGAACCAAATTAGAATAATTGATGCTGTAATAATAGTTGAAGCCTTATTTTAAGAAATTTTAATAGATAGTATTTTAAAAATTGTAGGGAAGTAAAGATTATAATTATGATAAAAAATATTAATAATGCTTCCATATAACCACCATCCCTTTACTTTGAGTTAGTTCTAACTAACTAAATATATTATAGTGCTTTTTTATACTTTGTCAATAAACAAATAGAATAAAATAAATGAAGAAATCTTTAATTATTCAAAGAAATAATGTTATTAGAAAAATTAATAATTTTTTTATTAACTAATTCTTTTATAGTTTTGGATAATGTTTCACGTGATACATTTATTTCTTTTGCTAGTTGCGTAATTGAATTGATTTTTATTTGATTGTTTTTATAAAGTAAATACAATAAACGATCTTTAGTTTTATCAAAAGCTAATAATCTACTTTGTTCTTTTGCCTTTAATACATCATCAGATATCATTTGTAAAAATGTTTCAAGGATGTTATTTTTAATTAGTATATTGATTAGTTTGCTTTTATTTATAAATGCAATTGTTGAATTAGTATTTGAAATAACACTTCCTTTATAATAGGGAATAGAAGAAAATATTAAAGTATGGCCAAATATCATTCCTTTATCACATTTATTAAAAAGGATTTCTTTACCAGAGCATGTATATGAAGCAATAATAATTTCGCCTTCTACAACAAGACTAATGTAATTACACAAATCACCTTCATTAAAGATAATTTGCCCCTTTGCATATGTATTTTTTACATCATAGTTTTCTAAAATTAATTTATTTATATTATTCATAATCATCGTGATATATATCACACATCCTTCTTTTTTATTTTAATATAATTATTGTGAATTGAAAAGAGGAAAGCAATATGAAAAAGAAATTTTTTACAATTTTATTAGCAGTATTATTAGCATCATGCAGTAATGCAAATTCGCAAATTACAAGTTCGACTGATTCATCAAAAGAAAACAATAGTAGTGAAGAAACATCAACAACTACTAATTATGATCCAATTAATGTATTGTGTCCTACAGGAGCTCCATCGCTTGCTTTTTATAACCACTTAACGGATAATAACTTTACTACTAATTCTAATCCTGCCAACATTGTTTCTTCAATGACAAAAAATGGAACAGATTTGGTTGTAATAGATTTATTAAAGGGAATACAAGCAATTAATAATGGTGCACCTTATAAATTAGCTTCATGCTTAACATTTGGAAACTTCTACATTGCTTCAACTGGAAATGATAATAACGAAACAATGGATAAAAATGATAATATTGTTATTTTTGGAAAAGGGCAAACACCTGATTACTTATTTAAGTATTTATATGGTGAGGATTATACGAATATTGAATATGTAGATAATGTTCAAGCAGCAGCCAAATGCTTAATTAGTGGTAAAAATGCTGATATGAGTAAGGATGTAGCATATGTCTTTATTGCTCAACCGGTTTTACTTCAAGCAATGAGTCAAAACGAAAAAGTAAAAGTATATGCAAATATTCAAGATCTTTATTATGAAAAGAGTCAATCATCTATGTTCCAAGCAGGCCTATTTGTTAAAAACGATTTAGTAAATAAGGATGTTAATACTTATTTATCAACTCTTGAAAATGATGTAAATTTATTGTTAGGCAAGGATAGTGAAACTTTGAATAAAATTAATAGTTACGATGATGATGCTTTTTTAAATAAATATGGAGTAAAAAAGCAAATTGTTGAAAAAACAATTGATAAAAATTTAATGGGACTTGGTTTCAAATATGTAAGTGAAGCAAAAAATGATGTTAATAAATTCTTAAAGATTTTCAATTTGGAGATTAAAGATGAAAGCATCTACCAAAAATAATTATATTTATTATTTAATTGGTATAATTGGATTATTTATAATTTGGTTTTTAATAGCAAAAATAATAGGGGAGGAAAAATTAATTTTTCCTGGCCCTTTTGCTACTTTTAAGAATTTATTTTTACTTCTTCAAAAGGGAAGTACATATTTATCAATATTATATAGTTTACTTAAAACAACTATTGGCTTTTTAATTGCATTTGTATTGGCTTTAATTGTTGGAACAATTGGTGGATTAAGTAATAAGTTTAATATGATATTAAAGCCTCTTATTACCACATTAAAAGCTATTCCAACAGCTTCAGTTTTATTTTTATTTATTGTAATGGTAGGATTTGAAAATTCGCCAATATTAGTCGTTATATTAATAACATTTCCTATATTATATGAAGCTATATCAAAGGGAATTAATAGTGTTCCTAAAGCAATAATTGAGGCTTCAAAATTAGAAAATGGAAGTACCTTAAAGAATTTGCTATATATTCGTTTTCCATTATCATTTAATTATTTTTTAATAGGTATTGCATCAAGCTTTGGACTTGCATTTAAGGTTGAAATAATGTCGGAAGTATTAAGTGGAGCTAATAAAAAGGGAATAGGCTACGCAATTAAAATTGCACAAATTAGTGATGTAACAATGGTTCCTATATTTTCTTGGACTATTATAGCAATTGTCACTTTATTTATAATTTCTATAATTTCTGGAGCAATAAGTAAAAAAATTAGTAACAATATTATGTGATTATATGATAAAATAGTTTTGTAAGCAATAAAAGTAGTTAAATACATTATGTACATATTGTGCATAATATACAAATAATACATAGTGTTAATTAAATACAAAATGTAAAGGAAACAGCATATGGACTATAGGGAACATTTATTAAGCTTTTTGAATAAAGATGACTGCGAAAAACTATTAAATTTCCAAGAAAATAGGGAAGAGACGCACTCTTTTCGCTTAAATATCCTTAAATATAAAGAGATTTTTAGTGAATTTGAAAAGCACCCTTTTGTAAAAGATGCCTATATTT
>CAKPZU010000105.1 GCA_934215405.1 uncultured Bacilli bacterium | reverse complement strand
AACATAAAAAAAATGAGAAATCTAATCTTTTTATTTGCGGATTTTAATTTCTCATTTATTTTTTTTGCTTTTTTTGCTTTTTTTGGCGGAATTTACTTTTTCAATTAACGTTCTTTAATTTTTATAAATAAACCTTACTCTAATTCTTTTTAAATAATCCTTTGTTTTTTATCTCTTTAAAATTATTTATGATACATTTTAAAGAGCAAAAAAAACTCTTTTAAATCATCTTCATCGATTTATTAGAGTTTTTTAGTAATTATTAAATTTTTATTATATTGTTTTTTTCTTTTTTAAAGATAATAAAAGTACAAACAATAGAGAAGTTAATGCTAAACTACCACCAACATTACCTTTACAACCCTTTTTATTTTCCTTTGCAGCCTTTAGTTCTTTTAATGTGTTTTCGGCTGTCGTTAAAGCTGATAGTTTTTCTTCACTTACATATACTTTTTGATCTGCTGTTAATGCTTCATAGGCTTCTCTTGCTGTATTAATTGCTGTTTCACTTTCAAGGGTTACAGTTCCAATTGCGTCTATTTTTGCTATAACTTCATTAGCTACTTTTTTATCATTTTCTTCTTTTTCTTTGGCAGCTTTTAACTCATTAAGTGTTTTCACGGCATTATTTAATGTATCAGTTATTCTTGAATTTATCTCTGCTTTTTGCTCATCTTTTAAAGCATCGTAAGCGTTTTTAGCCACAATAATTGTTGTTTCATCTTCAAGAGTAATTTCTGAAGGAATTGCGACAATCAAATCTATACAGTCATTTATTTGCTTAATTGATTCTTTTTCTTCTTCAGAAATAACACTAGGAGTTCCAGTTAATAACATAGGCATAGTTGGTGAAGCACTAGCACTTGCTGAATAAATACATAATTGTTTTTCATTTTCTGTAAAATCTCTATAAAGAACATTTATAATAATAGAATTATTTGTTCTTAGTACACTTTCATCAACTAGCGTACTTTTTACAATTATATATCTATAACCATTTTCATCTGTAAAAGCTTTAATTTGAGAAGAAGTCATTAATTCTCCATTTGGCGCTTGCCAGCCACCAAAAGAAGTATTGAAATAAGAGGCTTCAGTTCCGTTAAAGTATGCAAATTCCATTTGATCTGTTTCACTAATAGTTTTATCATCAGTTTTAACAAGCACATATAATGTTGTATAATCCCAAATCATTTGGAAAGAAACATTGATTTTATCAGTATAATTAGCAGCTCTTTGGAATTCATATGTTAAAGAGTTACTTGCAACATCCTTCCAAATAGAAAGATCTGTTAAATCTGCTTTCCAATTAGGTATAGCTGTTGCTTTATAGTTAAGATTAATAACTGCTTGTTCTGCATCAGTAAGCTTTTTATATAGTGCTGCTGATATTAATTCTTTTTGTGCGTCTATAAGTGCATCATAAGCTTTACGTGCTTCTAAAACTATTATTTTATTATCATCAGTTATAATTTCTGGAATAGCATTAATTTTTTCTTCAACTGCTTTAGCTGCTGCTTCATTAGCAAGCTCTTCTTGTGTTTTACCAATCGGTGTACCAATAAGAGTGAATTGTTCACTTGGTGATGCACTTGCACTTGCTGAATATTTACAAATTGATGCATGTCCTGTGAATGACCAATATATAACATTTACACTTACCTTATTATTTGTTGCTAGTATACTACTATCTGCTAATGTATGCTTTGTTAATAAATAACGATTACCATCTACATCAAAATTTGATATTGCAGTACTTGTCATAAGTGGCTCGCCAACGCTTTCTGTCCATCTTGTTCCATTATCAATAACCATTGATGCTTTAAAGTAACTATTTGCACTACCATTTGAAAAAGCAAATTCTATTTGATCCCATGTATCAATTATAGAATCATTTGTTCTTGTTAATACATATAATGATGTATTATCCCACATCATTTGGAAATAGCTTTCGCTTACTTCTTCTCTTTCACGTGAAAATTCATTTGCTAGCTTTGTTGATGCAACATCTTCCCAATTTGAAAGATCTATAAGCTTATTTTCTTCGACTACTCTTGCTTTTGCTGTGAATTCATTTGATAAAGCATAAGTTTTGCTTTCTTTTTTAATACTTAAAGGAATATTTAAAGCACATAAACAACTTAAAATAATACCTAAAAATCTTTGCGTTTTATTCATTATTTTTTTCCTCCTTTTTCTTATTAATAAATATTAAACAAACGCTAAATAAAATTAATATTGTAACCCATGTTCTTAAACTTGAAACATTTGAAGCACACCCTGATTTATTGTTTTGATTGTTTGAGGAATCACTTGAAATATCATTACTAACACTTGTAGTACTACTATCAGCTTCTAAAGTATTGCTTGAACTTATTATTAAACTACTTTCATTTGATTCAGAAATACTACTTGAACTATTATTTTCTGAATTATCTTTGGATGAATCTTCATAAGTATTATAAATATCATCATAAAGGCTTGTATCAGGAGTTTCAGTATTGTTATTATTTGATTTAACAAGAGGATAAAACATACATGGATCTCCAGATGTTGCAACACCTGATTGAAGACGACATACAAGCTGCTTTTCATCATTTAAACGTTCTTTATAGTCATAATAGTTAACATTCATTAAAAGGCTTTCTTTTTCCTTTAAAACACTTTTATCCTTTAAATCAGCTGAAAATACGATTGTTCTTACACCTTGAGTTTCATTCTTTTTAAAATCAACAAAGGTCATTTTACCATTACCAAATTGTCCGGCTCCAACCCAAGGAGCAAGTGTGGCAAATAAATATCCCCAATTTTGATTTTTATAGCGAATGGCTATTTCAATCATATCATCATCATTCCATGTTGTGTCTTTAGCTGATATGTAGAAAAATAATTTTTCTTCATTCCACATTAATTTATAAATACACTTAGTTTCGTTTATATTTTTTCCAACAATAGGATTATTGCAAGAATATTCTGGCATTTTATTCCAAACGTTTGAATTAAAATCAACAATAGATACTCCATCAGGCACTTTAGTGAATTGCTCTTTTCCTGAATTTTCATTAGTAATTACAGGTGGTACTGCAACTGCTTGTACTGTTATTGCTTTAGTAGAAATAATACCACTACTGATTGCTAAAATAGCAAGAAGAAATACTTTTATTTTCAAAAATCTTTTTTTCATATTTACCTCCTATATTTTTTCAATAGTAGCAATATAAGCACTACGAACGTTTTCAAGCTTTACTAAAACACCATCTTTTAATTCTTTTCCTGTTTTTGTAAATGTATTAATACCATCAAAATCTTTAACTAAGTATGTTGCATTATCGTCTAAGCCTTTTAGTTTTAACTTATATGTATCTTCTTGGCAATTATCTTGTCTAAATAGTTGAACATACCCTTTTTGGTTTTGTTCATCAAAAAATTCCCAACCCATCCAATTTTCTTCGCCTCTTGAATATTCTGTAACAGGATAATAATCAGCAAAAAGATAATTTGAAATTTGTCTATATTCTTTTATACAGTCATAAATTTTTTGATATCCGTCATCACTAAGCTCATAGAAATACTGCATATTAAATGATGCACAATAATTATTTCTCATCATGTATGTATCTGGATCCTTTATCTTATCAAAAGAAGTTGCTGGAATACCAAAATAAGGAATCCATTTATAAAGCTGATAAAACATAGATTGCTTTACACCAGTTTCGCCATAAGCAGAATCAGAAACATGCATAGGTATAGCACGACGTAATGTTTCTATATCATTTCTATTTCCACCACTTGCACATGAATCAATAGTTATATTAGGATTCGCTTTTACTATTCCATCCCAATATTCAAAATGTCCACAAATATATTGATTTTCATATAAGCCTATTCTATTTTCTTGATCTTTACTTTTCCAAGCACTTACTGGACGAACATTAAAGTCTTCACGATATAGGCTTATTCCGCCTTCTTGTAATACCTTATTAACTCTATCAAGTAACCATTGTCTAAACTCAGCATTGGCCATATCAGTAAGATATGCATTACCACAGCTTGTATCAAAAATTGCCCATTCTTCTTTAAAGTTAAAATTTTTAATTAATTCATTTAAATCAACTCTTATTGTCTCAGGTTCAAACCAAAGTAAAGTTTTTGTTCCTAACTTTTTAGCATAATCACTAATAGCTTTAAAGCTTGTTGGAAAACGTTTTTTATCAACTTCCCATGTACCTACTTCCATCCAAGAGCCTATTTTAGTATTATCTGGTTTAACATACCAACCTGCATCCATCCACCAATAATCAAACTTTAAGCCATTATTAGCAAATGTTTTAAGGGCATTAATAAGTATATCTTCAGTAGCAGAAACCATTTCATCAGTATAGCCACTTGAACCCATAACTACTTGTGGCTTTAATTGTAAATTCTCAGGACGGGGCATATTACAATCAATAAACCAATGACGCCAAGCATTCATAGCTATATCTTCATCACGTACTCCATATCTTACTATAGCAGTTAATGGTGAACGAATACTTTCATTTGGTTTAAGATATGTATATAAATTTTTTTGTCTAGTTTTAATGTTTGTTGCTTTATTAGAATAATTAAAATCTGCTTCCCAATTTCCTGGCCAGCCTAATGCTATAAGTGCTCCACCACTATCAGTTTCCAAATTAAAATAAGGAAAATATTCTTCATTACTGCGGCCTGTATTTGTTGATAAATTTAAATTAGTTGTAAGTAAATTATATTCAAATGGATAATATTGACAAAATTGATCCCCTAGCATTCCTTTAAGATGTGGATTTGTTCCTGCATAATCTATATCACATGCATTAAAATTTGAAAAAATGCCAGTGTTTTCCTTTGAAGTGTTTTCAATATTTATTGTCCATTCATAAGCTCCATAATTTATATAGAAAGCAGCTTCTAATGTAACTTGAAATTCATCTTCATGGTTTAATACTATAATAGTACTTTCTTTTTCATTTTCTTTAGTTGTAGCTTTTGATACAATAGAAAATCTTTCATCAAATCCTTTATAAGATTCATTATTGTATGTAAAAGATACAGGAAACTTAGATAAATCCTTCATAAAACTTAAATATTCATATTGAGCTATTTTCCAGCCTGTTTTGTTAACTATCTCATTATCATTTGGAATAACAAGGTCGTCTTTTACTACTGACTTACTTTCATCTAACGCTTGTAAAGCAAGTACACCAGTAATAGTACTTGCTGTTAAGCAAAACGATAAAGCAAAAAAACGTGCTTTTTTCTTCATAAAAATCCTCCATAACTATTGTGGTGTGATAACACACTAAATAAAACATACTGCTTTAATAAGATTATAAATAAATAAATAAATAAAACACCTTTTAAGTAAATCGCTTTACTTAGTAAAAAAGTTATATATTTAGTAATAATTATATTTAAAAATGTTAAAAACATTTTTCAAAGGCAATATTAAAATTAGAAGATTTTTATAAAGTTGATATAGTTATTAATTATAAATCTTGCTAATTTAGTATTAAAAGAGAACTTAAAACTTGTATCATTCACTTAATCATTTCCATTGTTGTATAAAGTTTTATAGTAGACTATAAAAACTGTAAAATTATTATATAAGGTTGTTTTTATTTTTAATGCTGTTATAATGCTTTTTTATATTTATATTGCGCTTTTCGGGATTTTTAAAGGATTTTTAATTGCGTTTTTCGGAACACTACAAAATATTGATATATTTTTGGCTAATTTTCATTACTTTGAAGTACTTCAAAGTTTCGTTGAAGTAACATTGAAGTTGACATTGAAGTTGTGTTGAAGTATACTTAAATAAAGGAAGTGAATAGCTATGGAACTTAATGATATTTATAAGGACTTTGAAATAGAAAATGATTCATTTGAATGTAAGGCTAGATTAGATAAAGAAAATATTTTGGGTTGGCTTAAAACAATCGATGCTTTTTCTAATACAAAAGGTGGAATATTATTTATAGGTGTTGAAGATAAAACAAATAAATTAATTGGCTTTGAGCTAAAAGAGATTGATAAAGAAAAGCTTTATTTATTTAATCAATTAAAAGAACATTTTGTAACAATGCCATATGTTAATATTGATTTAATTCCATATATTATAAATAACAAGAAAAGATATATTCTTAAAGTAAATGTTGCTGAATCAGATACAAAGCCTATTATGCTAAAATATCAAGGAATGCCTATGATTTTTACAAGAAAGGATGGCTATACTTCTGCTGCGACCCCTGAAGAGATTATCTTTATGAGTACAAATAGTAAGCATCCAAAATTTGACTTACAAAAAACAGATATTAAGTTTAACATCAACGATTTTACTATGCTTTCTAAGTTTTATAAGGAAAATACTAATAATGAACTAAAAGAAAAAGAATTAGCTGCAATTAATTTTTTTGATGAAAACCATTTTTTAACAAATGGAGCTTTACTTTTTAAAGATGATTATGATGGAAACGATTCTAAGGTAGTATGTTCACTTTATAAAGGATTAACTAGAGGGGATAATCAAATAATAGCTAGCAATTCATTTCAAGGTAATCTTATAAAATGCTATGAATACATTTACGAATTTGTTAATCAAAGAAT
Source organism: uncultured Bacilli bacterium (assembly GCA_934215405.1). Classification (GTDB taxonomy): domain Bacteria; phylum Bacillota_I; class Bacilli_A; order RFN20; family CAG-631; genus CAKPXW01. Next base: position 827 of record CAKPZU010000105.1, on the reverse strand, counting down.
GAATCATGGCTTTATTAAAAAGGAAACTAAAAGAATAGATATTGACGCTTTCCCTAAAAGAAGCTTATTTGAAGCAATTATTAATTCATTAGCACATAGAGATTATTTCATTAGCGGTAGTGCAATATATGTAGATATGTTTAAAAACAGATTAGTCATCTCATCACCTGGTGGATTATATGGATCTGGTGATGTAAAGAAGACATATAAGCTGGATTACTTTATTTCAAGAAGAAGAAATGAACTTATTTGTGATGTTTTTATTATGTGTAAAGCTATGGAAGCAAAAGGAACTGGTTTTGAAAAGATTATGGATGATTATAAGAATGAAAACGAAAGCCATAAACCATTTATTTTTTCAAAAAATAATCAATTTTCTATTGTTTTGCCTGATTTAACTTATGAAGATGGTATAACTCTTGATGATGAATCCTTACAAATTTTAGAAAATATCAATAACGGTAGTAAATATGATATTTCAATATTAGCATTTTGCTATAACACTAATAAGAGTATTAAAGATATAACAAATTATTTAAATGTTTCTAATTCAACATTCTTTAGAAAAAAGATAATTATGAATTTAGTCTTGCAAAATTTTTTAATTGAAAAAGAAGAAGGAAATACTAAAACTTATTATACTAATCATAATTTAGTATTAAGAAAATAATATATAAAGGTTTAATAATTTTAAGCCTTTTTTAATAGGGTAGAGAGAAAATAATTAATATTTTCGTCCCTCCCATTGCACCGTACGTACGCAATATCATCAACTTAAGACAAATAAGAAAGAATTATAATATTATTAAGAATAAAAACAAGGTTTT
>CAKPZU010000104.1 GCA_934215405.1 uncultured Bacilli bacterium | reverse complement strand
GTATTCGTTTTGAAGCAGGAGCATATTACATTCAAGAGCCAGCGGCAATGATGGCTGAATACTTATTAAACGTTAAAAAAGGTGATAAAATACTTGATATGTGTGCTGCACCTGGTGGAAAGACATTTAATGCGTTTATCGATAATAATGATGAAGGATTAATTGTTAGTGCAGATATTCATGAAATAAGAGCTAAAATATTATCATCTAATATTGAAAAATATGGTTTTATTAATACTTTAGTATTAAATCAAGATTCCTCAACTTATAAAAGTAAATTTATTAATTTTTTTGATAAAATAATATTAGATGCTCCATGTTCTGGATCCGCTATGTTTCGTAAAAACGAGCAAGCTAAAAATGAATGGTCAATTAAAAAAGTTTTAGATTGCCAAGCAATTCAAAAAAGATTAATTGAAGATGCTTATTTAATGCTAAAAAATGAAGGAATGCTTCTATATTCAACTTGTTCTTTTTCTAAAGAAGAAAATGAAGATGTAATCATGGAGTTTTTAAGCAAACATAGTGACATGAAAATCATACCAATAGATATTGCCAAGAAGTATAATGAATCAATTGGTATAAAAGGTGGATTAAGGCTTTATCCATTTAATTTTAATGGGGAAGGGCAATGTATATTCTTATTAAAAAAAGAAAGCGTAGACGCACCAATTCAAAAGAAATTTAAGAAAAAAGAAAATGTTAAAATTCCAAAAATTGTTTTTGATTTTTTAGAAAGTATAAAGTTAAGTTACAATAAAGATAATATTAAGTATTTCAACAATTATTATTGGTTAGTAAATTTTGAAGATATAAATCTTGATATGTTAAAAGTATTAAGATATGGCTTACAGCTTGGATCAATAGAGAATAATAGATTTATTCCTTCACATTCACTTGCTATGTCTTATATAGTTGATAAGAGTAATTACATCGAATTAACATTTGAAGAAGCTTGTGATTATTATAAAGGCTTAACAATTAATAAAGAAGGCAATGCTGGTTATAAAATTGTTTCATATCAAGGATTACCACTTGGTTGGATAAAGCAGTCTAATAATGTTTTAAAAAATCATTTACCAAAAGGATTAAGGAAGCAATATTTAATTAAATAAGTAGTCAGAAATGACTATTTTTTAATCTTTAAATTACTTCGCATAATGTATGTTATGTTAAATCGATAAACAAATTAATGCAAATTGAATAACTAGTAAACTCAATTAAAAGGCTTTTTATATGATTTTTATGAATTTAATAATAATTTAAATATACATTTAACAATATAAATTTTTTTGTATTTTTTAATTATTAAGTGCTAATAGATATTAAAATATTTTAAATATATTATGTATATTATGTACTTAAAGTATTTAAGATATTTAAAAGTCATAAAGTATTTTTGCAATATAAAGTACATTTAAAGATAAAATTGCAAAAAGTATTTAAAAAGCAAAATATTATAAAATTAACAAATGATTAAAATTATAATTAAATTATAATTAAGTGCATAAATTAATCTATTATTTATTTTGTGATGCCGTTTTATCGCAATCAAGTATTATAAAGCTAATTTTTTACATTCTATATTTATAAGAATTCGATCTGATTAAATTAAATTCAGATACAATTAATTATTATTTTACTTCCCAAGAATCATTTTTGTAAAAATCATTAATTGCTACTTTAAATAATTATTGATATATTTATACTTCCCTATTTATTATTTTCAAGAAGCTTAAATACATTGATATTTGACCTTTTTTTATAATTAGCTGTATTTATATATTTTGATAATTAAGTAGCAATACTTTAACGAGGCAATCATTCCATTATAAAATAAACATATAACAAGCGTTGGCTTCCCAATTATATAAATAAAAAAAATACAGATTATTAGTTTTTTAACCCTTAACCTGTATTTTTCCATTTTATTTACATTTTGTACTTTGTATACATTATGTACATATTGCCTTTTATATACATAATGTATACTATGTATATTAATTTATTTTGGCTCAATCATAGTTAATTGAATACGCTTTTTAGCAAAATCAATTGAATAAACCCAAACTTTAACAACTTGGCCAATATGAAGTACATCAAGAGGATGCTTAATGTATTTTGTAGTAATTTTTGAAATATGAATTAAGCCATCAACCTTGTGTCCATCCTTATCAGAAATTCCAATATCTACAAAGGCCCCAAAATCAATAATATTTCTTACTGTACCTTCAAGTTCATCATTTACTTTTAAATCTTCAAAATGAAGCTGCTCACTCTTTAATAAAGGAGCATCAAAATCATCACGTGGATCAAGACCTGGAGTTTTTAAGTACTTAATTACATCCTCACGTGTATAGGTATCAGTATTTAATTCTTTAACATATTTATTTAAATCAATATTTTTAAGTTTTAATTCAACTTCACTTGTTCCTAAATCCTTATAATCAATATTTAAGTCTTTCATTAAATGTTTAGCAATTTCATAGCTTTCTGGGTGAATTCCTGTAGCATCTAAAGGATTTGTTCCATCCTTTACTCTTAAAAAGCCAGCAGCTTGTTGATATACCTTATCATTTAATCTTGAAACATTTAATAGTTCTTCCCTATTATTAAATTTACCATTTTCATCACGATATTTTACTATATTATTAGCAACTGCAGGTGTTAAGCCTGAAATATATTTTAATAATGATCCTGAGGCTGTATTTAAATCAACTCCAACAGTATTAACAGCACTTGTAACAACGAACGTTAACTCCTCATCTAATTTCTTTTGATTAACGTCATGTTGATATTGACCAACGCCAATTGATTTTGGATCGATTTTAACAAGTTCAGCAAGTGGATCAATTATACGTCTTGCGATTGAAACAGCACTTCTTTCTTCAACGTGAAAATCAGGAAATTCCTTTCTTGCTTCCTCACTTGCTGAATAGACTGAAGCTCCAGCTTCTGAAACAATTATATATTGAACTTTCTTAGTTAGTCGTGGTAAAACTTCAAGAATAAGTTTTTCAGTTTCACGTGAAGCTGTACCATTACCTATTGCTATAATATCTATATCGTATTTTTTACAAACGTTATAAACTAAATCTGCTGCCTCATCCCACTCTTTTTTAGAATTATGTGGGAACATTTTAAATTTAGCAATATACTTCCCTGTTTGATTTACAACTGCTAGTTTACATCCAGTTCTATAACCAGGGTCAACACCTAAAACCATTTTGTTTTTAATTGGAGATTGTAGTAATAATTGCTTTGCGTTTTTACCAAAAATAGCAATAGCTACATTACATGCATCCTCAAACATATTAGAGTAAATTTCACGTTCTACTGATGGTGCAATTAAACGTGTAAATGAATCCTTAATAGCCATTTTATATAAAGCAACAATTTGAGGATTTTTACAATGAACATATACCTTTTCAATATGCTCTAATATAGCATCCTTATCATATGAAAATGTTATTGTTAATACTTTTTCATTTTCCCCACGATTAATTGCTAATAAACGATGAGATTTAATAGTATTAAGTGCTTCCTTATAATCATAATAGTTTTCATAAACCTTATTCTCATCTATCTTTTCAGCACCCTTTTTAATTTTTGAATTAATAGTTCCAGTAGTGAAAATAAAATTTCTAATCCATTTTCTAACATCAGCATTATCAGAAATTTTTTCAGCAATGATATATAAAGCATTCATAACTGCGTCATTTACAGTTTCTACCTTATCATTTAAGTATTTAGTAGCCTCTTGCTTAACATCGCTATCTTCCTTTTGCTCCATTATATAATTTGCTAAGCCCTCAAGCCCCATTGCAATAGCTTCTGTAGCTTTTGTTTTCTTTTTTTCTTTAAAAGGACGATATAGGTCTTCAACTTCAATTAATTTTTTTGCATCTAGAATTTGCTTTTTTAGCTCATCAGTTAGCATTCCCTTTTCATCAATTAGACGAATTACAGCATCTTTTCTTTCCTTTAAGTCACATTCATATTGGTAGACCTTTGTTATTTCATTAATTGTTACTTCCTCAAGTCCGCCTGTAACTTCTTTTCTATATCTTGCAATAAAAGGAATGGTATTCCCTTCCTCTAAAAGTTTTAAAACAGTTTGTGTTTGCTTTTCACTTATTTTAAGATTTAAGCTTATCTCTTTAATAATACTTTCTTCCATAATTTAATCACCCAAGTGATATTATACAACACTTAGCAAATAAAAAGAAGATTTCTCTTCTTCTATTTCTTATATTCAATTTCCGGTAATAGTCCATTAATAGAATTATCCATAACTAAGCTTATTAATTCGGCTGCTTGTTCATTAGTTAAGGTATCCGCCTGAACAATTATTTTAATCATATCATCTTGATATTCGCAATATGCATTATAATAGCCCTTTTCCTTTATCATAGAGACGATTTTTTCTTCATTAGCTATAATTTTATTAACACACGCTAATTCGTTTAATGCTGAGGCTTTTTTCTCGTTTTCTACATCAGGTGAAGCAACAATCGATTCAAGATTAAATACTTCACTTTCTCTTTTTTCAACAAGCTTAGTATTTAGCTTTGTAAAATAAAGATTTGATGATTCTTCTATTGTATAGCCTACCTGCTTAACAACATCATCACCAACCTTATTACTATTAACAAACAAATTTGTTGGCAATAAAACATAATAAATTGATAAAACAAATACTAATCCAAATAATGCTAGAAATGAAACCACTTGCTTTTTCATAATAACCCACCTTTAATATTCAATATCATTATATTGAACTAGTTAAATTTTTATGATAAATTTAGGTCAAAAAAAATGAGGATTTATATATTTTCCTCATTTAATAAAAATAAATTTTAATTAGTTAGCTCTTGAATCATAAGTTCCATCTTCAGTTTTAACCCAAACCTTTTCACCTTGTTCGATGAATAGAGGAACCTTAATTAATAAGCCAGTTTCACAAGTTGCATCCTTTAATGCACGTGTTTGTGTATCACCTGATACTCCAGGCTCTGTATGAGTTATTTCAAGTGCTACCTTTGCTGGTAAATTAACATCTAATACTTCACCTTGATATGAAATGATTTCAACTAATAGATCTGGAACTAAAAATTTAACTTCATCTTGAAGCTTGCTCTTAGGAATCGAAATTTGTTCATATGTTTCTTGGTTCATAAATACGATTGCATCGCCCTCATCGTATAAGAATGACATTTGTTCCTTATCAATTCTAATGTCTTCTACCTTTTCGCCACCTGATAATGCTATATTTGTAATAGCACCAGTACGTAAATTCTTTGTTTTTAGCTTAATAACCATTTTTGCCATTGCAGTTTTATTATGTAATGTATCTAAAACTACATAAATATTTCCATCATATGAAAAATAGTTTCCTGGTTTTAATTCGTTTGAAATTACCATAATTATATCTCCTTATCTTTTGTAGTTACTTAAGTATTATATATTAATTCTGCTAACTTATCAAGATTTTAGTTATACTAAAGAGCTTAAAAACTATCATTTTTCATATTTACAGGAATAATTTATAAAAAATGATAAAAATATTTCACATGAGATTAATACAAAATAGGATTCAATATCTATAACCTTGTTAAGCTTAAATATCAAAAAGCCATGAATAGAACCTAAAAATAAGGCTATGATTAGTGAAAAAAAATTAGTAAAAGATCTCGATGTTTTTAGGTAATTCAATAGTGATAATGGATAGAATATTAAACAATATAGGGCTATCATAAATACAATATTTAAGAAATTATTATTAAAAATATTAATAAAATAATCAATAAAACTTATATTTGCTATATAAAGTATCGTATTTATAAATAATAATGTCAAAAAAAATGCCAAACCTACTAATATATAATAAATATTTTTTAAAATAGACAAAAAAATCACCCAATATTATTGTTGGATGATTAATTTAATTAATACTTAAAAAATTGATTGTTGGCTTTTTCATCTTTAATTGTAGTTGATTCCCCATGCCCTGGATGAATAACACACTCATCCTTAAATGTTTTATAAAGATTAATTGATTCATTAAGCTTTTCTCTATTTGAGGTTGGAAAATCAGTTCTACCAACAGAATCCTTAAAGACAGTATCGCCAGAAAAAATTCTTAAATAATTTCTTAATACATACGTTACTGAGCCTTCAGTATGACCAGGTGTTAATATTGCATCAATAATCACATCATCAAATTCAAAGCTATAAAAGTCTTCCTTGAAATACTTAACTGGAGACATAACTTTAATTCCCTTCATTGAAGGAAATTGAATTAGTTTTGATGGATTTGAAGCAGTAATTAATTCATAATCAAAATAATGAGCCCAAATTTGACATTTATAAACGTTATATAAATAATCAACAGCCACTATATGATCTTGATGTCCATGAGTTAAAAAAATAGCCTTTAAAACATAGTTATTATTATTTAAAAATGCTTCAATTGTTTCTCCATCACTTGCAGGGTCGATAACAAAAGCCATTCCATTATGAGAAATAACATAACAATTTGTCTTAAAATTACCAAGCGTAAGCTTATCTATTTTCATTTATTATTTCTTCTCTTTATGAACAGTCTTTTTATTGCATCTTGGACAGTATTTGTTGTATTCTACTCTATCTGGATGTAAACGTTTGTTCTTATTTGCTAAATAGTTTTCTTCACCACATACAGTGCATTTTAAAATAAAGCTATCTCTCATTTTTTACACCTCCATAACATTCGCTCATTAAATATAACATAATTTTATTAAAATTACCATATTTTTTTAATAACTTTCAATATTTTTTGCATAAAATAATCCGATTTTGCCTTTTTAATCATTTTTATTGCTAAATTTCTAAAAAATATTTAAATATTTTTTTATATGTGTTAAAATTTTTGTGGTGATGGTATGAATATTTTAGTAACAATTAATAAAAAATATTTAAGCATTTTTGATACAATGCTTAATTCATTAATGAATAATAATAAAGAAATGCTTGATATATACATTCTTGCTAATGATATAAGTAATGATGATATTAGCAATATTAAAGTAAACAGCAATGTTTCCTTACATTTAATTCATTATGTAGATTCAAAATTAGATTTAGCTCCTACTAGTAAACGCTATCCTAGTGTAATTTATTATCGATTAGTTGCAGCCAATTTTTTGCCATCTACCGTTGAAAAAATTTTATATTTAGATCCAGACTTAGTTGTTTTAAAGCCGCTTGATGATTTATATAATTTAGATTTTGATAATTCTTTATTTATTGGCGCTACTAATGTTAGAAAATTTTTAACAAAATTTAATGAAAGCAAAAATAGAGCGCCAAAGAATTCCCCATATTTGAACACTGGTGTTTTATTAATCAATATAAAGGAATTAAGAAAATTTGATTGTAGCCAAATGATTTATGATTATATCAATAAAAATAAAAACGTTTTGACGCTTCCAGACCAAGATATTTTGCAAGGGTTATTTGGTGATAGAATCAAGCTAGTTGACCAGTTAAAATATAACTTATCAGATCGCAGTATTACATTAAATAATCTTAAGGTTAAAAATGAAAAAATTGATGCTAATTGGGTGAATGCTAATTGCTACATTATTCATTTCTTTGGTCGTAATAAGCCATGGAAGGATAACTATAGAGG
>CAKPZU010000103.1 GCA_934215405.1 uncultured Bacilli bacterium | reverse complement strand
GTAATGTATTTGTACCTGGGCAAAATTATAGATATAGTGATGTTATTAGGGAAGCCGCACAAATTTGGAATAATGTCGGTGATATGCATTTTGTTGAAAACATGACACTGTCTGCATTTGATATTGGAACAAATTATACAGATCAATTAGATGTGACAATGTGTGGAACAGCCTTCACAAATAACTATTTTTGTGAAAAAATGAACATATCAACAAATATGGCTATATATGCAGAGCATGTTGATTTTTACCCAAATTGTACTATTTATGATTGCATGCTTTCTTATATGCTAAAAGCCTTCGGAGTTGCCATGGGACTATTAATTTATGTTCCAAATTCATATTATGAAAATGTAATGTTTGACATGATATTACCATTTATTCAACTTGGAAGTGCAGACATTGCCGGCTATATTTACCTTTGGGGAGACGCAACAATTAGTGAAGAATAACAAAAAAACAAATAATAAAACATTAAAATAAGAAGAAAAACTAAAAAAGCTAAAATGAATGCATATAATCTATTTAAGTAAATGAGTTTAAGCAAGGAGAATTGATAAAATATGCCATTATTCTTTGTTGATGAGGAAGTCTTAAATAATAAGCTTCAATGTGTTATATGTCCAATAAAAATTTCAAAGCTATATATGCTTGAGGATATTTCAAAAATCATATATAAAAAAGCAGGAGCATATAAACTAGATTTTGAGTTTATGCGTAAAAATCCTGGGGCATATGCCATTCCAATTATTACGACAGGATTTGAGTTATCAAATAAGATTATTCATATTTTGGTGCCTGATATGATAAATAGCCCTAATTTTGAAACAGACATTTATAATTCATACAATGAATTATTTAAAACCATTTATGAAAATGAATTTACATCTGTAGTATTTCCTTATTTACCATTTAGCTATAAAAGATTAGGAAATATGAATTCCTACAGAACATGTATTACTTTAATGCGTTATTTTATAAAATTCTATAATGTTGATTCAACGAATATATATGTTTTAGTTGATAAAAGAACAATGGAGGATCACAAAAAGAATTATAGTTCAACATATGTTTCTTCATCATTTCCTTTATCAAAAAGACATAAGCCAACTTTATATCCGCTAAATACTAAAAAGAAATTAGAAACATTTTTAAAAGAAAATAAAGATGTGAAAAAATATCTTGAAATTAAAAACGTTGGCAATTATCATGCTAATTTATATAATTTAACTTATAAGAATTTCTTTATTCTTATTAGAAAAAAATGTAAAAATGATGCAGATTTTTGTACACGCTCAAATATTTCAAAAAGTAATTATTTACGAATGCTAAATGGTGAATATATTCCAACAAAGGAAGAAATACTCGGTGCTTGTTTTGCCCTAAATTTAACAGTATACGATGCAAGAGAATTGCTTGCTGAATTCAATATGTCATTAGATCAAAAAAATTTATATGACAAAATAATTATTAATGAATTAGTTCATGGCAATTATGATGTCTACGCCGTCAATGAAATATTGTTCTTAAAAAAATATAAGCAATTAGGTTCCTTTGTTAAACCAACTTTATTTTAAACCCACTTATTAAAAAGGATTAGACCGCCATCTAATCCTTTTTATTATGTTGCATTTTTTTTCGCCTAGCAATATGCTCTGGCGTTTCATAATTGAATCCAAGGCCTCTAACTTCAGTCGCTTTAGTTACAAACATAAAGGCATTAGGATCAATCTTTTGAACTAAATCTCTTAAAATAAAATATTCTCTTGAATAGCAAATACATACAATCATTTTTGTTGGAGTTAAGGAATATCCTCCTTGTGCATCAACGTATGTCATACCTCTAATCAATTTATTAATAATAGCATCATGAATTTCTTCATATTTGCTTGAACGAATAAATACTGCTCTTTTATTATAGCCGCCAAAAGTAATTGTATCGACAACAAATCCATCTAAGAAAACATAAATAATTGCTCCAAGCCCTTCTGATAAGCCATTGGCAAAGACAAACTGTTCTCCTGGCTTATAGAAAACCATTCCTAAAATTACAAGTAATGCGTCTAATGAATACATCGATGTTGAATATGGTATATGGAAATATTTTAAACCAAGACTTTCTAAAATATCAAATCCACCAGTTGAACCACCAGATTTCATATTAATGCCGATGCCAAAGCCCATAAGTATTGCTGCAAATAAAACAATAAATATTGGTTCAACACCACAAACTAGTTCAAATATTCTATTATCAGTTAAGCCACAAGCATTGAAAATCAATGATAGCAATGCGCCATATGTTGGAAGCATAATTGAACCATAAATTGTTTTTAAGGTGAATTCCTTCTTTAAGGTAAAAAATGAAATAATTATTAATGTAATGTTTATTCCATATAAATAATAATAGTAATGAACATTAGTTAATAATTGTAATAAAACAGCAAGGCCTGTTGCTCCACCAACTACGATTTTAGATGGAGTAATAAATAATACAGTAGCAAGTGCACAGCAAAGAATTCCAAGATTCATTAATAAAAATTTTTTAATGTTAAAATTTTTTAGTTTATTTAGCATTTTATAATCCTCAATATTAATATAATAATGACTAATCATTATTAGCATTACAAATTATACTACTTAAAAATAAAAAAAGAAATATCTTTTATATGTTTCTTATGATATAATTAGTTATTGATTAGGGAGGTATAATTATGTATTCAAAGAATATTTGGGAAAAGTATGATAATTATGATAATATAATGGTCTTTAATGAAGGCTATAAGGATTTTTTAAGTCATTGCAAGACTGAAAGATTATGTGTTTGTAAGGCTAAGGCTTTAGCTGAAGCCAAAGGCTTTAAAAATATTAAAGATGTTAAAGCTTTAAAAGCTGGTGATAAGGTCTATGCAATTAATAAAAATAAAAACATTGCTGTATTTATTATTGGTAATGAACCAATTGAAAAAGGTTTAAGAGTACTTGGTGCACATATTGACTCACCAAGGCTTGACGTAAAGCAAAACCCTTTATATGAGGCTAATGATTTTGCTCTTTTAGATACACACTATTATGGCGGTATTAAAAAATATCAATGGGTAACTATTCCTCTTGCTATATATGGTGTTGTATGTAAAAAGGATGGTAGCACAATTAACATAGCTATTGGTGATAATGAAAACGATCCAGTAGTTGGTATTTCTGATTTATTAATTCACCTATCTGGTGATCAATTAACTAAAACTGCTGCTAAAGTAATTGAAGGTGAAGCTTTAGACTTAACAGTTGGCTCTATCCCATTAAAGAATGGCGAAAAGGATTTAGTTAAAGCTAATGTTTTAAAGTTATTAAAGGAAAAATATGATTTTGAAGAAGAAGATTTCGTATCAGCAGAGCTTGAAATAGTTCCTGCAGGTAATGCTCGTGACTATGGTCTTGATAGAAGCATGGTTGCAGGATATGGACATGATGATAGAGTTTGTGCTTATACATCATTAATGGCTGTTTTAGATAGTGATGTAAATAAATATACAGCTTGTGCTATTTTAGTTGATAAGGAAGAGGTTGGATCAATTGGTGCAACTGGAGCTGATTCTAAATGGTTTGAAAATACTGTTGCAGAATTAATTAATTTAACAACTGCATATAACGATATTAAAATTCGTCATGCTATGGAAAATACAAAAATGCTATCAAGTGATGTGTCAGCAGGATTTGACCCATTATATCCACAAGTAAATGAAGCTAAAAACTCAGCATATTTAGGAAAAGGTATTTGTTTAAATAAATATACAGGCTCACGTGGAAAGGGTGGCTGTAATGATGCTATGCCTGAATTTATTGCTCAAATTAGAAAGAGCTTTGATGATGCTAATATTGGCTTCCAAACAGCCGAACTTGGTAAAGTTGACCAAGGTGGTGGCGGAACAATTGCTTATATTTTAGGTAATTATAATATGTATGTAATTGATGCTGGTATTGCTGTATTAAATATGCACTCACCAATGGAAATTGTTTCAAAGGCAGATGTATATGAAGCATATTTAGCATACATTGAATTTTTAAAAATTGATTAAAAGCACTTAAGGTGCTTTTTTCTATGATACTATGAAAGTAATTATTCCAATTGGTGGTGGAAATATTTTAAATAAAACCACAAAGAAAATAGATGAATATATAATAAGTCTTGCAAATGTAAATAAGCCTAAGGTTTTATTTATTCCTATTGCTAGTAATGATTATAGTGAATATGTTAACAATTTTACTTCTTATTATGAAAGCTTAAATTGTGAGGTTAAAACATTATACTTATCAAAAACAAATAATGATAATTTAATTAGAAGCTTAATATTTAGTGCAAATATTATTTATATTGGTGGTGGTAACACTGCGAAAATGATGAGAATTTTTAAAAGAACTCACGTTAATGAATATTTAAAAATGGCCTATGATAATGGTATTATTTTAACAGGAATATCAGCTGGAGCTATGGCTTATTTTACTAATGGCTATTCAGACAGTAATCGTTCAACAGATAAAAATGCTAGCTTAACATTAGTTAAATGCTTAGATTTTATACCATATTGCTTTTGTCCTCATTATAATGAAGAAGAAAGAAAATCATTTGACTTATTTGTTAGTGAATCAAATTTTAATGGCTTAGCGCTTGAGGATAATACTGCCTTATTATTTATTGATGATGAAATAAAAGGTATAATAAATTGTAATAATGAAAAAGGATATCTTATAAATAAAGATAGTAAAGAGGAAATAAAGAATGTTGACACTAGATAATACAATTGCTTTTCATCATTTATTATTAAAAATATCTTTAAATGATATAAAAGAATATCCATTACCTAATAATTTTCATTTTGAATTCTATAAAGATGGCGATGAAAAATATTGGTTAGAAATTGAAAAATCAGCCCAAGAATTTATTAATGATGAAGAAGGAATAAAGGCTTGGAATGAATACTATTTAAAAAATAAAAAAGATTTATATAATCGTTTAATTTTCTTAGTAAATGATAAAAATGAGAAAATTGGCACAGCAACTAGCTATTATAATACTGTGACAAATAATAAAAACGAAGGCTATTTACATTGGGTTGCTATTAAAAAAGAATATCAAGGAATGCATTTAGCTAAGCCCTTAATTACTTATGCCTTAAAGCATTTAAAAGAGCTAGGCTACAATGAAGCTTTTATTTCAACACAAACAACCACATTTATTGCTGCTAAAATATATTTAGATTTAGGAGCAACATTTGCCGAAAATGAAAAAGAAATTGAAGGCATTAAAGTATTATCAAAATTAATAAATCATCCTTTATTGGCTAACATTGATAATAAGGATTGTAAGGTTTATGATGAAAAAGCTTTAAAGATTAAAAACAAGTTAATTAATAAGGGCTATCAAATAGATGCTTTTAAAATAGTTGATGGAATTGTTAAAGTAATAGCAACAAATTATTACTATGAATTTGATGAGAAGCTAAATGTTATTAAAATGGAGAAAATTTTATGAAAATAGTTCATATGCTAATTGGCATTCCAGGAAGTGGTAAATCAACATATTGTAAAGAGGTTTTAATTAATAAATATAAGGATGCTATTTTAGTGGCTTCTGATAAAGTTAGAGATAATAATCCAAATGTTAAGGAAATCGATATTTGGCCAATAATTTATAAGCAATGTGCTGACATATTAAATTCTAATAAAAGCTTAATATTTGATGCTACTAACATAACCCCTGCTGTTAGAAAACTATTTTTTGATAAAATAAATAAACTAGGTGCTAATAACTATGAAAAAATTGCTTATTATTTTATAACTGATGTGGATAAATGTATTAATCGAGTTGAAAAAAGAAATCAAAATCCAAGCGAAAGATATCTACCAGTAAATATTATTAGTGGATATAATGATCGAATAATTCCTCCTTCTAAAGATGAAGGATTTAAAGAAATAATAGTCATTGACAATAATAAAAATAAAAAAATTCATAAAATAAATGTGTAAAAAGGGCGATTTAATCGTCTTTTTATTTACACTTAATAGAACATTAACATTATTATTTTTTGTAAAAAAACATTATCTACTATTAGTAGAGTTGCTAAAAGTGCTATGTTTCTAAATGAAACTTGATTAATTTTACTAAATAAATAAAAATATCAATTATAAAAGTTAGGAGAAAAAAATGAAAAGGAAAAAATCGATTGTATTATTATTTTCAATGCTGTCGTTATTCGCAGTAAAAATTGATTTAAAAAATGTCTTAGCAAGTAGTAGTAAAGAACTATTTCAAGGTTACTCAACGTTAGATAATATAAGTAATGTACAATTAGAAATAGAAACTAACACTATACAATTTTCAAGAAAGGAATATACTTCATTAACGTTTGATTATTCTTTGACAAATGCAAATTATGAAACTGAAATAGAACATGGTCGCAATAAAACTGATACTACACCAAAAACTTACTCATTTGAATTTACTATAAATTTATCTGATTTAACTAATGACAATGGATTTTATATAATGTATTCAGCTAGAGGTTTTGCAAGTGATGATTGGCAAAACAATAATTTAAAAGTTACAATTACATCATCACAAGAAAAAGGCTATCATATGCATAAAAATGTGTACACATGGGCAACTATAAATTCACACTTTGCAAATTGCTATTGTGGTAATGAAGTTTACGAACATTATGTAGTTCGTAGCTCAAATAGTAAAAAATGCATTTTATGTGGCGGACCTGCAGATATGGAATTAATAATTACTGAAAATACAAAATCAATCAAATTTGTAACACGTAATGGTAGTTATATTTTACCAAATGGTATTATTGTGCTTGTTGATGAAGATATTGAAGCATTTATGAATGGAACATTAGTCTTTTATAATAAAGATGAGGCAGTTTCATAAATAAAATTTTGTTGTAAATAAAATAATACTAATATATAATTTTCTTAATAGAATAGAGAGGAACATATATGCAATTAAAAAAAATTTGTGCAGTAATTTTCTTGATTCTATCTTCTATGTCATGTAAACATGGAAATAGCGATGTATCCATATCATCGTCATCAAGTGAAGATATTGAAGAAAGTAGTAGTGAATATATAGATTTAGAACGTGATTATAGTTATAATAACGGTTCGCTCTTTAAAATTAAAAATATTACACTAATAGAAAATAATCAAATTATCATCCCTTCTTCAATAAATGGTGAAACAATCAAAAGAATTGGAAAAGATGCGCTTTCATATTTTAAATATAGAATTGACAAATTAATAACTTTAGTTATACCTGACTCAATTACTGAAATTTGTGATAATGCTTTTAGAGATTGTTATTTTATTGAAAAAGTAATTTTTTCTCCAAATTCGAAATTAGAGAAAATAAATCCAGGCGTTTTTAGTTCTTGTAAAAATTTAAAAGAAATTAGTTTCCCTTCTACACTAAAAAAAATAGAGGATAATTCATTTTTAGAATGTAAATCATTAACAAAAATAACATTACCAAAATCAATAGTATATGTCTCTAAGTTTGCTTTTTATAAATGTGAAAATATGGAAGGATTTTATATTGATGGAGAAAGTGAATTTATTGAAGCAATTGATGGCGTAATATATTCAAAAAATCTAAAAGAGTTAAGAGTTTACCCATATGGAAAAAAGGACAAAGCATATAAAGTTCTTCCTAAAACACGTTCAATTAGTATGAATGCATTTTATTCAAACCTCTATAT
>CAKPZU010000102.1 GCA_934215405.1 uncultured Bacilli bacterium | reverse complement strand
GAACATATAAAGGCGCTTTTGAAAAAGGTAGTAACATAGATAAAATAGGTACATTATACTTTAATAGTTATGAAACAAATGCTGTAGGTATGCATTACTTTACTGGAAAAATGAAAAATGAAAGCTCATTTTATGATAATCAAGAAGGTAATGGAAGCATTAAATATGACGATCACTCTACTTATACTGGAAATATGATTTATACAAATGGTGGCTATTTTAGAAAAGGCTATGGTGAAATGGATTTTCAAACATGCTATTTTTTAGGAAGCGTAGCTGGTGGGGATAGCAATACTAGATTATATAAATATGTCGGTGAATTTGATTATAGTATTAGTGGTTGGATGTATGGTGATGGTATTATGTATTATGTTGATATAGAAACTAATAAACCAAAATACTACCAAAAGGGTAAGTGGTATGGCTTATCAATGGTTGGAAAATATAGTAAGAATGATTATGAATTATTAGATGGCTTTAGTAAAGAAATGGAAAGTGAATACATCTTTAATCAACCATATGTTAATAATTATATTAATAGATATTATAGTCAAAGTATAACTCATAAAGCTGTTGTTTGTGGCGATTCTTATACTGATATGATGCATGCAAGCTATAATATTGTTAATTTTGAGGAAGAATTTCCTCATAGCTATGATATTATTGATACAGGAATAGGGGCAACAACATATTATCAATGGCTTAATTATGCAAAACATTTAATAATTCCATATAAGCCAGAAAAGATATTTTTACATTTAGGCTTTAACGATTTACATATGGGATTAACAGTAAATGAGGTTATAAACTATGCAAGTGAATTAGTTAATTTATTAAAGAAGGAATTACCTAATAGTATGATTTATTTAATGAGTGTTGAGCCTTCACCTGAATTTAGTAGATACTTAAATGTTGAAATACAATATAATAAGCTCTTAAAGGAATATTGTAATAAAAACAATATTAAGCTTTTAGATAATGCTAAAAACTTTTATAAAAACGAAACTGAAACTATTGATGATTTAAGCACTTATTTTATATCTGATAGGGTGCATATGAATAAAAAAGGCTATGAACAATTTATAAAGTTAATTAAGGATGAATTATAAGGAGAAGATTATGAAAAAATTTAAAAAATTATTTGTTTTATTATCAGCTACTATGATGCTTATGTCGTGCAATAATAATGTATCATCTGTAAGCCAACCATCAAATGAGGAATCAACTGAAGCAGAAAAAGAGCCTCTTGAAAATGGTTATTATTATAAAGAAATCGAATTTGAAGATACTGGAGACACATATGCTGGCTTTGTTGATGAAAATGATATTCCTCAAGGAAGTGGAATAATGTATTATGCTACTGGCAGTGTTTATTATGGTGACTTTGTTAATGGAATTCCTGAAGGAAATGGTCGCTTTGAATGGGACTCTGGCTGTACTTACATTGGTAAAATGAAAGATGGCTTAATGCATGGGGTAGGCTATATGTATTGGCCAGTTGGTGATTATTTTTATGGCGAATGGAAAAATGGCACATTTACCTATGGTACTAAATATTTCTTACAAGCTGGTGCTGCAATTGATGGAGCTATTAAAGATAGATATTGTATTTATTTTGGTGAATTCGATAATAATGGCTTAATGAGTGGTTGGGGAACTATGCATTGGCCAGCTGGAGATTACTATGAAGGAGAATGGTCTAATAATGTTCGCCATGGATACGGAACACAATATTGGCCTGTTAATGATATGAATATTCCCGAATTGATGTTTGTTGGTCAATTTTCAATGGATAATGGTGGCTGGATAATGGGAGAAGGTACTATGTATTATAAAGATGGTCATATTGAAAAAGGCACATGGAATGGTACTAATAAAGTATCAGATGATTTTAGTGGGAATCAATTATGAGTCTTAATGAATTATATCGTCCACAATTTCATTTTTCTGATAAGGATGGCTGGATTAATGACCCAAATGGTATGATATATTATAAAGGTGTTTATCATTTGTTTTATCAAAACACACCTCATGATATTGAAGGCGATGGAAATAAAATGTCTTGGGGCCATGCCATAAGTAAAGACTTAATCCATTTTGAAATATTAAATCCAGCAATTTTAGCAACTAATGAATATGCAATTTGGTCAGGAACATGTATTCATGATAAAACAAATTGCTCAAAGCTTTTTGATGATGAAAATGGTGGCTTAATTGCTTACTATACTCGTAAAAATAACGATAATAATAAACTACAGCAAGAGCAATGCTTAGCTTATTCTAAGGATGATGGAAGCACATGGATTAAATATAATAATGGAAATCCTATTATTACATTTAAAGATGATCCTTTTAATAATAGAGATTTTAGAGATCCAAAGGTGCTATATGTTAGCAAATTCAATTGCTATATTATGTTAGTTTGTGGTGGTAAATTAAGGATTTATAGTTCAACTAATTTAATTGATTGGACTCTTGAATCTGTTGATGCTTCAATTGACACTGAATGTCCTGATTTGTTTTTACTTGATGTTATAAATAGTAATGAAAAATACTATGTTTTAAGCTTAGGTGGCAGATCATATTTAATTGGTAATTTAATAAAAATTAATGATAAAATTCACTTTGTAATTAATAGGAAGCATAGCTTTAAGGAAATAAACTTTGGCCCTGATTCATATGCTACACAATCATTTAATAATAGTGATGAAGTTATTAGTATTTCTTGGATGAACAATTGGCAATATGCTCATGATAGTAAAAGATTAACTAAATCATTTGCTGGAGCTATGACTCTTGCCTACAAATATAGCTTAATAAAGGAAAATGATGAAATAAAGCTAATTAGTAAGCCAGTTGATAATTATTTATATTTAAATGATGAAAATAGTAAAATAACAAAAAGCATAGTTATAAACGAAAAAGAAAAAATATTAGATGTAGCTAATACTTTCAAACTTAATTTAGAATTTGATGTTAGTGATAAGCAATCATTTGAAATAGAATTAAATGATAGTAATGATTCTAAAATATTAATTAGCTATGATTTTACTAATCAATGCTTAATTGTTGATAGAAAAAATCAAAAGAATTCAGTTAATTACTTCTTTACAACTACTTATCCTTGTAATGTTTCACCAATTAACAATAAAATTAGTATTTTAATGTATGTTGATAGATCATCAATAGAATTAATTATTAATGATGGTAGAAATGTTGGAACATTTAATACATTTATGGGAAATAAACTTAATGTTTCAGTAAGTGCAAATAAAAAGTGTAAATTAAATTACACCTATTACAATTTAAACTCTATTTATTAAAAGAGCATGGATTCACTTAAGAATTCATGCTTTCTTTTTCTAACATTTCTTCTTCAACTACGCCACTTATTGCACCTTTTTTTAAAGTAGCCATTGCCCCTTGAACATTGGCTTTTTTTAAGCATTCTTTAATTAATTCTTCATCATTAAAGAATAAGTCATAGCCATATTTATCGATAAATCCAAGTATTGTTCCATAAAAGGCATCTCCTGCTCCTGTAGTATCAATAGGATTTACTTTAATAGTACTTGCTTTAATTACTTTATTATTAAAATATAATAATGAGCCGTCCTTACCTAATGTTACAAATACCTTTTGATTATTATTAGTAAAATCTTTTAAGGCTTCTAGTAAATCAGATTTATTTGTTAATAGCTCAAGCTCGTCATTTGAAATTTTAATAATATCGCATTTTTTATAAATATTTTTATATATCTTAATAGCTTCTTCCTTGCTATTATAAATATCATCACGATAGTTAATATCAAAGCTTATTATTTTATTTTCATCTTTTGCTTTATTTATTACTTTATTTGCAAAACTTAAGCCTGCTTTTGTTGAAAGCATCAAAGACCCTAAATGAATAATATTAGCTTTATTTATTAATGATAAAGAAGAAGCAGGAATATAATAATCAGCACAAAACTTTCTAGCAAAGCAAAAATTTCTTTCGCCATTTTCATCATTTATAACAAAAGCTTGTGTAGTATTATGATTATTATCTATATAAACATATGAGTTATCTAAATTATAGTTTTTAACTTCATCCTTTAAAAATTTTCCAAGTAAATCATTGCCAACATTTCCAACAAACAAAACATTTTTATTAACTTTACTAATTGAATAGCTAACATTAAAAGGAGCTCCACCAATAAAATAATTAAAGGAATTATTCCATTTTTCTTTAACCATATCAACTAGAATTTCACCATACACAACAACCATAATTTCACATCCTTTTTTCTAACTAATTATACCATATTATTGAATCATTTTTAATTACCTAATTGAGGAAAATTACTGCACAATTGCTTAAAAAATGTATAAAATTTTAAATATCAGATAAAATAAAGTTGCAGATAAAATAGCAAGTTACTATATTTTATGGCGTAAAGGAGAAAATGATCATGTATAGCTTATTTTTATCATCAGTAATGGATAATGTTATCAGTGCTTTAAGTTCAATGAGCTTATGGATTGCTGTTTTTAAAAGTGTTAGTATTATTCTTTTAGGCTTTGCCTTAACAAAGCTAAAATTATTACCTGAAAATACTGGCAAGATTTTAACAAAGCTTGTAATGAGTGTATGCTTACCATGCTTAGCATTTTCATCATTCATGACTAGTATTTCTAAAGAAACATTCCAAAGTTGTTTGATCTCATTTGTATATGGATTTTTTATCTATATAGTATTTATTTTCTTGGCAAGATTTATCTTTATGTGGGTTAAGGATAAAACTAAAAGAAAGGTTATGGAGATTTTATTTGTTTTTGGTTCTACAACATTCTTTGGTCAACCATTAATTCAAGCAGTATTTGCAGATGCTTTTAATGATTCAAGTATGTTTAATGTGGCTTATCGTGTGTTTTTATACTCATATGCATATTATGCAATTTGTCAAAGTAATAATGAAAATCAAACAAAGCCTAAAACTAGTGAAATCTTAAAAAAGATTTTCGTAAACCCAGTTATTATTGCTACATTTTTAGGCTTTATTTTATGGAGCTTACAATTAGTTGGCTATACTACAGATACTACAAAATGGTATGTTGTTACAGTAAATAAGGTAACAGGTGCCTTTTGGAATATTAAGGTATCACTTCCACCACTTTATCAAACAATGAATACATTAGGTGGCTTATCATCACCACTTGTTTGGATTGCAATTGGTTGTACATTAGGTAAGGTTTCATTTAAAGAAGCAGCTAGTGATAAAACAGTTTGGATTTATTCATTTATTAAGCTAATTGTTGCCCCAGTATTAAATTTTGTATTCTTATTATTACTTAATTTAATTCCGGGATTTAATATTTCTTTTTTCACAGTTGCAGCTACAACATTAATGTGGGCAACACCACCAGCAACAGTAGCTATTACTTATTGCATTAATGCTAATAAGGAGGCAACCTTTGCCTCAAGCTGTTCATTAATTGGAACATTCTTATCTGTTTTATTCATTCCAGTTTATATTATTTTATTAACTATTATTCAAAATTCTGCTATTTTTGCCTAAATAAGGAGGGTTTGTAAAATGAAAATGGAAATTGCTTGTTTTGGAGTAAGAGATTATGAAATTCCTTACTTTAAAGAATTAGAAGAAAAATATGATTATAAATTAACATTATTTCCTCAATTTTTAAATACTGAAAATTATAAGGATGCTTTAGGCTATGAAGCTGTTATGGTTAGAGGAAATTGTGTTGTAAGCTATAAGGCTATGGAAGATTTAGCAAATCATGGATTAAAATATTATTTAACAAGAACTGCTGGCTTTAATCACGTAGATATTGAAGCTTGTAAAGATTTTAATATTAAAACTGCATATGTTCCTGGCTATTCACCAAATGCTATTAGTGAGCTTGCTTTAACTTTAGCAATGATGCTTTTAAGGAATACAGCATATATGGTAAATAACACTCATAATGGAAACTTTAAGGTTACTAATCAA
This sequence comes from uncultured Bacilli bacterium, assembly GCA_934215405.1. Classification (GTDB taxonomy): domain Bacteria; phylum Bacillota_I; class Bacilli_A; order RFN20; family CAG-631; genus CAKPXW01. Next base: position 1,925 of record CAKPZU010000102.1, on the reverse strand, counting down.
ATGTTTTCAAGAGAGGTTAGAGGCTGTAACGTTGGTATTTTAGGATGTGGAAGAATTGGTACTACTACTGCTAGCTTATTTAAGGGCTTAGGAGCAACAGTTTATGGCTATGATATTTATCAATCAGATAAAGCAAAAGAAGTATTAACATTTTTACCTTTAGATGAGTTTATTAAAAAATGTGATATTATTTTAGTCCATTTAGCTTATATTAAAGGACAAAATGATAATTTCATTAATGAAGAATTCATTAATAATATGAAGGATAATTCAATCATAGTTAACGTTGCTCGTGGTGAAATTTTAGATTTAAAGGCTGCTTTAAATGCTGTTTCAAACAACCATTTAGCAGGACTAGCAATTGATGTTATTGATAATGAAAAATCATTATTCTTTAAAGAATTTGATCCACATCATATGGATAATGAAGTTCATCAAAAGCTTATTGATTTATATCCACGTGTTTTAGTAACACCACATGTTGCTTCATCAACAGATAAAGCCTTAATTGATATGATTGAAACATCATTAAAGAATATGGATGAATTCTTAGCTACAAATAATTGTAAAAATTCATTAATTAAATAAAATAATTCAAAGTGCCCGAAAAAAATGAGCACTTTTATATTTTCTATCTATCATTTTATTAAATTTAATTTTATAATATTAATTGGTGATAATATGAAAAAAATAAATAATAAATTAACTATTAAATTAATCATAGCTTTATTGATTTCCATTTTATTTGTAGGAGGAATTCCTCTAATAATTGTTTTTGCTTCATCTAATAAATTATTAATGTGGATAGGAATTGTCTGTGTAGGCTTTGGTTTTTATGCTACTCCACTTTCTTGGATAAGCTTTGGAAACACAAAAAGGACAAAAGAGGTTGTTAGTTGTATAGTTATGGATAATATCTTAAGCGTTGATGATATTGCAAAGCAGTTAGCAATGGAAAAAAATGATGTTATAGGAAATATTTCTGTTTCTATTAAGAATCGTTACATTGAAGGATATTTATTTGATAATAACATTTTAACGGTTAATACAAATGTTAATATGAAAAATGAGGCTTTTAAAAAATGCCCAAATTGTGGAGCTAAAATGAGCTTTAATGAATCTAAAAAGATTTGGGAATGTAAATATTGTGGAGATAATAAATGAGCTTTGATTTAAGTTTAATAAATGCTTATATTGAAAAAAATTATGTTCCTGAAAAATGTCAAATTTTTAGAAGCTTAAAAGCTAAAGAATGTATATGCTTAGATAGTGAATATAATATTGATACTTCAACCTTTCAAGAGGAAGTATTTAAATTAATTGATAAAAACAATTATAATGATGCTGAAGTTTATAAAAGAGCCTTTATTTCAAAACAAACATTTTCAAAAATAAGAAAGGATATCTTTTATCATCCTGATAAGGATACGGCAATTAAAATATGTTTAGGTTTAAAGCTTTCTTTAAATGAAGCAATTAGCTTATTAGAAAAAGCTGGCTATACATTATCATTTTCAATTAAAAGAGATTTAGTATTTAGATATTTTTTATTAAATAAGGAATATGATGTTTTAATATTAAATGAAACATTATATAAACTAGATATGCCTTTACTTAATATTTAAAAGTCGCCTTCAAAGCGACCTTTTTCTTTGCTTTGCTATTTATAATTATAAATGTAAATAGGAGGAAAGAATATGAAAATTACAGAATTAGTATTTATTATTGATAAAAGTGGTTCAATGTCAGGGTTAGAAAACGAAACAATAAAAGGCTTTAATGAATTATTAAATAAGCAAAAAAAACAAAAGGATAAAGCTTTAATTACAACAATTTTCTTTAATACAACAATGCAATTTATTAATGAAAGAAAAGACATAAATGAGGTAAAGGAAATAACTTTAAATGATTATAGGGTTGGAGGC
>CAKPZU010000101.1 GCA_934215405.1 uncultured Bacilli bacterium | reverse complement strand
TGATATAGTTTTAATTCCAGCAACAACTGAAACTGTTAATGGTGAAACCGTTGTTGTAAAAGAAGCAACTGTATTAGGTTTTTCTAACTTAATTACTGCAATTTTGAATTTCTTATTAATTGCTTTTGTTCTATTTTGTATCATAAAGGTTATTAATAGAGTTAGAGCTGAAGCTGAAAAAGTAAAAGAAAATATTAAAACTAAAGTTGAAAAAGAAAATACTGAAGAAGTAGAAGAAACTGCAAGCAATGAACAATAATTTACAATTAATAAAGCAAAGAATATTAATTTTTATATCTATTTATTTAATTTGTATTCTTACTAGTTGTAATTTATTTAATAAAAATAATAATAATCTTACTAATAATTTTAATCAAACAAAAAGTATTATTATTGACTCTTCTAATATTGAATATTTAAGTGGAATAGAAAAAGAAAATATAACTATAAATAATTGTGATCAATTAGTATTTAACACAAGTAGCTTTTTTAAGTCTTCTTCTATTCCTTTTTTAGATAAAATTGTTATTTATTCAAATGATGAAAATTACGATTTACAAGTAAGAGAAAACTCAAACTTAATTAATGGAAATATAAAAAAAACAAATGATATTACAAAATACATCTATAGTTTTACAAATACTAATTCATCATTTATAATTTCTTCTATTGATGAAATTACAGTTGATTACATTGAATTGTTTTACAAAAATGATTGTAATATTGTTAATTCTGCAAGTTCTTTTTCAAGAAACGAAAAGCAAATGATGCTAGATGATTTTAATTTTGAGATTAATTTTAATGAAAATCATAATTATTTACTTGAGTTTAAAAAAAACAAATCATATATTTATCATGTTTATGACATAAATAAGAGCCAATATGATAAATACATTTCAAAATGCTCAAATATTTATAGTGGCTATAAAAAAGAAAATAATAATGTCAAATTTTATTCAAATAATAACTCTATAAATATGAATTTTAATAATAATACTTTAGTTGTTGAAGTAAAAAGAAATAAAAATGAAATTGCAAGTATTACTTCCTTTAGTAAATTGAATGAATATTTGTTATCTAATTATGATTTTTATATTAATGCACTTGAAAATTATGATTTTTCAATTGATGTGTCACAATATGAAAATGAGCATTATATAAAATGCTATGTAAACAGTAATATAACACAATTGTCATTTACTAATTATCTAAACTCTTTATATAAAAATAAAACAATAAATTATCAATATTCGTATAATAAGCAAAATACTTATTATTACTATTTTTCTTGTGATACTTCGTATATTGAAGTGGAATATACAAAGGACTTTTTAAATTTACTTAAGCCAGTTAATAAATTAAATATTAATGTTTACTTAAATAATGACGAAAATATTATGGATAATTTAATTACTAATAAAGGAATGGGCTTACCAAATTGTACAGATATTACATATAATGTTGACTTAACAAAATCAAAATATATAAAGAAATCAACAGATCAATTAAGTTTTATCGATTCTTGTCCTACAATTGGAAATTTGAATATTTTAGTAATCCCTATTGAATTTAATGATGTAAAAGCTAGCACTAGAGGTTTCAAAATTGCAAAAATAAAAGAAGCATTTAATGGTGAAAAATCAGTAAGCTCATACTATAATGAATCTAGCTATGGAAAGCTAAATATTAACTTTGATGTATTAGATAAATGGTATAGTCCCAAAAATGATAGCTCATATTATACTAATGGCGAAGGCTCAACATTTAAATATCATGATTCAACATTAAAAAATGGTGAACAAATAGTCATTAATGAAATATTAAATCAAATACATAATGAAGGAATTGATTTATCAAAATATGATAGTGATAACAATGGCTTTATTGATGCTGTAGTATGTATTGATACATTAAATGCTACTAGATATGTTAGTTCATCTTCAAGCAATATGTATTGGGCATTTTGCTATTATAATTACTATTTAAATAATAAAACTAATAAATTATATAAATATGATGACGTATCAATGCTCACATATTTATGGATGGGCTATGATTTTTTAAAGGAAACAGAAAATGGATATTATAATGGGGATGAAACTAATCTTTATACATATATCCATGAATTTGGTCATGCCTTAGGAGCGATTGATTATTATGACACAACATATGACAAGAACTTTGAAAAATGCTTAGATGGTTTAGATATAATGGATTCAATTTTAGGAGATCATAATCCATATACTAAAATGAATTATGGTTGGATTGATAATACAAAGCTATTAGTAAGTAATAACACTACATCTTTGACTCTTAATAGTTTTACAAAAAGTGGTGATTCCTTAATAATTGCTAATGATTTTGATGAAACATTAGGGATTTATCAAGAGTATTATTTAATGATGTATTACACAAATACAGATTTAAATAAAAAATATGGTGGATATTTTTCAAATAATGGAATACTACTTTATAAAATTAATGCTTCATTAATGTATTATCCTACATATAATAAATATGATGTATTCTTTAATAACGATGCTATTAGCTTTACTAATCCCCAAAATTTAATTCGTTTAATTAAAGATGATAATGAGAATTATTTATTTACTAAAAACAGTTCTATACAAAATGAATATGCAAATAGTTTTCCTTATAAGTTTTATATTTTAGATATGAATGATGATAAAGTAAATATAGTATTTAGTAAAAATAATAAATAAGGCCTCCGCTAATTCTAAGTGAATATTAGATAGGAGGCTTTTGTTATTTATTATATAGTTCAATTATTTTATCTAAAGCATTTTCATCATTATTTATCCAATTAACATCAAATTGATTTTTAAACCAAGTATTTTGCCTTTTTGCATATTGATGAGTATGAATTTTCATTAATTCTTTAGCTTCGTCTAAAGTAATTTCATTGTTTAAATAGCTTCTTACTTCTTTAAAGCCAATGGCTTTTGTAGCGGTTGTCTTGTAAGGACAGCTTTTAATTTCAGCAATTAATCCTTCATCAAACATCATATCAATTCTTTTATCGATTCTTTCGTTTAAGATTTCTTTTGGTAAGGTTAAACCAATAAGTAAGCAATCATAAAGCATTTTATGCTCTTGCGTAGCAATTATTTCAGATTTTGTTTTTCCACTTTCTTTATATATGGCTATTGCTCTTAAAATTCTACGTCTATTATTTACGTGAATTTCTTTAGCTGATAGTGGATCAATGGTAGTTAAATAATCGTGTAGCTGTTGATTTGTATAATCTTGATATTCCTTTTCAATATCAATGTTAGTGGCTTGTTGCTCTTCAAAGTTATAATCATATAAAGCAGCTTTAATGTAAAGGCCACTGCCACCAACAATTATAGGTACTTTATTTTTGCTTAAAACTAAATCAATAACTTGACGAATATTTTTTTGGTATTCTTGTACGCTATAATTTTCATTTACATCCTTAAAGTCAAGAAGATGATGAACTACTCCTTGCTTTTCCTCTTTTTTAATTTTATCAGTTACAATATTTAAGCCCTTATAAACCTGTAAGGCATCACCATTTATTATTTCACCATCTATTTTTTTAGCAAGCTTAATGGAAATAGCAGTTTTTCCAACTGCAGTTTGTCCAACTATTACAATTATTTTTTTCATATTACGCCCTTTTAAAGAATTTTTCTAATTCATATTTAGTATATTTAATCATTGTAGGCCTACCATGTGGACAAGTATATGGATCCTTGCATTTAAATAAATCTTTAATAATTATTTCCATTTCATGAGTTGTTAAAAAAGTGTTACCTTTTAACGATGCTTTGCATGCAGCAGTAGCAATAGCATAATCAGTTAATAAGTTTTTATCAATTTTTTTATTGTTTAATATTTGACTTATAACATCATCAATATAAACCTTCAAATCAACTCTATTAAAATAATAAGGAATAGTAGTTATCTTTATAGAATTATTTCCAAATGGTTCAGCATTTATATGTAATGATAAAAGCAAAGGCAAATATTCATTAATTATTTCAAAATCAGAATTTGAAAAATCGATTACTAAAGGTACTAGTAAATCAACATTATTACTTGGCTCATTAAATAATTTTTGATATTTTTCATATCTTACTCTTTCTTGAGCAGCATGCTGATCAACTAAAATAAAACCATCTTTATTTTGAGCAATTATATATGTTCCATGAATTTGACCGATTATTTCATATTCAAAGTGATTTTCCACTTCTTCATCAAATTTAATAGTTTCTTGAACTATTTTAGTTGGCTGATAAGGTGTTTCTTCATCACTTACAATATTAACTTCTTCATTGAAAAAATTATTATTAATAGGAGAAAAAACTTCTTTATTTGCTTCTTGAGGAGTTTTATTACTTTTAATTTCTTGATTAATTATAAGATTTGCATTTTTTAAAGCATTATTAATAGTATCTTTAATAAGTTCCTTTAATTCACTTTCCTTAGAAATCCTTATTTCTTGCTTTGTTGGATGAACATTAACATCAAGTAATGTCGAATCAGTTTCAATATATAAAACAGTATAAGGATATCTATTTTCAAATAAAAATTCATGATAGCCTTCAATTACACAATCAGACAATATTTTATTTCTTACGCTTCTTTTATTAACAAATGTATTTATAGAATAACGATTTGATTTAGAAATTTTTATATTACTTGTATAGCCATAAATCTTGAAATCGTTATTTTCTTTTTCAAAATAAATCATATTTTTAGCAATTCCCAAACCATATATTTCAGAAATAATTTCAATAATATCATTTCTACCAGATGTTTTAAAAATTAACTTACCATTGCTAGTTAATGAAAAAGAAATATTTGGATTAGCAAGTGCTAATTTATTAACAACATCAATGATAAATGAAAGCTCACTTTTATCTGATTTTAAGTATTTTAATCTAGCTGGGGTATTATAAAATAATTCTTCAACGACAATATCAGTACCTTTATTCATAGCACAAGGACTAATTTCAATAACATTTGAATTCAAGCAATATAGCATTGTTCCAACTTGACTATCCGCTTCTTTAGTTTTTAAGGTAAATTTACTAACTGAAGAAATTGCACTTAAAGCTTCACCACGAAAGCCCATTGTTTTAATAGCAAATAAATCTTGGTCAAAATGAATTTTACTAGTTGCATGTCGCTTAATAGACAAAATAGCGTCGTCTCTTGACATACCAACGCCATTATCTTTAATTTCAATAGATGTTCTTCCACCATCAACTAAGAAAATATCTATTTTACTTGCTTTAGCATCTATTGAATTTTCAACTAATTCTTTAACAACTGACCCTGGTCGTTCAACAACCTCTCCGGCAGCTATTTTATCAGCAAGAGAAGCATCTAATATATTAATTCTATTCATTATTTACTTCCTCCATCAACCTTTCGTTTTAGTTCAAATAAATAAGTTAATGCTTCAAGTGGCGTCATTTCTAATGGATTTATTTTCTTTAAATCATTTACATATTCAGGCTCTTTAATAACCTCTTTTGTCTTTATTGGATTAGTATTAACAATAACGTTGCCATTACTTTCTTTTACTTCTAGAATTTCTTTAGCTCTTTTTAATAATTCATCAGGTAAATGAGCTAGACGAGCAACATTAATACCATATGATTTATTAGTAGCGCCTAAAACCATTTTATATAAAAATGTAACATCATCATCATTTTCAACAACAGCAGCATGTAAATTAACTAATCCTTTAATGCTATTTGCTAGGGATGTTAATTCATGGTAGTGCGTTGAAAATAAAGTGATAGACTTCTTTTTATCACAAATGTATTCAATTATAGCTTGAGCTAATGCCATACCATCAAATGTTGCAGTACCACGACCAACCTCATCAAATAAAATAAGTGAGTGCTCACTACTATGTTGTAAAGCATAATTAACCTCATTCATTTCAATCATAAATGTTGATTGGCCAGAAATTAAATCATCACTAGCACCAATACGAGTAAATATGCCATCAAATATAGGAAGGCAAGCACTATCTGCTGCCACAAAGCAGCCCATTTGCGCCATAATTGAAGCTAATGCAACCTGCTTCATAAATGTTGATTTACCACCCATATTAGGACCTGATATTAAAATAAAATGCTCATTATCATTAATTGTTACATCATTTGGTACATAAGTATTTAATTTGTTGATGGCTTCCATTACAGGATGACGACCATTTTTAACTTCTAAGGTATTATTAGTATTAAATGTTGGACGAACATAATGATTTAAAGATGATACTTCAGCAAAAGAAACCATAACATCAATAAATGAAATAACATCAGCTACCTCTTGAATTTGCTTTGTTAATGTTTTGATATAATTTCTTAAATCATTAAATAATTCGTATTCTAAAGCCACGATTTTATCGTCAGCTGATAGAATGAATTTTTCTTTTTCTTTTAATTCTGGAGTTATAAATCTTTCAGAATTTGTTGTTGTTTGCTTTCTAATATAATTATATTCATCCTTAATTAAAGGTAAGAAGGAATTGGTAACTTCAATATAATAGCCAAACACCTTATTAAAGCCTATTTTTAAGTTTTTAATTCCTGTTTTTTCTCTTTCACTATTTTCAAGATTAGCAATATAATTTTTACCATCCTTAGAGGCAAATTTTAAATCATCAAGCTGTGAATCATAGTTATCCTTTATCATTCCACCCTCTTTAACACTAAGTGGAGGATTTTCAACTATGGCGCTTTCAAGCTTATTTGTCATTTCACTTAAGCAATTGATTTTATTAGCTAAGGAAGATAAATTTATTTTATTTAAAGATTCTTTGATATCAGGCATTACAACAAATGATTTTTTTAATTGCAATAAATCACGAGCATTAGCATTCCCATAGGATATTTTAGCAATTAATCTTTCTAAGTCATAAACCTCATCTAATTGATTTATTAATTCTTGTCTTACTAAATAGTTGTTTGATAATATTTCAACAATATCTAATCTTTCATTTATTTCATCAACATTACATAATGGTTTTATAATGAATTTCTTTAAAAGTCTAGCTCCCATTGCTGTTTTACTTTTATCTAAAAGCCAAAATAATGAACCATAGCGATCATCACTTTTAATAGTCCTAGTAAGCTCAAGATTTAAAGTTGAATTGCTATCAAGCTGCATAAACTCACTATTTTTAACAACATTAGCAACTTTTAAATATTCAATTGTTCTTTTTTGAGTATTAGTTAAATAATAAATTAATTTTGAAATTGAATTTGCTTGTCTAATGTCTTTTATTTTACTTGTAATTTCATATATTTCAAGAGGCATTGCTTCATCTTCAGAAATGGTCATAAAGATGTTCATATGCTTACTGATTATAGCTTGATAAAGGTTTTTAAAAGCTTCAGTTGTAACTAATTCCTTTACCTCTAAGGCTTTTAACTCATTAATTAGTAAAATAATATCATGCTCAACATTAACAACATTTAATTCACCTGTTGATAAATCACAATAGGCAAGAGTAAAGAAATTAGTATAATCATCAACATAAGCAATATAATTATTATCCTTTTCTTTTAAACCAATATTTATTAAAGTGCCTGGGGTGATAATTTGAATTACATCACGCTTTACAAGCTTATTTTTACTTAAGGCTGGATCTTCAAGCTGCTCAACAATTCCGACCTTATAGCCGTTTTTAATTAATGTTTCAATATATGAATTTATAGCATGGTAGGGTACACCACACATTGGAATTTTATCCTCAACTCCAGCGTTCTTACCAGTTAATACAAGTTCTAAAACCTTTGAAGCAATTTTTGCGTCTTCAAAAAATAATTCATAAAAATCTCCAAGCCTAAAAAGAATTAAAGTATCAGGATAATTCTTCTTGATTTCTAAATATTGCATTATCATTGGAGAATATTTAACATTTTCATCGCCCATAAACATATCACCTCGTGAATTATATATAATTTTAACATAATTTATTAATAAAAAAAATATGAAAAAATATAACGAACTATTAAAGGAATTACGCGAAGATAATGATCTTACCCAACAACAAATTGCTG
>CAKPZU010000100.1 GCA_934215405.1 uncultured Bacilli bacterium | reverse complement strand
TCCTTGAACAAATCCTTGGCCGTTTTTTATGTCAACGATTTTATTTTCATTAGTATCATTTGTCATTTTACAAAAAATATGGCCTTCATTTAAAGCATTGTAGTAATCAGAATCAATTACTCCAACTGTATTATTTAGCTGTAAACGATATTTAAATCCTAGACCTGAGCGAGGAAACATTAATAAAACATAGCCATCAGCAATTTTTACTCTAATGCCTGTTGGAATTTTTATTGTTTCATTTTCCTTTAAGGTAATATCAATTGGACTAAAAAAATCATATCCTGCAGAACCAGTTGTTGCTCTTTTTGGAAGCTTAATAGTGTCATAAATATCCTTTATTTCATTATCACTATATAAAGGAAATGTATCTTTAAAATCCTTATAAAATTGTTCATAGCTTACTTTTTCAAATTTAGCAATTCTTTCCATATTGTTTCTCCTAATAATTAATATAATAAATATTACCATACCAACACTTTTTTTTCTATATAATTGTTAAAAAGGTCAAGAAGTGATAAAATACATACGCAAGGGATGTGATAATAATGAAGAAATGTCAATATTTTTCATATGAATTACTTCATGAAGATAAAAACTGTGGTGCTAGATATGGAGTTATTCATACAATACATGGTGATGTTTATACACCAATGTTTATGCCAGTTGGCACATGTGCTACAGTAAAATATATTTCTCCTGAAGAATTATATGATATGAACTCACAAGTTATTTTAGCTAATACTTATCATTGCTGGTTAAGGCCTGGTGAGGATATTGTTAATTATGCTGGTGGCTTACATAAATTCATGAACTATAAAAGACCAATGCTTACTGATTCTGGAGGATATCAGGTGTTTTCATTATCAAAAAATCGTAAGATTAGTGAAGAAGGTGTAAAGTTTAAATCACACCTTGATGGTTCGCCTTTATTTTTATCACCTGAAAAATCAATTGAAATTCAAAATAAGCTTGGGGCCGATATTATTATGTCACTTGATGAATGTCCTCCATATCCAACAACCTATGATTACATGAAAAAGTCAATTGAAAGGACATTAAGATGGGCGAAAAGAGGACAAGAAGCTCATAATAATGAATATCAAGCCTTATTTGGTATTTGCCAAGGTGGTGAATATGAGGACTTAAGAAAATATTCAACAACAAAGACTGTTGAAATGGATTTTGATGGCTATTCAATTGGTGGAACAGCACTTGGTGAAAGTAAAGATGTAATGCACAAAATGATTGAATATACTGTTAAGTATTTACCTAAAGATAAACCTCGTTATTTAATGGGAGTTGGAACTCCTGAGGATTTACTTGAGGGTGTACTTCGTGGTGTTGATATGTTTGACTGTGTATTACCTACTCGTATTGCTAGGCATGGTTCAATTTTAACAACTTATGGGAAAATAAATATTCGTGATAAAAAATACGAAAAAGATTTATCACCACTTGATAAAGAATGTGATTGCTATACTTGTAAAAACTATACAAAAGCATATTTAAGGCATTTATATAAATGTGATGAAGGACTTGGAAAGCGTCTTTTATCAATTCATAATTTAAGATTTTTATTACGCTTATCAGAAGATATGAGAAAAGCTATCCAAGAGGATAGATTCTTAGAATTTAAAAAGGAGTTTATGGATAAATATGGACAAGGAAAACCAACAACTCTTATTAAGTGATTTTGACTATGATTTACCAAAGGAATTAATAGCTCAAACACCACTATTAAAAAGAGATGAATCTAAATTATTAGTTTTAGATCGTAAAAATCATACGCTTACAGATAAAAAGTTTTATGACTTAGTTGATATATTAAAAAAAGGCGATGTTTTAGTTAGAAATAACTCAAAAGTTATTCCAGCTCGTCTTTTTGGCTATAAGGAAGAAACTAAAGCTCATATTGAATTACTTCTTTTAAAGCAGCTTGAAAATGATAATTGGGAATGCTTAATTAAGGGTGCTAAAAAGGTAAGTAATGGAACAAAATTAATTTTTGATGAAACATTATTAAAGGCTGAGGTTGTTTTAAAAAAAGAAGAAGGCTTATGTATAATTCATTTTATCTATAATGGTATTTTCAATGAAATACTTGATAAGCTTGGGAGCATGCCTTTACCACCTTACATTAAAGAAAAGCTAAAAGATAAAGATAGATATCAAACAGTTTATGCTAAGGTTGAAGGAAGTAGCGCTGCTCCAACAGCTGGTCTTCATTTTACAGATGAATTATTAAATAACTTAAAAGATAAAGGCGTTAGTATTTTAGACGTTACCTTACATGTAGGGCTTGGAACATTTAGACCAGTTGAAGAAGAAAATGTCTTAGAGCATCATATGCATGAAGAATATTATATAATGGATGAAAAAACAGCTTCATTACTAAATAAAGCTAAAAGTGAAAAAAGGAGAATAATTGCCGTTGGTACAACATCACTTAGAACCCTTGAAACAGTTTATCAAAAATATAAATGCTTCAAAGAAGATAGTGGCTATACTGATATATTTATTTATCCTGGAGTTGATGTTTTATCAATTGATGGTTTAATTACTAATTTCCATCTTCCAAAGTCAACATTAGTAATGCTTGTTAGTGCTATTGCTACAAAAGAATTTATTTTTGAAGCTTATAAGCATGCAATTAATAATAACTATCGTTTCTTTTCATTTGGCGATGCTATGATTATATTATGAACGACTACTACAATAGACAAATAAAGCTACTTGGAGAATTAAAAGGCAAAGAAAAAAAGCCAACATTATTATTACATACATGCTGTGCTTTATGTTTTTCAAGTGCCTTTATGCAATGTAAGGATTATTTTGAAATTACTGTGTTTTTCTATAATCCAAATATTTATCCACTAGGTGAATATGAAAAAAGGAAAAATGAAACATTAAGATTAATTGAAATCTTTAAAAAAGAATTCAATGTTAATATTAAATTTGTTGAACAAATAGAAAGCTTTGAAGCATATAATAAAAAAAAGGTCCATAAGCACAAATGCTATGATTGTATCTATAATAGAATTTTAACTTCCTATAATTACGCTAATAGTAATAATTATGATTATATAACGACAACATTAACTGTTGGCAGGCTTAAAAATTCTATAATGATTAATCAAATAGGCGAAATGCTAGAGCCTTATTATAAAACAAAATATTTTTATTCAAACTTTAAAAAGAACAAAGGAATAGATTTAAGCTTAGAAATGAAAAAGAAATACAATATCTATGCTCAAAATTATTGTGGGTGTGAGAAATACTATGAATAAAGGATGGTTATCGGCCATCCTTTTAATATTTAAACAATTTGTTCCGTTTAACATACAATTGCATAATATCTGTATGTTAAATGAAACATATAAATGTATCTATAGAAGTTAATAAATAATCGATTTTAATTTATTTCCTTCGAAAATGTTTCTATTTATTATAACAACTAATTATCAATTAATTTTTTTCATTTGATTCAGATTTAATAACCAATAAATAAGAATTGCAAAAATTCCGAATAATAGGTATATCATTTATTATAGTAGCCCATAATGCGTCTTCATCAATTTCGCCATAAGCATGAGCTAAAACATTTCTCATACCTCTGATCATTCGCCATGGAATTTCATTTGAAGTAGCATTTTTAAATTCATCACTTAATCCATTTGCTAATTCTCCAATTTGTTATACACTCATTGCGATAGCATTAAAATAAACCCTATCATTAACAAAAGTATTATAATCTTTACCAAAACGAGTGATACAATTTGCAATATCTTCACAATGGAATAAAATCTTTAAAAGTCGTTGATAGTCACATTTATCCATATATTTTTACTCTTTCTACTTCTAAATTTTTAATAAATATTGGCATACGTTTTTGAGTACTTTGCTGTTTTAATGTTTGTGTAGTTACAATATCAATTTCTTTTTTACACTTGTCACATAATTCATTATATAAATTTCCCATATCAAACATACTATTTATACATGAACCTTTTCTATCAATTAATAAATCAATATCACTATTTGGTGTAGCTTCACCACGAGCATATGATCCAAACACATATACAGCACGTAAACGATATTTCTTTGCTATTGGTTCAATTAAATTTTTGATTTGTTCAATACTAAGTACCATTTTCTTGCCGCCACTTTTCTTTAATATTATTATATCTCATATTTCTCTAAAAATGAATAAAATTATCAATTCCAACACATAAACAATTCTTGTAAGATTAAACTGTTTTATTCATTATTAGTCAAATTCATCATTTAAAAATGATTTAGCATGTGGTTTTATATTATAACCGATTTACTTTTATCGCTTATTTACCATCGTTTTAATTATTAAAAAAGCTTTGCTAAATTAATAGCAAAACTTTCTATCTATTTATTTTACCTTAAAAATTGAACCATCAATTTTATTTAAATCAATATTATTATCAATTGAATAAGCACAAGCTTTTCCAATTACTTCACTAATATCTCTTAAAGTTATTTGTATTCTAATTGAAGCTTCAACTCTAAATGATGCTCCAATAATTCTACCACCAATAATCAAGTTATCGCATTCATTAGTAATTAAGCTGCGATAAGGTACCTCATAATATTCTCCCGGTTCATATTTTTCAATATTTTCATTATCTGGATTATCACTATGAGTATCAACATACCAGTCAGCTTTAGCAATACCATCTTCAAATCTTGCCCTTCTTGTATAATCCTCATCCTGTAAAACATAAATTGTTTTAACACGTACTGATTCACGAATTCCAAGTTGGCTAGCAATATGAGTAATATAAGCATTTTCAAAGCCAGGTATATATTTTATCATAAATTTTGAATATCTATAAATTGAAGCTAATCCCTCTGAAATACATGTTGAATATTCATAAGGATCGTCAGAATTATATTTTTCGCCAAGCTGTGGGCCATTAAAAGCAAAGGTATTAGCTTTTCCTGGAACCTTGAAAGCTTGAATATAACGCATATCATCCTTAGTTACTTCATTATTTTTAATAGCCTTATTAATAACATCTTCAAATGAAGGATCACGAATAAATTCTATATCTTGATAATTTGATGGGATTCCAAAGCCAACATAGTTAATACTCTTTAACCAATTAACAAGCTTTTCCTTATCAATTCCACCCATTTCATATCTTAATGATACAGATTGATGAATATTATTCCTTTTTTCGTTTCCATGCATTAATGTACAATTTACTGATTTAGCTAACACACCTTCAGCTGATGTATCGACAAAGCATTTTCCTTTAATTGCATATAATTCATTATGAATAAAAGCTATTACATATTTTATCTTTTTATTTTCTAAAACTGAGTCTATAAATGTTGCATCATAAAATATTTTACCATTTAAGCTTCTAACTTTATAATCATAAAACATTGAATAAGTAACAGTATTAGCAAACATTGCTGTTTCACGGCCATTAAAGAAAGCATTTTTATCAAATTCTAAATATTCTTTATTAAGCAAAACATTTAAACCATCAGTTTTAGCAACAAATGAACCCATAAATGGAATAACCATGCCATTAGTAGCACTTCCACCTAAGGCATTACTTTTTTCAATTATAATTGTTGATTTTTTATTTAATAAGGAACTAATTGCTGCAACACTACCAGCAACTCCTCCACCAATTATAACAACATCAGCATAATCAAGAACCTTTATATCTTTATTATTATATTTAATCGTTTCCATAACTACTCCTTACTTACTAATAAAACTACAGCTTGAGCAACGGCTCCTTCTTCTTTACCAATGAAGCCCATTTTTTCACAGCATGTTGCTTTTACATTAATATTATTAATATTAGTATTTAATGTATTAGCAATATTTTCTCTCATTTTTTCAATATAAGGTCTTAAATGTGGCTTTTCAATAATAACTAATGAATCAACATTACCTATCATAAAATTTCTTTCATCCATCATTTCATAAACTTTTTTTAGTATTAATAATGATGACATTCCTTTTGTTTTTTCATCATTATCTTTAAAATGAGTTCCTAAATCATTTAATCCTAAAGCTCCTAAAATAGCTTCAGCAATAGCATGAAGTAAAACGTCGGCATCTGAATGACCTAGTAATCCTTTATCATGAGGTATATTTACACCACCAATTATTAAAGGCCTATTACTTACAAGCTGATGAACATCAGTTGATTGTCCTATTCTTATCATAATTATTTAATTGGATAGCTAACTTCCTTTAAACGAGTGGAAAACATTTCTTGCCTTCCAACCTTAGCCATTGGTTTACCATTAATATTTACAACGTCACCTGTAAATGAACGAGTACATTTAATTAAGCTTCCACCAATACCATAAGTATCAACTGGGACATTTTCTTTAGTAAACATAGCTACCTTTTTAGCATCAAAGCCAGATGAAACAACAATCTTAACATGATTAAATCCTTCATCATCTAAAGCTTTTCTTAAGGCTTTAACTAATGTTTGGTTAACACCATGAGTTTCAATATTTGGATCATTTACTGGATTTCTTTTAAAATATTCATCCTCTAAAGAAATTGAAGTATCAATTCTAACAGCAAATAATTTCTCTTTAAAGTGTCTAGCTACTAATAATGAATCAGTAATTACATCATTATTTGTATCAACTAAAACTGTTAATTTATCTTCAGGGAAAGCTTTATTGAAAGCTTCTGAAGCTTTAATTAAATCCTTTTCATACATAACAATTAAAGCATGTGGCATTGTACCAATTCCTTTTAAACCAGTCCATTCGCCCATAGCATCTGTACAAACAAGATTAATACCGGCAACATATGCTGCATATCCATCACCTTGATGATTACGAGGATCATCATCTCTATCACCAAAAAACATAACGTTTGATTTTTCAGATTTTAAGTTCAGTATTTCCTTACAATTAGTACAAACTGATGTGCGTCTTGCTAAAATACCATCAATTGTCCCTTCAAGGTAACCAAAATCAGCATATTTTCCATGTACCTTTAATACTGGCTCCCAAGGGCTAACCTCATCACCATCATTTAAAGCTTCTATTTTTAAATCTTGTGGGTTATTAGCAAATGTATGTAATAAAGCTATTGATTCATCAATTCCACATACATATGCATTTTTCCTTGTAAACCATTGCATAGTTACAATAGTATCTGGAAATGATTCTTTAATAATTTTTTCAGTTTTTAAAAAATATGAAGCGGCATAATAGCCATCCTTATATCTTTTGTCAAATTTAAATGTTTCGTTTGTTAATCTTGATTGAAGGCCTAATTCTTTTCTTTTAATTTCTAACATAATTTCACCCCTACGAATTAATTATACACGAAAAATAATAATAATTATTATTTTTAGAGAAAAAAAAGAAATTATTTTCACATAATTTCTTAAAATGTATTATTTTGCATTAGAACTTGGCTTTGCTTTATCTTCTGCTTTTTTGAATCTTTTATTTGAGATACCAAATAATAATGAGAAAATCATTAAAATAAACATAACAATAGCAAATAAGTAAACAAGGCCTACCATTACTTTATGTTCATTTGCCCAACCAATTCTTAAAAAGGCTGGAATTCCTTGAACAATAATTGAAATTATTGCAAGTGGAAATAATTTAGAAAAGTTTGCATTTTGTAGCCAAATACCAACAATTATAGCTAAAATCCAAACTAAAGCTATAACCTTAAAAACCCAATATGTAACATTTCCATCAACTGACTTAGTTCCAACAAAGAAAGGAAAAGATAAAGAAACTAATAAAGCAAAAAACATTATAAAGGAAGATAATAATTTATATTTAATTGTATCTTTCATAGTCAACGCCCTCCTCATAAAATAATTATATATTAAAAATATATGTTAGTCAAAAATATTCTTCTTTAATTTTTTTTAAATTTATTATACAATATATGTATGCCCCTATAGCTCAGCTGGATAGAGCGTCGGTTTCCTAAACCGCAGGTCAGCAGTTCGAATCTGCCTAGGGGCTCCATATAAAAAGAAGGTCACCGAAAGGATGTCCTTCTTTTTTTGTTATTCACCCCTATGAACCGACGAGCCTGCGCAGGATTTTGTGAAGCAAAACCGCACAAAGGGCGCGACGCGTAAAGCCGACAACACGGTGCGTTGTCGGAAGCCAAAGCGAGCGAGGG
>CAKPZU010000099.1 GCA_934215405.1 uncultured Bacilli bacterium | reverse complement strand
CAAAAAATATAAAAGACAAATTGAAGTAGGAGTTGAATTCCCACATGGCGGGAAATGGCGGATTAAAGGACAAAAAAAGATAATCTTTTTATTACAGTTACAAGTACTATAATATCTGATTATCTTTTTATTTTTATTGAACGTGTTATTTTTTGACGTTTACATTTGCCCCCAAAATTAATATAAGAATATTATAAAGAGGTGTGTGCTTATGTTTGATCAACAAAAATATATAAATTCTTTTATCAAAAAATAATTATCGCACAATTAAGTTAAGAATTAGAAATGATGATAAATTAATAAATAGTAAAATTAATAGTGTAGATAACATCAATAAATATATTTTAAATCTTATCAAAAAAGATATTTTTGAAAATAGAGTATATAACTATATTGATAATAATATAAAAATAGACTTTGATTTATCCATAGCTCTAAAAGACCTAGTTAATAAAGCTGAAGAAGCTGACATAGCAGATGATTATGGCTTATATATGAATCTAGCTGATGCTATTGACTCTCAAGGAAAAAAAGAAGTTTCTCAACATATTATTACTGAAAAGCAATGGAAAAAATTGATAATGAGATATTGCTTGTGATGAATATAATTGATTTTTTTAAATGCAAACTAAGTAGTAATATTTATAAAATATTGAAACAAGATATGATATATTAAAGCAAAAGCAAATAAAATATTAACATAGTTTTTACACATTAAAGCGATTTACAGAAATTATTTAAAAATAAGTATTTATTTTGAAATGATTTTGCTGCATAATAAAGTTGAAGGTTTTAAACATAAAATGAAAGAGGGTAGAAAATTATGTCAAATAGATTTATGTTAAACGAAACTTCATATCATGGACATGGTGCTATTGAAAACATCGTCCCTGAAGCAAAAGCAAGAGGCTTTAAAAAAGCATTAGTTTGTAGTGATCCAGATCTAATTAAATTTGGTGTTACAAGCAAAGTTACTACTTTATTAGATAAAGGTAATATTGCTTATGAAATTTATTCTAACATTAAACCAAACCCAACAATTGAAAATGTTGTAAGTGGTGTTAAAGCTTGTAAGGAAGCAAAAGCTGACTTTATTATTGCTATTGGTGGTGGCTCTTCAATGGATACTGCAAAAGCAATTGGTATTATTATGACAAATCCTGAATTTGCTGATGTTAGAAGCTTAGAGGGAGTTGCTCCAACTAAAAAGCCATGTCTTCCAATCATTGCTGTTGCAACAACTGCTGGAACTGCAGCTGAAGTTACAATTAACTATGTTATAACTGATGTTGAAAAGAAACGTAAATTCGTATGTGTTGACCCACATGATATGCCAGTTGTAGCAATCGTTGACCCTGATATGATGGCTTCAATGCCAAAAGGCTTAACAGCATCAACAGGTATGGATGCTTTAACTCACGCAATTGAAGGTTATATTACTCGTGGCGCTTGGGAAATGTCTGATATGTTCCATATTAAAGCAATTGAATTAATTGGCAAGAACTTAAGAAAAGCTGTTGTTAACGATCCTGATGGAAGAGAAGGGATGGCTTTAGGACAATATATTGCTGGTATGGGATTTAGTAATGTTGGATTAGGTATTGATCACGCTATGGCTCATACACTATCTGCTTATTATGATGTACCACATGGTGTTGCTTGTGCTATGCTTTTACCTATCGCTATGGAATTTAATGCTGAAGTATCTGGAAGCAAATATAAAGATATTGCTGAAGCATTAGGCGTTGATACACATGGTATGTCAACTGAAGAATATAGAAAAGCAGCAATTGATGCTGTTAAAAAATTATCAGTTGATGTTGGTATTCCAACAAAATGTGAAAAGATTTTAGTAAGTGATTTAGCTTCACTAGCAAGTGATGCTTTAAAGGATGCTTGCTATCCTGGAAACCCACGTGAAGCAACTCACGAGCAAGTTGTTGAATTATTTAAGAAATTAATCTAATGATTTAAAGTAAAAATGCGGCCAAATGACCGCATTTTTTTATGTTTAAGCTGTTTTTAAATGCTTTAAGGTACCATCAATTGTACCATCACTTTCCTCATCAAATTGTGAGTTATAAAGTGAAGCATAAACACCATTTTTCTTCAATAATTCTTCGTGATTTCCTTGTTCTATTATATCTCCATCCTTGAATACTAATATGACATCAGCGTTTTTAATAGTTGATAAACGATGGGCAATTACAAATGAAGTACGATTACTTGTTAACTGATCCATAGCTTGATTTATTAATATTTCAGTTCTAGTATCAACATTTGATGTTGCTTCATCTAAAATAAGCATAGGAGCATTTTTAATCATAGCACGGGCAATTGTAAATAATTGCTTTTGACCAGCAGATAATGATGTATTATCAGCTAAAATTGTATCATAGCCTTTATCTAGTGATTCAATGAACTCATCTATTCCACATTTCTTACAAGCTTCAATTATTGTTTCATCACTAACATCTTTACAATTAAATCTTAAGTTTTCCTTTATTGTTCCTTCAAATAACCAAGTATCCTGTAATACCATTGAAAATAAATCATGAACATTTTCCCTTTTAACACTACTAATATCTATTCCATCAATTAGTATTTTACCACTTACTGGTTCATAAAATCTCATAAGCAAATTAACTAAAGTTGTTTTTCCAGCTCCTGTTGGGCCAACGATTGCCACCTTTTGACCACTTTTAACATTACAAGAAAAATCCTTAATTACTGGTTTTTCTTTATTATCATCATATGCAAAAGCTACATGATCAAAAGTAATATTTCCTTTTACATTAGTAATAGTATTTGTTTTATAAGACTCATCTTCCATTTCCTTTTCATCTAAGAAATTAAATACACGTTCACTTGCAGCCATACATGATTGTAAGCTACTTGCTCCTTGTGATAATTGTGATAATGGTTGAGTGAATAATCTTACATAAATTAAAAAGGCTGTAATAACACCAAATTCAATGTTTCCATTTAATACCCTAACTGCACCAACAATACATACAGCTACATAGCCAATATTTCCAATAAATGTCATAAGAGTTGGCATTAAGCCTGATAAGAATTGTGACATAAAATTGGCTTTTTTAACTTCACTGTTATATTCTTTAAATTTTTTCTTTACTTCATCATTAGATGATGAGATTTTTACAACATCAATAGCTGAATAAACCTCTTCAATATAACCATTTAGCTTACCTAAAGCAATTTGACGCTCCTTAAAGTATTTTTGTGAAATTCGAATAATTATAAACATAATTGCAAACCCTAAAATAGTTGATAAAATTGTAGCAAGAGCCATATAGCCATCTGTTACAATCATCATAATTAAGCAACCAACAAATTGACATATAGCACTTACTATTGATGAAATAGAATTATTTAAAGCATCAATAATTGTATCAACATCATTTGTAATTCTACTTAAGACATCACCATATGTATTTTTTGAAAAATAAGATAATGGAACATTATTTATTTTCTTTTCTAAATCAAATCTTAATTTTTTAGAAATATGTAAGGCAACACGGGCTAGTATAACATTTGTAGTAAAGCTACAAATAGCACTTATTATATAAATAATCAATAAGCCTGTTGCTATATTTGTAATTTTTGCTAAATCAATATCTTCCCAAATATGAGTAGTTGCAAATTTTTCAAATTGATTTGAAATTATATTAGTTATTTCCTTTAATTTATCAGGTCCAATAACTGTTAAAATTGCACTTACTGCTGCAACTATTAAAGCAATAATAATTAAAGGTAAATAAGGCTTAATATATTTAATCAATTTTTTTCTTGCTTCTTTTTTATTTGTGGCACTTTGATTAACATTCATTTGTCCTCTCATATTACTTCCCTCCTTTTAATTCTTCTTCACTTAATTGTGAATGAGCAATTTCTTTATATACACTACAATTGTTTAATAATTCCTCATGTGTTCCATCGCCAACAATTCTTCCATGATCTAAAACAATTATCCTATTAGCATTTTTAATTGTACAAATTCTTTGAGCTACTATTACACAGGTTGTGCCTTTTAATTCACTAGCTATAGCATTTCTTAAATTCTTATCTGTTTTATAATCAAGAGCCGAAAATGAATCATCAAAAATTATTATTTCACTATTTTTGGCTAAGGCTCTAGCAATACATATTCTTTGCTTTTGACCTCCTGATAAATTATTTCCTCTTTCAGCAATTAATGATTCTTCTTTTTCTGGTAAGCTATAAACAAAATCACTAGCTTGAGCTATTTCTATAGCTTTTTTAACATCTTCATCGCTAGCACTTTCATTTCCAAATTTAATATTATTTTTTATTGTATCTGAAAATAATTCAGCCTTTTGAGGAACACAAGCAATTCTTTTATATAATGAATCAAATGATAAATCCTTTATATTAACTCCATCTACTAATATTTCACCGCTTGAGGCATCATATAATCTGGTTGCTAAGTTTACAATTGTTGATTTTCCACATCCTGTTGCTCCAATAAAAGCTATTGTTTCGCCTTTATTTACTTTAAAGGAAACATTCTTTAAAACATCTTTACCATCTCCATAATGGAATGAAACATTTTTAAATTCTAAAGTTCCTTCTGAAACTGCATCATTTTTACTTCCACTTTTAATTTCAATATTACAATCAATAACCTCATTGATACGCTTTGCTGATACTTCAGCACGTGGTAGCATCATAAATATCATTGCTAAAAACATAAAGGCTTGAATTACATACATTGCATAAGATGAAAAAACAACGATATTTCCAAAAACATTTACTTTGTCAGTAATAGCAGCATTGTTAATTAATGTTACGCCAATCCAATAAATAAATAATGTTAATGATGACATAACAAAGCTCATTATAGGACTCATAAATGAAAATGTAGTTCTATTAAATAATTGTGTGTTAATTAGTTTTGTATTTTTTTCATCAAATTTTTCTTCCATATAATCCTTAGCATTAAAAGCACGAACAACCTTATTTCCTGTTAATGTTTCTCTTGCTATTCTATTTACGTCATCAGTTAGCTTTTGAACAATTTTAAAGCGAGATAAAACTAAAAACATAATTAAAGTTATACTTCCAACAATTATAACTACAGCTGCTGCTGTTAGTAATGATAGTTCTAAACTCTTGTTAACAATCTTAATAATTGCTGTAACCGCAAGAATTGGAGCTTTAATTAACATCATTAGCCCCATTGACATAATCATTTGAATTTGAGTAATATCATTAGTAGTTCTAGTTATTAATGAAGCTGTCGAAAACTTTTTGGCTTTTTTAGAATCTAAGTCAACAACATGATTATATAGCTTTTCGCGAGTATAGAAGCTTAAAGAAGCACTTACAAATGATGAAATAAATGTTGATATAACTGCACCGACACTGCTTCCCAAAGCACATAAAAGCATCTTTCCACCAGCTATATATACATCTTTAATTGTATTATTTTTATTTGATATAGCAACTGTTATATCTTTCATATAATCTGGTAATAATAGTTCAAGATAAACACATAAGCAGATTATAGCTACTTCAAGAGCAATTAATAACCAGTCTCGTAATTTTAAATTTTTTAGTAATTTAATCATTTTTAATCCTCCTTTTTTAAAACAAAGTAATTATAGTTTACTTTTTGTTTATTGTCAACATTTATTTACTATTTATTTTTATTGACTTTTTAAAGAAAAATAATATAATTAAAAGTGAGGTGAAAGCATATGGATAGAAGTGAGATAATCCGTTTAATTAGTAATGAGTCATTACTATTTTTCCCAGCAATTAAAGATATTATATCTACAAACGAAAAAAGTATTGAAAGAAGGAAATTTTCTCCACTTCAATATTTAGCCTTATCATTTATTGGTATTGAAAATAAAAAAAATAATAATACTGGAATCAATATGAAAACAATTAGTGATTTTATTGGTGTTTCAAAGCAACAATGTAGTAAGCTTGTAGATGAATTATATAAGGAAAATTGTATAACACGTGAATTAAATATTAATAATCGCCGTGAAATACTAATTAAGCTTACTGATATTGGCTTTAATGAAATTCATATGGCACAAGAAATTAGAATTCATAATTTAACATTAAAATATGCTAGCTTATCTGATGCAGAACTTGAAACGCTATATTATCATCTTCATGAAATAACTTTATTAATGAATAAATAAAGTTTATTTTTTAAAATATGAAATAGGTAAGTTTTGAAACGTTATCATATCACACTTATTCATTGTTTTATTTAACATATCTAAAGTATCTATTGTATAAACATTAATTAAATGATTTTTAGCAAATCTTTTTACATAACCCTTATTTAATAATTCATATTCAACATCTATTCCTTCAAAGAAGTATTTAAAGATGTGCATATATGAATTTTTTTTGCATACTAATAATTGCCTTACATAGCCTTTATTTTTAAAATACATTAAAGTTAAAGGATAAAAAGAAATTAGCATAACATTTTTCTTTTCTTTAATAACTTGTAATGATTCATTAACTCTTTTAGCAAGCTTTAAAGAATTTCTTTTGTAGCTTTTTAATTCAACTACTATACCAACTCTTTCATCAACTAGCTTTAATAATTCATCAAAGGACATTATTTCTTCACCATCTAATAATTTATAGTTTTCCTTAATTTCCTTTAAGGTTAATTCTTCAACTATTCCATCTTTATTAGTAACTCTTTTTAAAGAAGAATCATGAATAACAACTAAATTATTATCTTTAGTTAAATGAACATCAAATTCCATAGCCATATTATTATCAATAGCATTTATAAAAGCTTGTTTACCATTTTCAATATCGTTTGAATTGAATAATCCTCTATGAGCTATACCTTTTAAAAACATAGGATTTATACTATCTAAAAGCTTTTCCTTTTTCATAATAGCTTGTCACCTCTTTAAAAGCACAACTATTCTATATAATAATATAATTATTGTCAAGACAATTGCTTTATTATTTCTAATAATAACTACGAATAATTTTTGCGTATTTATGCATTATTTTTCTTTTTTTAATCTACATGATAATTAATCTATTTAAACTTGTTTGTTCAACTTGTGCAAATAAGTTCTATTTTTACTATACAAATTTTTAAAATACAATTTAATAATCAACTCATTATAAAATTACTTTTTTTGATCGTTTCTATAAAAATAGAAATCACATTTATCGCTACCACGTCCTATTGTACCTTGACGTTCATAAGCAATACCACACATATTTCCATAAACACGATCATCACTAAAGCAAAAAGTACTTGTTAATTCCTTAAAGCCTAATAATTCTAAATACTTCATATAAGGACATTTTAAAACATCAACTCTGTAATGTTTCTTATCTGATTCAATTCCTTTGGCCTCAAAGAAAGCATTACCATTAAACATACTGCCAATCATTTTAGGAAAAATTTTAAAAAACAAGAGTCGAGTAAAAGGTATCTTTGTTGCAAAATGCAAACGCTTCCTCTCAGGTTCTGCGCCAATTCTTACAGCTTCTTTTATTAAAAACATAGCTTCATCTATAGAAATATACTATCATTTGTAGATAAATAGCTGCTCGTGGAAAAATCATATGTTCAGTATGTATTTTTTCTTTTTTAGGAAGTTCTTTATATTTTTCACATAATTCATTACAAAGATTTACTGCATCATTAAGTAAAATATCTGTTTGCTCTTTACTATTTTTTTACTAACCTCATCAAGAAGATAAGAAAATCCACCAAGTTTTTTGTAATATTTTTTATTAATCATAATCATTCAACCTCAATTAATTTTTTTCATTTCAATTGAATCTATTAGTTTTCAGCAGATGTTGAATTAATATTTAATTCTTTATATTTATAAATTTTATCATTTATAATAAATAAAGAAAACACTACATTTTATAAATTAAAAAGCCTGATATAAGCATCAAGCCCGTTAGGGATTAAAAAAAGTGAACAAATTAAATGTTGATTTACCAATACGATGTGCACCTTCAATTAATATTGCCTTTGTTCCATTTGATTTGGTTTTCCGATCTAATAATTTATTGTATATTTTTCTTTTAAAAATCATAAAAGTAACCTCCCATGCATAACATTTTGCAAATACGCAAGTTTGTTTTGTTAGAAAAATTGCAAATACGCATAATATATAAAAAATCTCTAATAGGTTTCATCTAAGTATCAAGCCCGTTAGGGATAAAATTCCCGTATAAAAATAGCGTAGTTACAAACAGGTTAATTCCTGAATGTGCT
>CAKPZU010000098.1 GCA_934215405.1 uncultured Bacilli bacterium | reverse complement strand
ATATCTACGAAGAAAAATACGTCACCTGGTACACTCGTTCGCCGTCTATAGGTAGTCGTGGTGGCAACGACGGATACGCTACCTTCGTTCTGGACAGACATCAGAAGGGCGCCATAAAAAGCACCGATCTGACGCCTGACGGCGGCGTAGTCCCCGCACTTTGGATAACACTTTAAGTAAGAAAATTTTAAAAACAAGGCAATATGGCCGCCTTTAATAAGGCGGCTTGAACTGCTAGAAGGAGAAAAGTAATGAAAGCAATAAAAAAACTTATTATGACTTTTGTGGTTATAGTGGCTATACTAGGAGTCGTCATCATTAGCGGATACATCTATGTTCGCACGACATATGACATAGACCTTTTCCGCACTGCAGGGCAATTAAAAGTTCTTACGCAAGCAGTTGATGAAACTGCACTTTGTCCAAATGCTTATGGCGAAGAAGATTTTGTTACAATGAAAACCGAATTGAACAAAAAGTTTGACGGATTTATTTCTCACGAAGAAGGCAATAGTTTTAATGGCTATTCGGTAAATTTCGGCGCGCTTACTGATAAAAGTATGAGTGATAAGATTACGCTAACTGAAAAACAAGTCGGAGCGCTTACTCAAATAGTATTTTATGAACAAACTGGTGGAAAAATCAAAATAGGCGAAAAAGAGGTGTCTGTAACCGTTCTTCAGGTTGATTTTTCAGAAATTGCCACAAGCGGAAGCACAGACTTCAACGTCGTGGCGAAAATCGATCTTACGCCGTTCAAAGCAAATATGGGTGATTTTCCGTATAAATATTTCAAAAAGTATATTCCAGACAACTTTTATGTTTCATCAATCGTGCGAGTGGATAAGAAGGAAAATGACGACTTTTCTTATACCCTAACACATAAAACGCTTACTCTCAATAATCTTTCGGCTGACGATACGGCAGATTTGTTAAATACGCTCAATGCCGTGTTGAAAATCAAAATATCTGAAAATTTGAATATGAAAATCGGAGAAGTGGCTGTAAACGCACTTATAGGTACGGCGGAAAGCAAAGGCTTTGCTTATTCTCTTAAAGCAATTGGTGCAACGTCGTTCAAATTTGAAAATGTGTCCGATGAGAAGCGATTTACCGTCAACTGACAACTTAAGGTAATAAATTTATGACATAAAGACGTGTTTAAAGCAAATTATTCCTCAAAAATTCAAATAAGAAGTTTATATTGTGACACCCAACAAGGCGAATAAATAAAAAAGTATTAGCACTTATACTCGGCCTTAGAATGTGCTTTGCACCTATGCTAGGCATTGTATTTGTAAGCCAGACCTTTACAATCTTCTAGTTTGTCTTTAAAAAAATTAAACTTCGATTAAAAAAGGCTCTACGTCGCAAAATGCGAATTAAAATATATTTTAAAAGAAAAGGAGAAAAAAAGTTATGAAAAGAAAATCAATCGTTACGATTTGTACAATAGCGCTGATGTTTGTTTTGTCGTTTTCAGCTCTCACCGCTTGTAACAAAAACAAACACGATTTTTCAAGTGAATGGAAAAATGATGAGAAATACCACTGGCATGAATGTGTGATTCAAAAACACACGGACATTGCGGACAAAGCTGACCATACTTTCGATGCAGGCGTCGTCACAAAGGAGGCGACAGAAGCTGAAGAGGGTGTGAAGACTCTAACTTGTATGGTGTGCGGTTATCAAAAAACCCAAACCATTTCTCAACTCGGACATACGTTTGATACGAATAATTGGAAGTACGACGACGATAATCACTGGCATCCTGCAACCTGCGACCATAAGGACGAAAAAAGTGAGATCGCTCCACACGAATGGAATGATGGAGAAATAAGCACTCCTGCGAATTACGGTGTAGAAGGCGTGAAGACCTACACTTGTGAGGTTTGCAAAGCAATTAGAACAGAGACTATAGTTGCTCTAGAGGCAAAAAACAACGTTATCTCGTTTGCTAACGATTTAGTTAAGGAAAAAACCTATGACGGTTTAGAATTTATCATCGATCCTGCGAAAGTCAACCGTCATGGAGATGGAAAAATCATCATTACTTACAAAGGCGAAAATGACACTGCATTTTCTACAACCGCTCCGATTAACGCTGGTGAATATACAGTGAAAGCAACCGTAAATAGCACTGCGGAATGGAAAGGTGGGGAAATCACCACGACTATCATAATTAATAAACGCGAATTAACTTTACCCACAGACATTTTTGAAAGAAAACACGGAGAAAACCTTGAAAGCGGAAAGTTCGGTTTGGCGTGCATAAACGTCGTGGAAGAGACAAACAACGTCGTAGAATGGGTAACGATTGGAGCTCCAGAAACATACTATGCAATTGGTATGCATACGATCAGCGCCAACGTTTTGACTGTGGACAACGATAATTTCGAACTAAACAAAGGCGCATACGACACAGTCAGATTTACCGTTTGGAACGCTCCGTCTTCCTTCTATGCCGGAATCCAGGACTTGTTCACCCTTCCCGGTAGTAGTGATGTTATTATCAGAACAAAAATCGCTAATGGCACGGTTAATACAGGCGATCAACTTTTAGTAAATGAAATCGGTAAGATAATCACCGTGAAAAAAATTGAAAAAGGAATAGGCATGTCGGCGACAGTTGTTGAAACGGCAAACGCGGGCGATGAAGTAGGCTTGCGTATTGAAGGCGCAAAGAAAACTGAACTTAATCGCGGATATATGCTATCTAAGCCTGATACGGTTATTGGTTATAGCAAAATCACTGCAACAATAAGAATGTATACAAAAGAAGAGGGCAATAAAGCCCCGATTGCTACGGGAAATAAAGTAGTTGCCTTTGCCGACACGTTTAGGGAAATAACTGGCACAGTTACACTCCCTGAAGGTACCGATATGGTAATGCCTGGTGAAATGATAGAAGACGTTACTATAAATTTCCAAGGGGAAAAAGTCCCTGCGTTTGTTGGGCGTAAGTTCACACTTAAAAATAGCGGAAGAACTATTGCTGAGTGTATAATCACCGCAGTTCCTCAGGCGACAAGAGTTAGGAGCGGTAGGATGTTCGGCAAAGAAGGCAACGAATTCATCGAGCCTATTGAACTTGGCGAAAAAACGTTTGCAGTCAACTTGAGCAGAAGTGATGTCGGCGTTATCCTTAAAAATGCCAAAAATACCGATGACATAACCATAGACTTTTATGCTAACGGAAAGACAATTGGAAAATACCGCCGCACTCCTGGAACAGGTGAGGAGGCATACAATGAAGTTGGCAGTAAAGTAGTTGGTTCATATCTCATTGTCGATTTGTTTGGAAATGCAGGAGGAAATCTCGCTGATTATACCAGCAAATGGATTTTCACAGGCGAGGATGTATTTATCGGAATTAATGTTATAGTTAAGCCTAGTTCGGGGACATAAACATCACCGCAATCATCGTGGTAAAGTAACCTAGGAGTTATTATCTAATCAAATAATGGATAAGCGGGCGTAAAAACCCGCTTATTTTGTACCATTTCTCGGACAGAGAAAAGTGTAGCTGAATGGCAAGACAAAGATTACAATTCGAGTATAATGGATACCTCACCTATCATGTCAAGGACGATAATATAATAGAAAAACTCACAACGGCTTTGCTTATTTTCTTAAAGTAATTGGCGCAACGTCGTTCAAATTTGAAAACGTGTCTGATGAGAAACGATTTATCGTCAACTTACAGCAGTGAGCGGTAGAGGACATCATGTAGCATAAAGACACGCCATAGAATGCTATGAAAGTTCACTTTCATTAAAACTCGCAACCAAACAAGCTAATATTAAATTTTTAAGAAGTAAGTAATTTAACAAAAGATAGATATTTATATTAAATTTCTTGCCTTTTTCATTTATTAGGGAATCCTATTTTTATGGAAGAGTCAAAATAGTAATGTAAAGATAATAAATGAATCATATACATCAAAATCTTCATTTATAGATAATGAAGAAATAGAAAAGAAAGATAATTATTTAGGGAAAAGGATATACAGAGGCTTATATCAAGCAAGTAATGGAAAAGTTATAAATGCTGATTTAAATGCAGCATGTAACATACTTAAAAAAAGTAAACCTAATGATGAGATAATATCAAATTTGAGGGATATGGGTCTTACAATACCATATCGAGTACAGGTAAGATTATAGTTATTTTACCTTAAGCAAGTAATAATTATAACCATACATCATAAAAAAATGGGATTTTCATCCCATTTGTGATTTAAAATCACTTTTGTTCTGTATTATAATATAATTAAGGAAGGTAGAATTATGGAAAAGATAGTAAATGAAAATAATATAATTTATATGATAAATGATAAAGTAGTCGCTGAAATTGATTTTCCTTCAACAAATGAAAATGAGATAACTATAACACATACATTTGTTGATGAATCATTACGTGGTCAAGGAATGGCTAAAAAACTAGTTTTAGAGGTAATTGCTATTGCAAAAGATAAAAATCTCATATTAAAAGCAACCTGCTCATATGCTAAAAAGATTTTAGAAAACAATAGTATTTAGAAATGAATCAACATACTTTAATACTTCAGTATCATAATCTTTAAAGAAACTATAATTATCTTTATTAAAACCATGGCTAGCACCAGCTATGGTTTTTAATATGCAATTTTTATAAATTTCGCTAGCTTTTATTGAATAAGAAATAGGAACAGTATTATCTCTATCTCCATGAATAATTAATACCTTTTTAGTGAATAAATCAATATGCTTATAAGGGTCATAATCCTTTAATGTGTTAATGTATTCTTCACCCATTGGAATAAATTGATTAAATATTGAACCTGACGACATATTATTAACTTGATCTGGTATGTTAAAGGCTGGATAAAATAATATTAAGCCATTAATATAGTTTACCATTTCATTAGCTGTTAAAGCACTAACTAGCCCACCTTGGCTACTTCCTAGTAGATATATTTTATCGGATAAAACAAAATCTTTATTTACAAAGTAATTAATTACTGCTTTTAAATCATTTACTTCAGTAAAAATAGTCATATCTTTAGTATTACCATCACTTTTACTTGAAGAACTACCACCACAAAAATCAAAAGTAAAAGCATAATAATTTAAGCTAGTAAAATGAATAGCATATTTTTTTAAAGAATCACCAGTTAAAAATGCACTATGGGATAATATTACTAATGGCTTTTTAATGTTAGTATCGTTAATAGGAGAATATAGCTTACCATATATTTTACTATTATTTTCTTTATTTATATATAATTCTTCAATGGAAAAAGAAGTATTTTCACTAATTTCTTCACTGCTTAAACTAGTATTACTTGAGGAAGTGTTTTCTTCACTTAATGATGTATTTTTATTACTACAACTAGAAAGTATTAATAAGCATAATATTACTTTTAACATTTTCATACTTTTACATCTCCTTTTAAACGTAATTATTATAATACATTTGCTTTTATAAGTAACGATTTTTATGCTAAGATAATTACATTAATTTACATTAATATTTTTAAATGTATTGTAATATATATTTTTTTTATTTTAATAAATAGCTAAAAAAAACTAAGTTAAATATACTATTAAATAAATTGCATTTATTTATATATGGAAAAACATTTCATTTGCAATCTATAACATTAATATACTTTAATTTTAATGTTTTGAAAGCGTTTTCAATGTTGCTATAATAAGGGTGACTTACAAAATATTATTTTTTTATAAAGGAGAAAAATATGAATAAAAGATTAAAACTATTTTCAACATTTATTTTAATTAGTAGTTTAGTTGGAGTTGTATCTTGTAATAACAATGCTAATTCTAATAGTAATGAAGTATCTTCTGTTGAAACATCATCTACTCAAGAGACAAGTAGTAACAATCAAGTAAAGGATGAATACTTTGTAACTTACAATTTGAATTATGAAGGTGCACAAGATGCAAGAGTTGTAACTGTTAAAAATGGTAAGAGAGCTACAAACTGGAAAGCGACTCGCCCAGGTTATTCACTAGTTGGTTGGTATAGTGATGTTAGTACCATTTATTTCTGGAGTTGGTGAATTATTAATGAGAGTATTAGTATGTTTACTATTACCAAGCATTGTTGATAGTGCAAATATTTTAAGTAATAAAGCCTATTTTGCAATTTGCTTTTCAACTCCATTAGCTTGGAGTATATCTGCTTTAATAATGGGCGGTAGTGTTATATATATTTACTTTAAAAGTAAAGGAAAAATAAATGTAAGTATAGAATAAAAGAAGAGAAATATGGAAAAGAAAGAAAGATTGGATTAAAAGAAATAGCTTATGAATTAAAACTTTCTATTAATACAGTCTCAAGAGCTTTAAGAGATTGTAAGGATATTTCAAGTGCAACAAAAGCAAAGGTAAGAGAAAAAGCAATAGAACTTGGCTATTTACAATCATCATTGTCAAAACTATCATATTCTCAAAAAAGCTAATTGCTATTGCAACAAGTGAATTTAATAACACTTATTTTTCTATTGCTTGTGAGGTATTATTTTCTTTAATTGAAAAAGAAGATAATTATACCTCAACAATTATTTTTATTAAAAGCCCTTTTGATGTTGAGTCAATGAAAAAATGTATTTCACAAAGGGTTGATGGAATTATTTCTTTACTTGAATTTTCAGAAGAAGCGGTAGAAATGGCTAAGTTAAATAATATTCCCTTAGTTTTACTTGGCTTTCCTAGCAAATTTGATTATGTAAAGTACGTTAGAACCGATGATAAATTTGGTGGTGAATTAGTAGCTAATTATTTATCAAATTGCTTAGGCATTGAAAAATTCATTTATATTTCATTTGGTGATTTTATAATTAATAGATTAAGAAGAGATTCATTCTTTAACAAGGTTTACGAAATTAATAAAAATGCTTTAATTAAAGAAATTCAAATTGGAGAATTAGATAGTGAAGAAATGGTTAATAATATTATTTCTTTAATAAATGATGGCTATTATGGTGTTTTTTGCTATAATGATAGCTTTGCTTATTCATTACTTGCTAAGCTTAGCAAAAGAATTCCTAATATAATGCAAACATATCCTCGCTTATATATTGTTGGTTATGATGCTTTATGTACGAAGGTTTTAGGCTTTGTTGATTTAGCATCCGTTCAATATAATTATAATGATTTTGGCAATGCTGCTATTGAATATATTAAGGCATTTTTTGAAAATAAGGATTATACAGCTCCTTTAATTCCAGTAAAATTAAAGCAATTAAAAAAGTAAAAAACTTCTTAAATGAAGTTTTTTTAAGAATATGCAATCACTAATAAAGCTAATGCTACTATTCCTATAACAATTACAAATGATGGGATTGAAAATATTACATAATATAAATAATCAATTGAAAATTTTAATTTTAGAAATGCACAGAAAAGTAATAAGACAGCAGCAAATATTATAACGGTATATATTATTAAAGCCATGATTAATAAAAAGATTTTTTCAAATGTAGTAGACATTTTCTTTTTAAAATAAATAAAATAAGCCTCAATTGTTCCATATAATATGCAAATAATAAACAAAATAAAATTCAAATTTGAAGGAATTAATTTTTTAAGAAATATAAAAAATGAAATAGTTGAAATTATTAGGCCAATTAATACAAAGATAATTTCTTTTTGATGGTCTTTTATTGCTCTTTTTAAATCAATAATAAAGTTTTTAAATCTAACCTTAAGAGGAATTATTTCATTTCTAATTTCAATATCAATATTTATATATTCTTGGATTTTTAATATATCATTCTTTTTTTAACCATAGATAACTTTAATTTCTTTATTATATAGAAAAAGTAATAAAACTGTTTTCCTTGGTTGTATTGTATATGATATTTTTTCAATTTCATTTAAATAAAATGAAAAATTTCTTTTATGGCTTTTATAGGTTAATATAAAATTATTTATTGTTAATTCATATTTAAAAAATTCATTAAATAAAAAAGACAAAATGAAAAAAGTAATTAATAATGGTACTGAAAAAGGTAAAACAATATAAAATGCTTCAAAAATAAAAATTCCACACAAAACAGAAGCAATTGTTAAAAACAAACTGATTATGGCTATTATTAAATATGCTTTTTTCTTTTTATTATTGCTAATTACCATTTATATCACCATCTTTAAAGATATTTTATCATAAATTACTATTTTAAAGGGGAAAAATAAAATAAAAAATGTAAATTATAATTAGAGGGTATATGGAGGTGATAAAGATGACTAACGATTACATGGTAATTAATAATTAACATGTA
>CAKPZU010000097.1 GCA_934215405.1 uncultured Bacilli bacterium | reverse complement strand
GAACTATTCTTTGCTTCAATTGAATCATGTCCAAATGATTTTAAGGAAAAGGCAAAAGAGGTATTAAGAGACGGCTTTGTAGATGTTTATGAAAGCGATGGAAAAAGAAGTGGAGCTTATTCATCTTCACAAGCAAATTTACATCCATATATCTTATTAAATTATTCAAATACTCTTGATGATGTATTTACTGTTGCTCATGAATCTGGCCATTCAATTCATAGTATGTATGCCATGGAATCTCAACCAGCGCAATTACAAGGCTATACAATTTTTGTGGCTGAAATTGCTTCAACATTTAATGAGCATATGCTTCTTGATTATTTAATGAATAACAAAGAACTTTCAAAAGATGAAAAGATTATGCTTTTACAAAAAGAAATCGATGAAATTATGTCAACATTCTATCGTCAGACATTGTTTGCTCAATATGAGCTTGAGGTTTCAAAATTAGTTGAACAAGATGAACCAATTAACCATGAGGTATTATCAAATATCATGATTAAGCTATATAAGCAATACTATGGAATGAATATTAAAAAGGAAAAGGTTAAGCAATTTGTTTGGGCATATATTCCACATCTATTCCATACTCCATTTTATGTATATCAATATGCAACAAGCTTTGCAGCAAGCTTCGCTTTATATGAAAATGTTAAGCAAAAGAAAAAGGATGCCTTTACTAAATATACTAATTTATTAAAATCTGGTGGTAGTAAATATCCAATTATTCAAACAAAGGAAGCAGGTATTGATTTAACTAAAAAGGAAACATTTATGGCCGTTGTTCATAGAATGGACGAATTAGTAAATCAGCTTGAAAAGCTACTTGGAGAATAAATATGAGTAATGTTGTAAGTAAAAATCTTTTGACATTTATTAAAAATTCCCCTTCTGCCTTTCATAGCATTTTATCAATTGAAAAAGTATTAAAGCGTGAAGGATTTACTAGAATTGAAGAAAATGAAAGCTTTAATTTAGTTAAAGGAAATAAATATTATGTTGTTAGAAATGATTCTTCAATTATTGCTTTTAAAATAGGCGAAGAGCTTGATAATTACGCTTTTAATATAGTTGCTAGTCATTCTGATTGCCCTTCTTTTAAAATCAAGCAAATAGAGCAATTAAGGGGAGAATATAATAGATTAAATGTTGAAGGCTATGGCGGAATGCTTTGTGCTACATGGTTTGATAGACCATTAAATATTGCAGGGCGTGTAATAGTTAAAGAAAATGATAAATTAGTAAGTAAATTTGTTAACTTTAATCGTAATGTTGCATCACTTCCATCTGTTGCTATTCATTTTAATAGACAAGCTAATGATAATGCTACATATTCCTTAGCAACAGATATGTTTCCAACATTATCATTAGGTAACAAGCCTTTTAAAGAAATACTTGCTAATGAATTAAATGTGAATGTAAATTCTATTTTACAGCATGATTTATTTTTAATAAATAATCAAGAAGGCTATTTTTGGGGAATTGATGAGGAATTTATATCTTCTCCTAAACTTGATGATTTACAATGTGCTTATACTACACTTTTAGGCTTTGTTAAAAGTAATAATAATCATAATATTTCTGTTTATTGTTGTTTTGATAATGAAGAAGTTGGCTCAACTACAAGACAAGGAGCTAATTCTAATTTTTTAGATAATGTATTAAATAGAATAAATGATTCACTAGGTAAAACAAAAAATGATTTTTATAAGGCAATAGCTAATTCATTTATGGTTTCAGCAGATAATGCTCATGCCATACATCCAAATCATTTAGAATTTACTGATAGTGAAAATAAGGTTTATATGAATAAAGGAATCGTTATAAAATTTAACGCTTCTCAGTCATATACATCAGATTCACTTTCTAGTTCTATATTTGCTAAAATATGTGAAAACGTAAATGTCCCAGTTCAATATTTTTCTAATAAAAGTGGAATAAGAGGAGGCTCAACCTTAGGAAATATCTCTAATAGTCATGTTTCTTTATTATCTGTCGATATTGGCTTAGCGCAACTTGCTATGCATTCTGCTTGTGAAACTAGTGGAACAGTTGATAATGAATATATGGTAAATGCTATTAAGGAATTCTATAGTTCAGTAATATTATTTGATAAAAATGAAGTAACAATAACTAAATAAAAAAAGGTGAAAGCCTTTTTTTATTTAATGATAAAATAAAAAAGCTACCAGTTTATTTTGGTAGCTTTTAACATATTTATAATTAATTAGAAGTTTGTTGGAACAAAGAAGTAAATTAAGAATAATACACAAACAATGATGCAAACAACTGAAACATCAAAGTGTGGCTTAACAGCATTTTCTTTATCCTTGCAAGCAGCATATTTGATTTCATCAATAATAAATGTAATTAATGAAATAATAACATATGTTAATAATCCAACACCAATACCAGTTGTGATTGAATAAGCAAGAGGCATCATAGCGATTGTAAAGAATGTAGCAACTGAATCTCTAACTGAATCAACCTTTAAGTTAACTGCACCTTTAACCATTAAACAACCAACATAGATTAAAGCACTTGCAGCGGCAGCTGAAGGGATTGAGGCGATTAATGGCATTAAAAAGATTGATAAGAAGAAGCAAACAGCAGTAGTTAAAGCAGTTAAACCAGTTTTACCACCAGCTGCAATACCAGCACCACTTTCAACGAATGTAGTAACTGTTGAAGTTCCAAATAAGGCACCTGTACATGTAGCAACTGAATCTGAAATCATAATTTTATTGTAACTTAATGGCTTATCATTTTCATCAACTAAGCCAACAGGAGAACAACATCCAACTATAGTTCCCATAGTATCAAACATATCGATCATACAGAAAGTAATAATTGTCATGATAATTCCCATAACGCTAGCGCCATGTTCTTTTGCAAAGTCCCAATTTAATCCACTTGTAAATGCAGAGAAGAATGTACCACCATTTTCTGGGTCAAATGAGAAGAAGCTTTTAAAGTTTTCAAAGACATTCCAGCTAATATTATATGGATTCCAAGTTGTAATTCCAAGAGGAATACCTAAAATTGAAGCTAAAATAATACCAATAATAACTGAACCTTTAACATGGAAATGCTCTAAAACAGCAATTGATAAAATACCAAACATACAAACTAGAGCAGCTTTTGTATTTATTTCACCCCAAGCAGAGAATTTAACTAGTTCTACTAATGTATATTGATTGTCAACAATTAAGTGACAGTTTTGCATGCCAATAAAAGCAATAAATAAACCAATACCAACTGAGATAGCTTTTCTAACGCTTACTGGAATACCATCAAAGATTTTTTCTCTAATAGATACGCCCTTAATTGTTAATATAGAAAGTAATAAGAATAAAACACCTGAAACTAAAACTAAAAACATTGCGTTTCCTAATGTGCATTGGAAAGCTCCCCAACCACCAAGTAAGCCACCAACCATTGAGTTTAAGCCCATACCTGGAGCTTGAGCTAAAGGCATCTTAGCTAAGAATGCCATTAATAATGTACCAACGATAGCACCTAATGCAGTTGCGATAAATACTGAAGACCAATTAGTACTGTCAGCACCAACAATTTGATTAGGGTTAACTGTTAAAATGTAAGCCATTGCTAAGAATGTTACAATACCTGCAACTATTTCTGTTAAAACTGTGCTGTTTCTAGAACTAATTGCGAAAAATTCATCAATTCTTTGTTTAAAAGATTTTTTTTCCATTTTTTTTCCTCCTTGAAATAAAAAAATCCGTTTTTTAGACGGAATCGTTTTATAAAATGCAAAAAAGTCTTACATTTTAAGATATTCGATCCGCCATAGTCCTAAATTTATGGTTTAGGGTAGAAACTGCTTTCCATATTAAAGCGTTATATGACTTTAGTCTTTGAAATTAAAGACATTAATATTATAAAAAGAAATTAAACAAAATACAACAACAAATTTATGAAAGCGTTATCAAAAAAGCAAAAAAAAGAAACTATGTTTTCCATAGTCCCTTTAAAAGTATAGTGTTTTATTGATTTACTTCTTTATTTTTGCTTTTCTTTGAGCAAATTGCATTAACAATAATTCCAAGAATTAAGGCACATGCAACTTCTGTAATTTTAATTGTATTAATACTTATAACTAATCCGCCAACACCGGCAATTAATATTACAGATACGACAAATAAATTTTTATTATTATTCAAATCAACATTTTGAATCATTTTTAAACCACTTACAGCAATGAAACCATATAAGGCAATACATACACCACCCATCACACAATTTGGAATTGTTGCTAAGAATGTAACAAATGGTCCGAAGAAGGAAATTACTATTGCAAGAATTGCAGTGTATACTGTTGTAATAACAGAAGCATTTTGCGATATAGCAATGCAACCAACACTTTCACCATATGTAGTATTAGGACATCCACCAAATACAGCACCAACCATAGAACCAACTCCATCGCCTAGTAATGTTTTATCAAGACCTGGATCTACAAGTAAGTCTGTTTCAATGATTGCAGATAAATTCTTATGGTCAGCAATATGCTCTGCAAATACTACAAAGGCAACTGGAACATATGCTACAGCTATTGAACCAATATAGCTACCTATATTGTTGAAATTTCCAAAATCAAAGCTTCCTTTAAATACTTCTAAGAATGAAAAGCTTGGTAGCCAACTCATATTATTAAATAATTCAAAATTAATTACCTTTAACGAATCATTATTTGATAAATAACCAATACCTGTAAAAATAGAAGCAAGAATGTATCCAGCAAGAATTCCGATAATAAATGGAATCATTTTTAATGTCTTCTTGCCGTATACTGAGCAAAGTATTGTAACAATCAATGTTACTAAGCCGCATAGTAATGCAATGTATGGAGAGCAAATTGCTACGCCTTCAGCATCAGCTAGTCCGCCTTTTAATAAATCACCAATTGCATTTCCAGCAAGTGATAAACCAATAATTGCAACAGTTGGACCAATTACAACTGGTGGCATTAGCTTATCAATCCATTTTGTACCAACAAATTTTACGATAATAGCAAGTATTACATATACAAGGCCCGCAAAGAAAGCACCTAATATTAATCCTAAATAGCCAACAGACATACTAACTGCTCCAGCAAATGCTGCTTGCATACTTCCTAAGAAGGCAAAGGAACTTCCTAAGAATACTGGGCTTTTGAATTTTGTAAATAATAAGTAAACAAGTGTTCCAACTCCTGCGCCAAATAAAGCTGCTGATTGGCTCATATTAGCTGTTTCATAAATGCTGTTAATAATTGCAGGTACAGCAATTGTTGCAGCAAGAATCGCTAATAGCTGCTGAAAAGCAAATACTAGTGTTTTGAAAAACGAGGGTCTGTCTTTGATGTGATAAATCATTTCCATAAGTGTGTTCTCCTTTTCTTTAAAATTTTTATTCTTTTTTAATTTCAAAAAAAATGGACTAATCAGAAAAGATTAATCCATTAGAAATTTAAAATTAGAAAAAGAAAAGAATTTTTGTAAAGGCAATAATTCACTTGATAAAGCTTTGCTAATAACTATACTTAACTTTTTCATGTCAACCACTCCTTTACAAATTTCTTGCTCTAAATTATAGATAATTAAGTAAATAAATGCAAGGATTATTTTTATTAATAAAAGCTATATTATTTATAATATAGAATTTTAGAGATTTTTATTTTGCTTATAGTGTGATATAATAAAATGGAAAAATTAAGAGGCATAGTTATGAAGAATTTTATAAATAAGCATAAGGAATTATTACTTGAAATATGCAGGTTCTTACTTGTTGGTGGGCTTGCAACTATTATTGACTATTTATTTTA
Source organism: uncultured Bacilli bacterium (assembly GCA_934215405.1). GTDB lineage: Bacteria > Bacillota_I > Bacilli_A > RFN20 > CAG-631 > CAKPXW01. The sequence continues at coordinate 2,468 of CAKPZU010000097.1, read as the reverse complement.
TCAATTATCATTTTATTTAATATTTAAAGCACTAAATGAGCAATTAAATATCGTATTATCTACTGCAGTAGGTTTTATTTTTGGAAATATATTTAATTATATATTCTCTATTATATTTGTTTATAAGGGAGCTAAGGAAAATAAAACCACTCAAACATTTAAAGCCTTTATGACATTTACAATAATTGGAGTTATTGGATTATTTATTAAAATTGGCTGTCAATTAGGTGGCAATTATTTAGTTAAATTAATTTTTAAGGATGCAAGTGGATTCTTAGCTTGGTTTTTGAATACTATAGTTTATTGCTTTGCAACATTAATTGTTTTAGTATGGAATTATGTTATTAGGAAGCTTACAATTTTTAAAGAGAAAAAAGGAGATAGTGAATTATGAAAAAAGCTATTATAATCGGTGCAGGGCCTGCCGGCTTAACAGCAGCCTATAGGCTTTTAAAGGAAACAGATATTATACCAATTATTTATGAGGAAAGTAATGTGATTGGTGGTATTTCCCAAACTCATGAATTTAAAGGCAATAGAATGGATATTGGTGGGCATAGATTCTTTACTAAAAATGATGAAGTAATGAATATTTGGTGTGAATTAATGGCGCCTCAAGGAAAAGAGGCATTAGATGAAAAACTATTAAACGAGGTAAAGGAATATGATGGAATTGCCGATCCTGAAACTCAAGATGATGTATTCTTAAAAAGAAGACGTGTTTCTCGTATTTTTTATTTAAGAAAATTCTTTGATTATCCAATTTCCTTAAAGCCACAGACATTTATAAATATGGGATTTATTCGTACAATGAAGGCAGGATTTGGTTATTTAAAAGCTTGTATGTTTAAAAGAAAAGAAAATTCATTAGAGGATTTTTACATTAATAGATTTGGTGCTCCTTTATATCATATGTTTTTTGAAGATTATACAACTAAGCTTTGGGGAAGGTCACCAAAGGAAATATCGCCAGAATGGGGAGCTCAACGTGTAAAAGGTCTATCATTATCTAAAACGATTCTAAACGCTTTAGCAAAGCCTTTTAGAAAAAAGAATTCAAAGGTAGAAACTTCTTTAATAGAAGAATTTTATTATCCAAAAAAAGGGCCAGGACAATTATATTCAAAAATGGCTGAAAAAATCGTTGAAATGGGTGGAGAAATCCATTTTAATAGTAAGGTTACTGGCATTCATTTAGAAGATAATGAAATAAAATATATTATTATTAATGATGATGAAAAAATCACTGGAGATTACTTTATTTCTTCAATGCCTATTAAGGATTTGATTTGCAATATGAATGATGTTGATAAAGAATTAGTTGATATTGCAAGTAATTTACCTTATAGAGATTTTATAACAGTTGGCTTATTATTAGATAAGCTATTAATTCAAAATAAAACAAAATTTAAAACAGTTAATAATATTGTTCCTGATTGTTGGATTTATATCCAAGAAAGAGATGTTAAAATTGGACGTTTACAAATATTTAATAACTGGTCACCTTATATGGTAGATGACATTACGAAGCATGTTTTTGTAGGGCTTGAATATTTTTGTAATGAAAATGATGAATTATGGAATATGGAGGAAAAGGACTTCATTAATTTTGCTATTGATGAATTAGTAAAAATTAACATTATTAATAAAGATGATGTAATTGATGCCTGTCAATTAAAGGTAAAGAAAGCTTATCCAGCTTATTTTGATTCATATTCAAGATTTGAGGAAATAAAAAACTTTATTAATGGTATTTCTAATTTATATTGTATTGGTAGGAATGGCCAGCATCATTATAATAATATGGACCATTCAATGCTTACAGCTATTGAAGCAGTTAATGTAATAAAAGACAATTTAGATAAGTCAATTATTTGGAATGTAAATACTGAAAAGGATTATCACGAAAAAAAATAAACAATTAAGCCTTTAAAAAGGCTTTATTTGTGTTACACTAATTATGGTAGGAAAAAAACATGGAAAAAAGTATAAAGAAAAATATTATATATAACTTAATTATTATCCTTTCTATTTTTTTAGCTTGCTTATTATCATATATATTTATTGCTAATAGGCAAATGTTAACAATTAGAAGTGTTGGATATTCCTATTTAGTTATATTGCTTGGAATTTTTATCTATTTATTACTCGATAAGAAATTAACATTCAATAGGCTAATAGTATTAATTTTGCTATTAGGCTTTGGCTTAAGAATAATTTATTCATCCTATAATAATGTTTTTTCAAGGCAGCATGATGTTGGAAAAGCCTTTGAAAAAGGCCACTATGGCTATGCGGTTTATATATTTAGAAATAATTCCTTAGTAAATACAAATGAGCAGCAATTTTACCAGCCTCCATTAAATGCAATTTTTCAAGCAATATGGATGAAAATAATTAGTGTATTTAAAAAACCAGATGATTCAATTTTAGAATTATATAAGCAAATGTCTAATAATGAGGTTAAC
>CAKPZU010000096.1 GCA_934215405.1 uncultured Bacilli bacterium | reverse complement strand
TAGACAAAGTAATGAAAATTTATTTAATGAATATAATTTATTAATTGAAAAATATAATACATTATTAAAGGAAGTAAAAGATACTTCAAATATCTCTTTAAATAAAAATATTTCATTTACATTAAAGCCAACATATGCATCATTAATTGAAGTTAAAAATTGTAATGAAGCCTTAAAGGAAAATATTAAAAACCTTGATAAGGCAATAAAAATGTCTGCATCTAATAGTGTTGTTTCATCATTTGATTATGATAATGTAGCAATTAAAGAAATAAATGGTATTAAAGCAATATTTGTTAAATTAGAGCTTGATGATGGGGGAATTGTTAAGCAAATTGCTGACAATTTACAAAATAAATATCCTGATTGCTTAATATTTATAATGTCAGTTGCTACTGATAAATTATTATTTGTTGCTAAAGCTAATAAAGAAATTAATAATAAGGGTATAATGTGCGGTAATTTAGTAAAGCAAGCTGCATTGCTTTGTGGTGGTAATGGTGGTGGTCGTCCTGACTTTGCTCAAGCTGGAGGTAAGGATGTAAGTAAAGCTGATGAAGTATTTACACTTGTTGAGGGCTTAATTAAATGAAAGCATTAGGACTAGATATTGGAAGTGTAACTGTAGGAATTGCTTTGTCAGATAGCTTAAAAATGTTTGCTTCTGCATATAGTGTTATTAGATACGAAGAAGAAAATGATGAACTATTTAAACAAATAGTAGATATTATAAAAAAAGAAGATGTTGATGTTGTAGTAGTTGGAATGCCATATCATATGAATGGAGATTTTTCTTTGGGCTGTGAAAGGACACGTCGCTTTGAAGAAAAAATCAAACAATTAATTGATATTGAAATTGTAGAAATTGATGAAAGAATGTCAACTGTCACTGCTCAAAATGCTTTATTAGCATTTGATGTCTCTCGTAAAAAAAGGAAACAAGTTGTTGATAAGGTTGCTGCAAGTGTAATTTTACAAAATTACTTAGATAGGAGAAAATAGGAGAAAAAAATATGAATAACGAAGATAGAAAAATGCAAGTAGTAGATGAAAATGGAAAAGAAACTGAAATGTTTATTTTATTTACTACATCACTAGAATCAACTAATAAGAATTATATTTTCTATGTTGATCCTAAAGATGAAAAAGGTAATGTTTATGTATCATCTTACGATGAATCAAATCATTTATCTCCAGTAACTAATGATGATGAATGGAATGAACTTGAAAGCGTATTTAATGATTTTATGGACGAACAAAATAATAATAATTCATGCTCTTCTTGTAGTGGTAATTGTGGTGATAATGAAAGCTGTGATTGTCAATCTTGTGATGGAAATTGTAAAGAAAATTAAGGTGAGAATATGAAAAATGTTCCAAAGTTTGAAACTAAAAGATTAATAGTAAGGCTTGTAAGCTTAGAAGATTTTCAAGATTACTATGAATTTTGTAGTGACCCTTTGGTATGTAAGTATTTAACCTTTAATCCATATACTAGTAGCTATCAAGCAAAAAAAACAATTGAAAATATGATTAGAGCATATCTTGCTGAAACTGATTTTAATTATTCAATTGTTTTAAAGGATACTTTAAAGGTAATAGGTTCAATATCTTTATCATTTAAAGAAAATCATATAGCTGAGATTGGTTATATTTTAAATAGTAAGTATTGGAATAATGGTTATATAAGTGAAGTAGTGAATAGCTTTGTTAGTATTGCTTTTATATATTTTGATGTAAATATTATAATTGCTAAATATTTACAGGAAAATATAGCTAGTGAAAAAATATTAATAAAGAATGGCTTTTATAAAACTAACATAATCCAAAATGGTTTTATAAAGAATGGTATTTATTATAATTTAGTTGAATGCCAACGCCATAATAATGCTTAAAATTAATGGAAAGAATTAGCTTGGTGTTTTCCAACAATTCTTTCCTTTATTTGTTAAAAATGATGAAACATATTAAAATTATTAGTCAAAATGTACATTTATTACATGATAAAAGTGCTATCAAGATTAATGTTAATTGACAAGTTTAAAATATTAATGTAGAATAGTTTTGATAGTCATATACAATAGTATATGTGAGGAGAATAAATATGGCAAAAAAGGAAAATAAATTTATTGGCTATGCTGTTTTATCTATTATTCCTCTTTTAGGAATTATTTGGGCTTTTGTGGCTGGAATGCAGCACACAAAATACGTAAATGATGTAAAAAAAGTTGAACTTAATTTTGAAAAAGAAGTAAATACATATTTTAATAGCCTAGGGCAAAATTCAAAGGGTGAAAATTATCCAACTATTAATGAAGAGTTAAATTTAACATCTATTTTACCTAGAAAATATTCATCACATTTAATGGGAGATAATTTTTCTGGTAATTCATCTTATGCTATTACTTTAGGATTTAATCCAAATAGGGAAAAAGTTGTCAAGGTTGATGATAAAGGTGAAACTATTAAAGATTCAGAAGGTAATGAACTTTATGATGAAATTTTAAAATTTGGCATGATTTATGAATTCTTTATTGATGGTGATACATATACAAACTTTTCTGAATATTTTGATAGAGATTGTTTTTCATTAGTTGGAGAGAATGATTTTACTTATTTGACATATTACAAAAATAACCCTCGCCATGCCCCAATTAATGCTTTAACAGAAATATTTAAAAATAATTATAAAAATGTCCATACATATGTTTATAATGGAACAACTTATGAGGGTGTTTCTTATCAAAGTGTTATAGGTCTAATAAATGATTTGGGCGAAATTACAATAAATTCTAAAAAGCAACTTGATTTAATTAAAACTACAATTTCTTTATTAAATGAAGAAGATATTGCTTTAATTTCAAATTATGATGTATATCAAGAAGCTTTATTAACTTATGATGTTAAGGTTGTTGAAAATACTATTGATAAGCTTCCAAAACTTGAAAATTTAAAATCTACTGATTATTTTAAAATTAATAAAGCAAAACAATCATTAGCTACTTTAAGCGTAGAACAACAAGCTAAGGTAAATAATATAGATACTTTGAACCAACTATATAATAAGGTAATGGCACTTCAATATATTGACTTTAAACTAAATGACACATTATTAGATGAAAAGGGTAATGAAAAGCCATATACTGATGGACAAATTAAGGCATTAGTTGATGAATATAATAAATTGACTGGCGAGCAAAAGGCCTTTATTGATGAAAAATCAATGAGCCTTCTTAAAGCAAAAGTTGAAGAATATAATAACAAGCATCAAGATAATAAATTGGTCTTAGACTAATTTATTTCTTTTGCGTTTTAAAGGAGGTATAATTGATGAAATCTATTAATGTTACAGATGCAAGAAAAGATATGAGTTCATTCTTTGATTCTGTTATCCATGAAAAGCCACTTATTTTAAAAAGAAGAAAATATGAAGCAGTTTTAGTTGAAAAATCTTTGATGTCAATGATGCTTGAATATGCAAAAATTAATGTTTCTTCAATGGAAAGTGAAAAAAAATGGATTTATAGGGCAAGTGATCTTGATGTCTTTGGCGAAGGTGAAAGTAAAGTTGAAGCATTAAATGCTTTATGTGAAGCTTTAATTAATTATGCAAATGAGGTGTATGATAACTTTATGTTTTACTATTATGGGCAAAACATAAAAAGTAAGTTGCCATATATATTTAACATTCTTTTATGCGAAAGTATAGAAGACGTAAAGAATATTCTAGTTTATTGTAAAACTAAAAAGAAAAAGTAACGTTTTAAACTATTATTATTGACTAAATTATTATTATCTTTTCTAAAGAAAAGAATTATGATAGTATATACATGAATGTGAAGTAAAGCATCCATTGTATCTTAAAAATATTTTGGGGAGGAATTTTTAAAAAATGAAAGTTAAATTAGAAAATTTGACAAAAATTTTCCCAGGAAGAAATAAGGGAGATAGCGAAACTACTGCTGTAAGCAATTTTACTTATGAAATTCCTGATGGAAAGCTTATTGGTTTACTTGGCCCTTCAGGGTGTGGTAAATCAACAACTTTATTTATGTTAAGTGGACTTTTAAAACCAACTTCTGGAAAAATCTATTTTGGTGATGACGATGTTACTAACCTAACTCCAGAAAAAAGAGGTGTTGGTTTAGTTTTCCAAAACTATGCTTTGTATCCTCATATGACAGTTAAGGAAAATATTATGTTTCCTTTACAAAATATGAAGGTCCCTAAGGCAGAAATTATTGAAAGGACATTAGCTGCAGCTCGCCTTGTTCAACTTGATAATTATCTTGAAAGAAAGCCAAGTCAATTATCTGGTGGTCAACAACAACGTGTTGCTATTGCTCGTGCTTTAGTTAAAAATCCAAAGGTTTTATTACTTGATGAGCCACTTTCAAATTTGGATGCTCGTTTAAGATTACAAACTCGTGAAGAAATTAGACGTATCCAAAGAGAAACAAAGGTTACAACAATTTTCGTAACTCATGACCAAGAGGAAGCTATGAGTATTTCTGATATGATTGTTGTTATGAAACTTGGCGTTGTTCAACAAATTGATAAGCCTCAAAATGTTTATGATAATCCTGTTAATTTATTTGTTGCAAAGTTTTTAGGTACCCCACCAATTAATGTTTTTGATGGATATATTAAAGATAAACAACTATTCATTGGACATGAAAAAATTATGGATGTAAATGTTAATGAAGATATTGAAGTATCTGTTGGTATTCGTCCAGAAGGATTTATTTATGCTCCAAATGATGGAGTATTAACTTGTGATATGCGTTCACTTGAAGTAATGGGAAGAGATAGTTCTATAGTTTCTACTCATCCTAAAGCTCAATCAGTTAATATTCGTTCAATAATTGATTCGGATATTAAAGTTGATCCTTCATTAAAGATTGTAAAATTTAATCTAAAACCAAATAAAGTCTTCTTATTTAGAAAAGATGATGAAACTCGTATTTATTTAAATGAGGAATAGTTTATGGTAGATGCGCAACATAAATGGAAAGCTTGGATATATTTAGCTCCGGCTTTAATCCTATTATTAATTTTTACAATATGGCCAATTATTAATACATTTCACTTTGCGTTTTTAGCTGGCTATAATCCATCTGGTAGTGTTGCTGGTGAAACTTATTATTTCAATTTAAGTAATTTCTCATCAGTATTAACAGAGCAAGATTTCTTAAAATGTTTAAAAAACACGTCATTACTTTGTATTTTGACAGTACCGATTTCTTGCATCTTAGCACTAATCATTGCCGTATTTTTAAATTCTATTACTAAGTTTTCAAAATTACTTCAAACAATTTTCTTCTTACCATATGTTACTAACACTATTGCTATTGGTATGGTATTTGCTATGATGTTTAATATTGTAAACTTAAGATATGAAAGTGATTATGCAAAATATGTTGAAGATGTCCTCGCGACAGGAAAAACTCCAAAGGACTTATACCTTTCAAAATTAGAAGAAAGAAATGGTATTATGTATCAAACCGGCTATACAGCTGACTCTTGGGGAATTATTAATAACTTTTTAATCTTTTTAAAGATTGATCCAATTATTTGGATAAATACTACCGCTTCATCTTATAGTGCAAATATAGCGGTTTTAGTTATATATATTGTTTGGAATGCTTTACCATTTAAAATATTGATTTTACTTGGGGGCTTGCAATCAGTTAATAAACAATATTATGATGCAGCAAAAATTGATGGCGCTAGTAGATTTACAATATTTAGACGAATTACAGTGCCTCTTTTATCTCCAATGATTGCTTATGTTGTTATTACAAGCTTTATTGGTGGATTTAAAGAATACTCAAGTGTAATTGGTATATATGGTGAAACTCGTGGCCCATCAGGTGATGCTACAAAGAGACTTGATACAATTGTTGGGTACATTTATGATGCTTTAGCAAAGTCTAATTATGGAGTTGCTTCAGCTGCTTCATTAATTTTATTCTTTATAATCTTTGTAATTACATTAGTTAATTTATATGTATCAAGCAAGAAAGTACATTATTAGGAGGATTTAAGAATGAATGAAAATGAAAAAAATACTTTAAATCAACTTAATGATGAAGAAAAAATAATACATTTAAAAGGTGCATACAAGAAAAGCCAAAAAACAGCAGATATAACAAAATGGATTTTTGTTGGGATGTTAGTATTTGCAATTATTTTATTGATTTTCTATTTTGCAACTTTTAAAAACTTTAAAGACTCACTAGTTTTATTTATATTTACTTTAATTTTTTCAATTTTTGCAATTTGCTTTGGTATTATTAATTACCTTACTAACAAAAAAATTAAAGAAATAATAAATGTAGGTAAAAAGATTGATAGTACTTTTACACTTTTAATTGAAGAATATGAATTAAAATCAATTGAACTTAATTCGAAAATATCAAAAATAATAGTAACATCTTTGATTTATCTATTCTTAATTATTATGGCAGTTATTATCTTGTTCCCATTTTATTGGATGATAAATACATCATTGAAAACATATGATGAATATAAACAAACTATTCCAACATTTTGGCCACAAGAAGTTCGTTTTTCAAATTATAAGGATGCCTTTGTATCAAAGAATTTAGGGACTTTATTTGTAAATACAGTTTATGTCGGAATTGTTTCTACAATACTATCATTGATTATTACTGTTTTGTCTGCCTTTGCTTTTGCTCGCTTAGAGTTTAAAGGAAAGTCAACATTATTTGCAGCTTTACTTGCTACAATGATGATTCCAGGTGAACTATTTACTATTACTAACTATGCTACAATTTCACAACTTCATTGGAAGGATACATTTGCAGTTTTGATTATTCCATTTTTAGTATCAGTATTCTATATTTACTTACTAAGGCAAAACTTCTTACAAATTCCAAATGAATTATATTTAGCTGCTAAGGTAGATGGTACAAGTGATTTTAAATATTTGCTTAAGATTATGGTTCCACTTTCACTTCCTACTTTAATTTCAATTACAATTTTAAAGATGATGGGAGCTTGGAACTCGTACGTATGGCCTAACTTAGTTGCTTCTGATAAGTCACATAGGCTTATCACAAATGGTTTAAGGAATGCTTTTACATCTGCTGATGGAACGACAGAGGTTCCAACACAAATGGCAGCTGTTGCATTAGTTTCATTACCACTTTTCTTAGTATTTATTTTCTTAAGGAAATATATTATGAAGGGTGTATCTCGTAGTGGTATAAAGGGATAGAAAGGAAAAAGAAAAATGAAAAAAAATTTAAATTTATTAACAACTTTATTAATGTCTTCATTAGTTACAATTGGATTAGTTGCATGTAATAATAATTCAAATGATACTTCTTCAAATGTTGAAAATACATCTAGTGAAATAAAAAATTCAAATACTGATAGTGAAAATACTTCGTCAAGTGAAACAACTTCAAGTGAAACAACAAGTTCTTCAACTGATGGCCGTGTTGATTCAAAATTATCATTTGACATTAACACACCTGTAACAATTAATTTATACACTTCTTTATCTTCAAGTGCATCATATGGTTTGCTTTTTGATAGTTATATTGAAGAATTTCAAGAATTGTATCCAAACATCACTGTTAACCATGATAGAAAAGGTGGTTATGATGATGTATTAAATGCCATTAAAACAGAAATTGGTAGTAACTCTCTTGAAGCTAATTTAGCTTATTGCTATTCAGACCATGTTGCTTATTATAATAAAAGTAGATGTGTTCAAACATTAGATAAGTTTATTTATAATAATCAAGTTGATGAAAATGGCAATTATGTTTATGGAATGAGCGATGAGCAAATTGATGACTTTATTGATTCATACTGGAATGAGGGAAAATCATATGGTGATGATTTAATGTATACTCTTCCACTTTATAAATCAACTGACTTAATGTTTTACAATGTAGATGTATTTAATAAACATAATTTAAGTGTTCCAACACATTGGTTCTCAAATGATGCAAATGATACAACTTCTATGGAATATGTTTGCGGAAAATTAAGAAGCTTATATCCAAATGATTATCCTTTAGGAATTGATAGTGAAGCTAATATGTTTATTACAATGTGTGAACAATATGGATCTCCATATACTTCTGCAACTGGTGAACATTATTTATTCAACAACGATACAAATAAAGGATTTGTTAAAAAGTTTGCTGAATGGTATTCTAAAGGCTATTTAACAACTGGTGAAATTAGTGGTGCACACTATTGCTCAAGCTTATTTACAAACTTAAGTGATGATTCAGCTAAGGTTTTTATGGGTATTGGTTCATCTGCTGGTGCTAGTAAGCAATTACCAGATCAATCTTCACCATTAAAATTTGAAGTTGGAATTGCTCCACTACCACAAATGGATATTTCTAATCCAAAAGCTATTTCTCAAGGGCCTAATATGTGTATC
>CAKPZU010000095.1 GCA_934215405.1 uncultured Bacilli bacterium | reverse complement strand
GGATTTAAGAAGTTTAGCTTAAAGTCACTATTAAAGTTATTGAATCCTAACTCATTAGCAACTAAGTGATTATCAACTATTTCTTCCTTATTATTTTCTTTATTGAAAAACTTTTTCTTATAAATACTTACTACATCTTGATTTTTATTATTTTTATTTAATGTTATTCTATTCACTTAAATTTTCTCCTTTTCCTTAAATATCTAATAAAAATTTCTTTAAAACATAAAACTATTTAAATACAACTAATAAAGCTTTATTCTTATCTTAAGAAGCATTTTTCTTACTAACGATTTCATGTGCGTAAAGCCCCCTTCGTTAAATAAACAGGCGTTTTTGATGACTTTAACAACCGCGACTTTTTATCCAAAAATATTTGGCACAAAAGCAGCAATATAATGCGTTATTTTCCACTTTTTGCTTTAATGATGAATTTTTTATTAAAGAATGCAAAAACTTTTATTTTCTCTACAATAACACTCAACTTTTTTAGCTACTTTTTCTCATTAATAATTAGTAACTTCTTTTAATCATTGAACTATTTAATATAACTAATAAAGCTTTATTTTTATCTTAAGAAGCATCTTTCTTACTAATGATTTCATATGCGTTGTTTTATCCTCCTATAATAAACACCAGTTTTTTGAGATATAAAGTTACGAAATTTTTTATTTCCAAAATTATGTCATAAAATAATAAATATATGACACTTTTCAACTAGAATTTATTTTTATTAATAACAAATGATATTAAGATAAAACTTTTAAAATTGACTATAGTTAAAAAACTATAATTGAATTTAAATATAATTAAAATAAATTGATAAAATAAAATTGCAAAATAAAAAAAGCATTTTATTTTACGCAACTAAAATTTCAATAAGTGAATGGATAGAATTTCTTTTGTATTTATTTGGCTATGAATCAATACAAGAAATATCTAAAAGTAACAAAAATAGCTCAACAACAACTAAATTTTGGCTTAAAAAAGCTATTTTTAGTACTTGAGCATTATCAGGACAATATAGTTTTATCAGGTGTAATATATGTTGATGAAATGTTTTATAAAGTTATTTAAAAAGATGTTAAGCATGCTATTGATGGTAATGAATTAAAGAAGCTAGAAGATAAAGAAAATCCCTTAGATTCAATTAATAAAGTTATTAATTTAATACAAAAGTTTTTAAACTCACATTCAGGATTTAATATGATGAATTACAAGGATATTAGACTTATTTGCATTTATGTCAAATGAAAAAGGAGCGCCTCTTGAAAAGGTAAAACGCATGGTATACCTTTCTTTGACAACTCCAATTTTCTTAAAATATCGTGATTATTATAGGAAAAAGCCTAAAATTGAGTAATTATTGTTAAAACTTATCTCTCCTGTGCAAATTAGTACTTTTAAAATTAGCATAATTAGTTTAAAAAGTAGCATAATACATTAGTGATGCTAAATGCAAAAATAAAAACGTAAATTTCGTTGATAATTTTTGGGAGGGATTAATATGAAATTGCTTAGAATTATAGCCAATGGCCTACCATTGTTTAAAGATAAAATTGATTTATGCTTTTTGGCAACGCAAAGAGTAAATGATAAACAAAAAAAATCACTTTATCATCTTTTTTCAAATGTTTATTTAAATTTTACAAATGGTTTTATTGGAATTAATGCTTCTGGTAAAACATCTATTTTAAAAGTGATACTTCTTTGCCTTAAAATCGTCAATAATGAGCCTATTAATCACATTGAATGTAAAAGCATATTAGGAGAAGCTAAAAGTGTAACATTTAATATTTATTTCTATTCTAATAAAGCAAATGAAATATGTCTTTTAAAAACAACTATCGTTGCAAACAAGAAAAATTTTAGTGAAATTGAATATAGTATCGAGAATGAAGAACTTTATTCAAAAAAATCAAGTGAATTTAAAATCAAAAAATCTTTATTTGACTTTACAAAATATGATCAATGCTTAATAAGGAATACAAATGAAGAGTTTCTTCCAAGTGATGTAAGTATAATTATATCAAGAAACAAAAAATTTAAAGAAAATATACATATTGTAGATATGCTTAAATTTACAAATGAAAATATTTTACCTACAACAAAAAATATATCACTAGACATTATTTCTTTTTTAGATCCAACTATTGAAAAATTACATTTTGATGAAAAGGGCAACAATACATTGATTCATTTAAAATTTAAAGAAAAAGAAGAAATTATTTTAAATAATATCAATGAATTAAATAATTACCTTTCTTCTGGTACTATAAAAGGTATAATCGCTTTTCAATTAGTTAGTGATATCTTAAAGGATGGTGGATATTTTATCATCGATGAAATAGAAAATCACTTTAATAAAGAAATTATAGTTACATTATTAAGACTTTTCATGGATGGAAAACTTAACAAAAATGGTGGTATTATAATTTATTCTACTCATTATCCAGAATTACTTGACGAATATGAAAGAAATGATAGTTTATTTATTACAAGAAATATGAATGGTATTGCTATAGACAACCTATCAAATATATTAAAACGAAATGACATCAAAAAAAGTGATGCATATGAAAGCGGATTAATGGAAGGAACAACACCTTCCTATGAAGCTTACATGAAATTAAAAAAGCACATAAGTTCATCTATTGGTGATTAAGATGAAATTAGCAAAATATATTGCACTCATATGTGAAGGTGCTGCTGAAAATGCTATTATGGATGTGCTTTTAGACAATGAATTGCTAATTTTTAAAAGAAATGACTTAATTGAAGAAGAAGTTATTCGCTCTCGAGATGAAAAAAAATTTGAAGAACGTTACTTAAGAAAAGGTTTTAATGATAAAATTTCAATTTTAAGAATACTAGATTCACCAAACGAAAATTTTAAAATTAGTAAGGCTTATATAGGTAAGGTGGATGTTATAAATATAATAACAGCACCAGAAATTGAAATGTTAATAATTTTTAATGAAGGGAAATACAAAGAATTTAAAAAATCTAAAAAGAAACCTAGTACATTTTGTAAAGAAGATCTAAAAATGGCCAATGTTAAAAACTATGATTTTGTCAAAGAATATTTTAAAGATCCAGTAATCCTTCTTAACGCAATCAAAATATATCAACAAATTTCTAAAATAGAAAAAGATGAATACTCATTAATTGACTTATTAAATAAATTATTTTTATTTTATAGTATTTTGAAACAATTAACTAATTAATAGCATTAAGCTTTACTTTTTTCTTATAAATGTGAATAAAATAAATCAATTCTGAAACACCAGTAATTGTCCAAGAAACAATATAAATCAAATAAAGTGAAGGAATAGTTTTAAAATAAGCAAAAATAGTATAAACCCAAATTATTCTAAAAATACAAGAGCCAGAAATAACAATTATTGTTGGAACAATAGTTTTTCCAAGTCCTCTTGAAGCAGCAATGGTATTATCCATCAATGCTGAAAAAGCATATGAATAGCAAAGAATTTGAAGTCGTTTAATACCAGCATCTATTACCTCTTGGCTTGTTGTAAATAAGCCTAAGAATTGTTCACCTAATAGTAATATTGATAAGCCTAAAGCTAAACCAAATAAGAAGGAATATAGCATACTAATTAAGTATGAAGGAATAATTCTTTCTTTTTTATTAGAAGCATAGTTTTGACTAATAAATGTAGCACAAGCAATATAAAAAGCTGCCATTACATCATAGACTATAGAATCAGCATTAGCAGCAGCTGAATTACCTGAAACCATAATAGTATCAAAGGAATTAACTCCTGATTGAATAAATAAATTAGCTATAGCAAATATAGAGTTTTGAAAGCCAGCTGGAAGGCCAAGCTTTAAAAGCTCCATAGCTTTACTTTTATCTATTTTTATATGACTAATTTCAAGCTTATTATCATTTTTAATTTTAAATAATGCAAATACAACTAAAAAAGCTGATAGATATTGTGAAATAATACTAGCTAAAGCTACTCCTGCAACATCCATTTTACAAACAATAACAAAGAATAAATTTAATAAAACATTTATTATTCCTGAAATAAACAAAAATATTAAAGGCTTTTTGGTATTTCCCATAGCTGAAAATGATGAACTACCATAATTATATAAAGCAACTGCCGGCATTCCAAAAAAGTATATTCTTAAATATAATGTAGCCCCATCTATTAAATCATCCTTCGTTTTTAAAATCTTTAACAAGCCATTAGCAAAAATAAATCCTAAAAGGGCTAAAGCTATTCCTAAAATTAAACATACTATAAAAGAAGTACCTAAAGTTTTTTTAGTACCTTCTTTGTCTTGACTACCAATATATTTAGCAACTAAAACATTAACACCACTTCCAAGGCCTATTAAAAAGCCAGTAAATAATGTTACTAAGGTAACAGTTGAACCAACTGAACCTAATGATGTATTACTACCAAACTTTCCAACTACTGCTATATCAGACATATTAAACAAAACCTGTAATAAGTTTGATAGCATTAAAGGAATGCTAAAAATAAATATATTTTTAAACAATGAACCATTGATAATACTAACTTCCTTTTGCTTCATTTTACATACTCCTTTAAAACACTACCATAATGTTTTAGCACAATCTTAAAATAATAAAAACATTATTTGAATTTACTTACATAGTTTAAAGCATCTATGTAGCTTAATATTTGTTTGCCACTAAATGATTTAATAGCAATTTTCCTTATATAATTTGTTTTTCTAAAATCTTCTCTTTCATCAACTTTTGATAAATGAACTTCAATAACCTTAGCATTTATCGCTTTTAAAGCATCAAGGATAGCAATGCTAGTATGTGTATAGGCTCCAGCATTAATAATGATATAATCATATTTATTTAATGCATGCTGAATATAGCTAACTATTTTACCTTCATAGTTGCTTTGCTTTACTTTTACCTTTATTTTTAATTCCTTACTTGTTTTTTTTATTTCTTTAAGTAAATCCTTATATGTCTTTTCACCATAAATATTAATTTCTCTAATTCCAAGCATATTAATATTAGGTCCATTTAAAATTAATACCTTCATATTCTTATTACCTTCCTAAGCAAATTATAAACTAAGTAAATTATTAAAACAATCAACAATATATTGTTATTGAAAAAAATTCATTTAAATGGTATTATTAATAAGCAAAAACAATATTGTGTTAATAATAGAATAAGGAGATGTATATATGTTTAAGGTAACTTTAAAGGGTGAGTTATTCACTTTAGAAGCAAAAACACAAATAAAGGACTTAATAGATAAAAGTGAACAAAAAAAATATTTCGTTGCTAAGGTTAATAATCGTTTACGTGAATTAACATATGAGCTTTGCTATGATTGTGAAGTAACATTACTTGATTTAAGTGAATATGATGCTGTTAAGGTATATGAAACTAGCTTAAGATATTTAATTGCTATGGCTTACCATAATTTATATCCTGATTATGAAATTAGAATAAGCTATAATATTTCTCGTTCATTACTTGTATCTATTTTAAATCCAAATGGCATTATTGCTGATTCTAAAATGATAAAAAATGTAACTGAGGAAATGAAGCGCTTAGTAAGCTTAGATATTCCATTAATTAGAAAAACAATAACTAAAGAGCAAGCTCATCAGTATTATTTAGATAATAAACAAGAAGATAAAGATGCTATTTTAAAATATCGTCCTGAAAAGAATTGTCATACCTATGAATGCGATGGCTATGAAAACTATATGTATGGTTATATGGTTCCATCAACTGGTTATTTATCTAAATTCAAGCTATTTAGCTATGATAACCAAGTAGTTGTTCAATATCCTCGTTATGAAAATAGTGGTGAAATACCTCCATTTGATGATCAGCCAACATTTTCAAGAGTTTTAAAGAAAGCTCATAAATGGGCTAAGATTTGTAATGCTGAATTATTATCTAAAATGAATGATCAAATTCAAGATGATACTTATATTGATTTTATAAATCTATGTGAAACTGAGCATAATAATATGCTTGCAGCTTTAGGTGATGCCATTGCTAAGGATATTGATAATATTCGTTTAATTTGTATTGCTGGGCCTTCATCATCTGGTAAAACAACATTTTCTAATAGACTTAGAATTGAATTGATGTCTCGAGGTATTAAACCTCTTAAAATATCATTAGATATGTATTATAAGAAAAGAGAATTATGTCCTAAGGATGAGGATGGAAACTACGATTTTGAAAGCATTTATGCTTTAGATCTTGATTTATTTAATGAGCATATTTTAGCTTTAATTAATGGTGAGGAGGTATCTCTTCCTAAATTTGATTTTGAAACTAGTAATATTACTTATGGTGAAAAGATTAAAATCGATGCTAAAACACCTATTATTATTGAAGGTATTCATGCTTTAAATGATAAGCTATCATTTGCTATTCCAAAGCATCAAAAATTTAAAATTTTTATTGCTCCACAATTCCAAATTAATATTGATAATGATAACCCTATTTCTTATACTGATATTCGTTTATTAAGAAGAATTGTAAGAGATAAAAGAACTAGAGGCACTTCAGCTGAAGGAACACTATCTATGTGGCGTTCTGTAAGACGTGGTGAATTTAAATGGATTTATCCTTATCAAGAAGGCTGTGATTTTGTTTTCAACTCAGCACTTACTTATGAACTTTGCGTTTTAAAGAAGGTTGCATTACCTGCTTTAAGAGAAATACCTTCAGATAGTCCATATTATATTGCTGCTAATCGTTTGATTAAATTCTTAAAATATATTAAAGAAATTGATGATAAATGGATACCTTGTAATTCTTTATTAAGAGAATTTATTGGTGGTAGTTGCTTTAAGGATGTATAGAGTCACTTTATAAGTGGCTTTTCTTTTTTTTACTAATTTCAAGTTTTTTCGTATAATAATATTAGAAATTAGATTTGATTATACTAAAAGTCGTTACAACTTGACTAGTTTTGTATTTTAGTCTACAATATTCTTATCTAATGAATAATATATTCATTAAAAGGAGACAAAAATTATGAAAAAAAATAAAGTTTTATTTGCTTTTACATCTATATTATCTATAGCTTTAATCGCATCATGTGATTCTGCAGAAAAGAAGATTGATTATCAAGATGGTAATGCTATAGTTACTGCAACGAAAGATAAAACAAAAGCTGACCTTGTTGAATTAAGTAATAAAGATATCTTTGGTGCTACTGCTAGTGCTAGTGTTGAAGGTAAAGTTGATTTTAACTTTAAGAACACAATATTAGGACAAACTATTGAAATGGGAGTTAAAGCTAATGTTAAGGCTGAAGCCGAAGCTCAAACAAATCAAGACTTAGCTGGCTTAAGAAAATATGAAAATGGCAACGCTGATATTTCCAATTGTGAATCTTACACTAAGGCTATGGTTTCAGGTCAATATGAAGTAAGTGGTATCCCTGAAACGACTTCTTCAACTGATTCATCAACAAGTAGTGAACCTACAAAAATTGAACTTATTGCTGAAGCTTATCAAAAAGGTGCAACTTCTACAACACGCACAACAAAAAATGGTGAAACTACTACTAATTCATCAACAATGGAGCAAAAAGAAATTAATGAATACGCTAAATCATTTATTACTTTCTTAAAGGACACAACAATTAATGATGAAAAAACATCTGATTTACCAGTTGAAATTGATTTATCTACCTTTGAAGAAGCTGCAAAAAAGATTGAAGCCTTCAAGAACAAAGAAATTACTGCTGAAGAATTAGTTAATTATATTGACCAAAACGTGTTTAATGGCGAATTATTTAAAAATGCCACTGAAAAAGATAAACAATATGTTATTGATTTAGTAAATAGCTATGATAAATATGATTACACTAAGTATGTAACATTTACAAAAGCCACAACTAAGAACCAATTAGTATTAAAATCATCGTTTAAGTATGAAGATTGGAAAACTTCATTTACAAATGTTTGTGAAGAATTAAGTAAAACTTATGCTGATTCAGCATATGCTAAAATGGTAAATGAAACTATTATTCCATCTCTTCCATCTACTTTTGTATTTAATTATTCTTTATATATTGCTGATAAAGGTAAAGGTGCAATTAGTGGCGCTGATTTTGAATTTGTAATTAAAGGTCAAGCTAAAATTCCAAGTGAAATTTCAACTCTTGCTGATTCAAGCATTATTGCAATGCTTGCTGGTGGTACTTTAACTTATGATGTTTCATTAAAAGGAAACTTCAATTTAAGTTATGGTGATACGGCAGTAACTGTTAAGACACTAGAAAATTAATAAATAACAACTTTAAAAGCAACATCTCGCGGTGTTGCTTTTTTCATATTTCATAAGAATTTATTGCTACAAGTTATGCAATTATATTATTTTTTTGCGTAAGATAATTAATAATCCTAAGCAATTTATTAAAGTGATAATTGAAGTAGCTATATTACCCTTACAGCCACTACTTCTTAGTGTTCTTGTTTCAATTTTATGACATACACTACATTCTCTTACTTCTTTATTATCATTCTTTGTCCATTCTGTAAATGTAT
>CAKPZU010000094.1 GCA_934215405.1 uncultured Bacilli bacterium | reverse complement strand
TGCCAGTAACTTGAATATACTCATTATTAGAAAAATAAATGACTTTTACTATCATATTAATTTTTACTTGTTGTATTTTTCTTGATAAGATTTCCAATTCATCATCAGATAATTCTTTCTTTTTAACAACAATTTTTTGCTTTTCTTTTATTGCTTCTTTATAGCCCTTTAAGGCATCAAATGGCATAAATTGCTTTGCTCTAAAGTTATTATTCTCCATTATGTCCTCCTATTAATTTATTACGTTTAATTGTTGTGGCTTTTTCTTGCAAATTCATTGCTTTTAATATGGAATTTTTACCATATTTCTTTTTAACATCTAGAATAGTTTTTTGGAGCTTTTTCTCTTTTTCTTCTTTTTTAATATCTGTAAAAAGATTAAATGATTGATAGGCTTCATCAACAACATTATTAAATCCTATTCCTATTCTTCGAATATAATAATTCTTATTAACATTTTTTTTGAAAAGAGTAATGAAATATTCGTTAAGCTTAAAATAGGAATTTGTATATTCACCAAGCTTTTGAGAAATTGCAGTTGGCTTAATTATATCTTTTGAATATCCAATATAAAATGATATACAATTTGTTACTAGGTTTTTATCAACTAAATCTAAGACATTTAATTCTATCATTTCTTTAAAGGCTAAAAAGGCATCTTCATATTTATAATCCTCAAATAGTATTTGATTATATGACAAAGAATTACTTTTTGCTTTATAATTATGAACATCTTCAATGCTGCATGGCTCAATTCCATTAGCATGGTCAATTAATAATTTAGCATTTACACCAAATTCCTTATATAAAATTTCTTCATTCAATTTGGTAATGCCATATAAATCATATACGCCATATTTTTTAAGTCTATTTGCTATACCATGTCCTATATTCCATATATCTGTAATTGGTTGATGATGCCATATTTCCTTTTTAAATGTCTTCTCATCTAAATAACCAATAAATGTTTTTGAATGTTTTGCACTAATATCAAGAGCAACCTTTGCTAAAAACATATTTGTTCCAATACCAGCTGTTGCACAAATGTTTGTTTTTTTATAAACATCATCAATAATTATTTTAGCAAGCTCGAAAGCATTTTTATTGTATAATTTTAAGTAGCTAGTAATATCTAAAAAGCATTCATCAATTGAATAAACAAGTATATCATCCTTGCTAACATATTTTAAATATATTTCATAAATATTTGCTGAGAATTCAATATATTTTTTCATCCTTGGCATAGCAGTTATGTATTCTATTTCTTTAGGAATTTCAAAAATTCTGCAACGATTTCTAACATGCTGTTCTTTCATTTTAGGTGAAATGGCTAAGCATATTGCTCCATTACCACGAGTTGGATCAGCAACAACTAAATTAGTTTTAAACGGGTCTAAATTTCTTAAGACACATTCAACAGAGGCAAAAAAGCATTTTAAATCAATACATAAGTATACTTTTGACATTTTCACACCTCCGCGTAATAATTATAGCATTTTAATTCGATAAGTAATATTACATATTTTCCCAATAGCCTTTCATAAAATATATGGGAGGTAATTATATGAAAATTAATAGAAAAGATATAATAAAATTTATACTATTATTAGTTTTTTTAGCTTCAATTATTATTTGTAGCTTTGTTTTTTATCCAAAAATTAAAGAAAAAATTGATTTTGAAAACATTAGAGAGCTTGCAAATAAAAATAAAATAGCTTGGGCATTTTTGTTTGTTATTTTACAAATTATCCAGGTTGTAATTTTTGCTATTCCGGGAGATATAATAAATGCTACTGGTGGCTTTGTTTTTAATATATTTTTTGGGAGCCTATTGTCATTTATTGGAGTTTGTATTGGCTCAATAATTACTTTTTATATATCGAGGAGTTTAGGCTATTCATTTATAAATAAGTTTATAAAAAAAGAAAAAATAAATAAAATTGTTAATTTCATGAGCTCTAATACTGGCTTTTTATCAATGTTTGTTTTTTGCAATTTACCATTTGTTCCAAAGGATATATTAATGTATGCCGCAGGATTAACGCCATTAAAGCCACAAAGAATTTTGCTTGTTTATTGCTTGTCTAGAATTCCGGGAATTATTATTTGGAATTCTATGGGGGCTAATATTTATAATAAATCAATTCTGGGAATTATAATCACTTTATGTATTCTTGCAATTTTCTTGCTTACAATTGCTATAATAAAAAAGCTTGTTTTTTCAAATAAAATAATAAAAGTTAATAGAAGCGATACAAAATAAATCATTCATGCGCTATAATTAACTTAAGGAAGTGACAAACTATGGCAATAGTAACCTTATGCTTTGTAAAAAAAGATAATAAAATTTTAATGATTAATAGAAATAAATCACCATTTATGGGAATGTGGA
The DNA here is from genome assembly GCA_934215405.1 of uncultured Bacilli bacterium. Classification (GTDB taxonomy): domain Bacteria; phylum Bacillota_I; class Bacilli_A; order RFN20; family CAG-631; genus CAKPXW01. The sequence continues at coordinate 6,231 of CAKPZU010000094.1, read as the reverse complement.
ATGGCGTTGGAGGACATAAAGAGGATAATGAAACGCCTTTAATGTGCGCTATTAGAGAAATTAAAGAGGAAAGCAATATAGATGTAAAGGACGCAGAATTAATATCAATTTCTACTTGGAATTATGATGATGATTTAATTTATGCTTATGTTGCATCGCTACCTAGCGATTTTGATATCAATAAATATCCACTAAAAATTGATGAAGGAATTATTGATTTTAAAGATATTGATTGGATTTTAGATAAAAAAAATTATGGAGTAATAGATGATTTAAGAATTTTTATAAATGATATTAAAAACAATCAAAAAAATAACTATCATTTTATTTATGACGGCTCAAAATTAGTTAAATGTATAAAAAAATAAGTCATTTAGTCTCATTTGCTATTGAAAATGTGGATAAATCTTGTATAATATTATTGACATTTGATTTGTAACTAGGCGCTTTAATAAACTTATTTGGTATGCTTGGTTGCATTTACAAGTCAATTTTTTCAAAATTCTAAAGGAGAAACAAAACATTTATGAAAAAAAATCTATTAGTTTTATCTGCTTTACTTAGTTTTGGTGCTTTAACTGGTTTATCTTCTTGTGGTGAGAAGACTTATGAAATCGCTATGATTACTGACTATGGAGATATCACTGACCAATCATTTAACCAAACTACTTGGGAAGCTGTAAAGGATTATGCAACAAAGAATAATAAGACATATGCTTATTATAAGCCATCTGGAGACTCTACTGCTGCAAGAGTTGCTAAAATTGAACAAGCAATTAAAAGTGGCGCTAAAGTAGTTGTAATGCCAGGTTTTGCATTTGCTGGTGCAATCCACGATGTTCAAGATGAATATAAGGATGTTAAATTTATTGCTCTTGATGTATCTGAATTTGATATCCACGATGCTTTCTATAAGCATGATGATAAAGGTTCACAAGCTGGCTTACTTGATGAGAATAATAAGCCACACGTTGGTGAAAATGTTGTTTCAGTAGTATTCCAAGAAGAAGAAGCTGGATATTTAGCTGGTTATGCAGCAGTTATGGATGGAGAAACTAAGCTTGGATTCTTAGGCGGTATGGCAGTTCCTGCAGTTCAACGCTATGGCTATGGCTATGTTCAAGGTATTGCTGATGCAGCAAATAAAAAAGATGTTAACATTGATTTATGGTATGTATATGGTGGAACATTTAGTCCTGCAGCAGAAGTAAAGGCTTCTATGGAAAAATGGGTTTCTGAAGGTTGCCAAACAATCTTTGCATGTGGTGGCGGAATTTATGCTTCAGCAGTTGATGCTATGAAGGGCAAAGATGGCTGTAAATTAATTGGTGTTGATAGTGACCAAAGTAAAGTTGTTAAGGATGTTCCAGTTTTAACTTCAGCAATGAAAGGCTTAACAGATGCTACTGTTACTTGTCTTGATGAATTCTATTCTGAATGGAAAAATGGTGGAAAAGTATTAACTTATGGCTTAAAGTCTGATTCTACAAAAGAATATGTTGGCTTACCTCGTGATACTTGGTCAATGAAAAACTTCACTTTAACTGATTATGATGCTGTAATTAAAGAAATTAGAGATGGTAAGATTATTGTTAATAATGATACAACAAAGGCAGTTGCTGATTTAGTAGTTGGTACAAAAATCACTATTAAAAATGATAACGCTGGTGGATCAATTAAGTAATTTCCTATTAAAATAGCATTAATTAAAAAAATTAATTGATTTAATTCAAAGTGAAATTATTAGGGAGAGCAAATGCTTCTCCCTATTTTTTTTGGGTGTGAAAACGATTGTAATAAATTTAATAATCTTTTTCATTTTTAATAATTATATGTTATAATAGCAATAGATAAATAAAGGCGGATAAATTATGAGTGAATATGTAATAGAAATGCTTAATATTACCAAGAAATTTCCTGGTATTGTTGCCAATGATAATATTTCTCTTCAATTGAAAAAAGGTGAAATTCATGCTTTACTTGGTGAAAATGGCGCTGGTAAATCAACACTAATGAGTGTTCTTTTTGGGCTTTATCAACCTGAAGAAGGCGTTATAAAAAAAGATGGTGAAATTGTATCAATTACTTCTCCTAATGATGCAACTAATTTGCATATAGGAATGGTTCACCAGCATTTTAAATTAGTTGGGGTTTTTAGCGTTTTGGATAATATTATTTTAGGATGTGAGCCAACAAAATATGGCTTAATAGAAAGAAATCTTGCAAAAGAGAAAATCCTTAAGCTATCAAAGCAATATGGACTTGAAATTGAACCTGATGCAAAGGTTGATGATATTTCTGTTGGGATGCAACAAAGAGTAGAAATTTTAAAAATGCTTTATCGTGATAATGATGTTTTAATTTTTGATGAGCCAACTGCAGTATTAACACCACAAGAAATTACTGAGTTAATGCAAATTATGAAAAATTTAGCCAAGGAAGGTAAATCAATTTTATTCATTACTCATAAATTAAATGAAATTATGGCAGTTGCTGATAGATGTAGCGTTTTAAGAAAAGGAAAATATATCGGTACCGTAAATATAAGTGATACTACAAAAGATGAATTATCAGAAATGATGGTTGGTAGAAAGGTCAATTTAAATGTTGAAAAAGAAGATATAGTACAAACTGAAGCTATCCTTGATGTTGAAAATGTCACTATAGCATCTCATGCGCATAAAGGAAATGCAGTTAAAAATGTTTCATTCCAAGTACATGGTGGAGAAATTGTATGTATTGCCGGAATTGATGGAAATGGCCAAACAGAATTTGTTTATGGCTTAACAGGCCTTGAAAGAATAAAAAGTGGAAGAATTTTATTTAAAAATGTCGATATAACACATAAAAAAATTCGTGAAAAATTAGCAATGGGTATGAGTCATATTCCAGAGGATAGGCATAAGCATGGCTTAGTTTTAGACTATTCTTTGGAAAATAACTTAATTTTACAAAGATATTATGAGGATGATTTTGTAAAATATGGTTTTATAAAAAAGGGCAATGTTAGAAAATATGCTGAAAGATTAATTGAGCAATACGATGTTAGAAGTGGCCAAGGTCCAATTACCTTAACACGCTCAATGTCTGGTGGAAATCAACAAAAAGCAATTATTGCTCGTGAGATTGACAAAAATCCTGATTTATTAATTGCAGTTCAACCAACTAGAGGCTTAGATGTTGGAGCCATTGAATATGTTCATAAAAAAATTGTTGAGCAAAGAAATAAAGGAAAAGGCGTTTTACTTGTGTCATTTGAACTTGATGAGGTAATGAGCCTAGCGGATAGAATTTTGGTAATGTATGAGGGTGAAATTGTTGGTAATTTGAATCCTAAAGAAACTACAGCACAAGAGCTAGGGCTATACATGGCTGGTGCTAAAAGAAATGTAGGTGATAAACATGAGTAATGTAAAGCAGCTAATCTCTCGCTTTTTTAAATCAGATGGTTTTAAAGATTTTCTTTCATCATTGATATGTGTAGCATTAGGCTTAGTATGTGGAATTATTATTATTGTAATTGTTAATGCTGAAAACTCACCAATTGCTATTGCTGCTATTTTTAAGGGTGGCTTTAATCATGCTAAATGGAAAAAAGGTGTTGGTGAGGTTATCACTAATTCTATACCATTACTATTGTGTAGCTTATCAATTATTTTTGCATATAAGTGTGGATTATTTAATATTGGAGCCCCAGGTCAATATGTAATGGGAACAATGTTTGCTCTACTTGGTGCATTTGCTTTTAAAGCGCCATGGTATGTATGCTTAATTTTATCTGCAATTGGCGGAGCATTGTGGGGTATAATTCCAGGTATATTTAAAGCATTTTTGAACGTTAATGAAGTAATTACCTCAATAATGTTTAACTGGATTGGCTTACACATATTAAATTATGTGGCTGGTGGCGAGGCAAATATTATGTATAATGCAAAACTATCAGAATGCTATCCACTTCCAACAAAGGCTTTGCTTCCAAATTTAGGCAGCAATAAAATATTTGATGGATTTTCATATGTAACTATAGCAGTATTTGTTGCCATTATATTGGCAATACTTATTCAAATTATTTTAACAAAAACAAAATTTGGCTATGAAATTAAAGCTACTGGCCACAATAAGGACGCTGCTAAATATGCAGGTATGAGTTATAAGAAAAATATTATTTTGACAATGGCAATAGCAGGGGCACTTGCTGGAATTGCAGCTGGATGCTTTTACTTAACTGGAATGGAAATTTATTCTGCAACCAAAAATACTGCCACATTACCAAGCGTTGGCTTTAATGGTATTGCAGCAGCTTTCTTAGGAGGCTTAAATCCAATAGGCGCAATTGTATCATCTTTATTAATTACACATATTACAGTTGCTGGTGGATATTTAGATACAAACTATTATCCAAAAGAAATTGGCGATTTAATTGCAGCAATAATTATTTATCTATGTGCTTTCTCTTTATTCATTAAAAGCATTATTAATAAAAGACAAGCAAAAAAGCAACAAGAGGAAAAGATTCTTGAAATAAAAAAAATACAGGAGGAAGTTAAATAATGGCACAATTAATTACTTATACAATAATATTTACTACTGTATTAACTTTAGTTGCACTAGGCGGTATGTTTTCTGAACGAAGCGGTATTATTAATTTAGGGCTTGAAGGTATAATGGTTATTGGAGCATTAGCTGGAGCAGTTGCTAGTTCAGCTCTTTCTAAGGTTAATGCGCCAGGTTTTTTAAATGTAATTATTTCTCTTTTATGTGCAATGGCTGCTGGCTGTTTGTTTTCTATGCTTCTTGGTGTTGCATGTATTCGCTTTAAGGCTGATCAAACAATAACAGGAACTGCATTAAACATTATGAGTACAGCTTTAGCAGTAGTCCTTGCAAGAAAATATACTGGAACAACATCTTCCCAAATAGAATATTTACCTGAATTATATACTATTTTTTCTGGGAAAATAAGTATATATATATTCTTAATATTAATGGTAGTCATAGTGGCAATTAGCTATATATTCTTATATAAAATGAAGCAAGGCTTACATTTAATGGCTTGTGGTGAGCATCCACAGGCTGCAGCCTCTGTTGGTATAGATGTTTATAAGAATCGTTATTTAGGAGTATGTATTTCCGGAGTCCTTGGTGGCCTTGGTGGCTTTGCATATGTTGTGCAATCGGCCAGCCTATGGGATTTTAAAAACGGAGTTGTAGGATTTGGATTTTTAGCACTAGCAGTTATGATTTTTGGCCAATGGAAGCCAATTAGAATTTTTGCTTCTGCTTTATTATTTGGCTTTTTCCAAACATTATCTTTACTTTATGCAGGAAAATTTGGAATACCTACATTCGTTTATAAGATGCTACCATATGTTGTATGTATGGTTGTCTTAGCTTTAACTTCAAAGAATTCAAAGGCTCCAAAAGCTGAAGGAATACCTTACGATAAAGGACAACGATGATATGAAAAAAATAGATGTAAGCAATTGGAATAGAAAATCTGCATTTAATTGGTTTTCAACATTTTCAAATCCTTGCTATGGTTTTGATGTAACGATGAACATTACAAAACTATATAATTTAACAAAAAAGACTAAAACTTCTTTTTTCATTAATATGCTTTATATAGTTACATATGCTTTGAATCAAATTGAAGAAATGCGTTTAAGAATTGTTAATGGTGAGGTAGTTTTACACGAAATTATAAACCCAGCCTACGTTGTAATGACAAAGGCCGGAGTGTTTGAAAATTGCTATAATAATATGTGCTTTGACTATAAAGAGTTTTATAAAGAAGCACATGAGGTAATTGAAAAAGCAAAATTACAAGAAAAAGTTAAGGATCAGTATAATGATGATAACACCTATAATGAGTTTTATATAACTTGTATTCCTTGGCTTGAATATGATAATATGTCACATCCATTACCTAACGATAATCCATCTTCTTCATCTGTTCCTCGTATTTGCTGGAATAAATATCATATCCATGAAAATGGTAATGTTACTATTAAATTAAACATTACAGTTAATCATTCATTAGTAGATGGATATCCATTATCAAAGGCATTTTTAAAGGTACAAGAAATGCTTGATAATGTTGAACAATATATAGAATAGGCTCTCATTTATTGAGAGCCATTTTCATATCAATAATGGCTCTTTAAAATAAACTGTGGGTTTTTGTGGGGAGCCGAAAAAAGTTAAAAAAAACTTTAAAATAAACTGTGGGAA
>CAKPZU010000093.1 GCA_934215405.1 uncultured Bacilli bacterium | reverse complement strand
AGGAGGTAGAAATCTTCTACCGCTTTATCGGCAAAATTGATTGAATGATACCAATATCTTTAACTATGTGATACCGGACTAAGATTTCCTGATACAGAAATTATTCCTGTGCTTGCAAAAGTGTTGAATATTTCAATTGATGAACTGTTTTGTGGCATTAAATTTGAAAATGAAGTTATTGGCGACTATGATTATAATGAAATTAAAAGATTAAAAATAAAATTTTGATTTCTATATTCTTGTTATTTACGCCTTTATTAATGTTTGTTGGAACATTTTTAATAATCTAGCTTTGTTTTATTTTTTCTTAATAATTGGAATTCTTTGTGTTATTTTTAGTTTTTATTTATCAATAAGTACTGCAATAAATTTTAGATTTAGAATTAATACTGAATATAATCATCCCAAATACACATATGTTTACAAGAATAATATACTTACATATTTATTAGTTTTATATACATTGGTATTTGTACTATTAGGCATTACTGACAATATTTTATTTCCAATACTATTAAACATTTTAATTTTTTGCTTTATTTTTCTTGTTATGAATTATATTCCAATTAAAATTAACATTGTAAAAATAGTTCCTTTATTAATTCTATGCATGGCTTGTTTTATTTTGGGTTGTATTTTAGTTAGTTTTATAAGTTATTTGCCATATTATTTATTTCTTTCACAAATTTGGATTTTTATTGCTATGTATATTCAAAATACATATATAAAATAATAACTAAAAAGTAAATATGAAAACAGAATTGTACTATTTTTAATTATTATGTTCGTTAACACCTTTGATTCCAACTAAATTATTAAAATTATTACCTATTATTTATATTTTGTTATATTTAAGGAAAGGAGTAATTGTTTTATAAAAGACTTTAGATTATATCATTTTGTTATATGCAAATTTTATTAATATAATTAAGGAGGCATTATTTATTATGAATAAAAAAATTTATATTTTTGGATTATTATTTCTTGCTTTAATAATTACTAGTTGCAATCAAAGTAATATATCAAATTTTGATGATTCATCTCATCAACATAGAACTTCAAGTAATAGTGACTATTTATCAAGTAGTATTTATAATTCAAGCGATGATGATGAAGTATTAAACTTTATAATTCCTCAGTCATTTGAAATTAATGATATGGAATATGAAATGGTTATTGATTATGATACATCATCTATTGCAATTGATAAATTGATTTGTCATATTATTTATGAAAAAGATTTAGTAACTTATTTTGATGAAAACCCAAATTTAATTCCTGTTATTGAAAACAATTTTAAATGTACTGATAATAAAATATGTATTTATACAATAAAAAAAAACAAATGATAGCTCAGAAATGAAGGAATACTTAGCTATAAAATTTAGAATTGTAAATATTATGAAAATAGAAATATTTAAGAAAAAAAGTGCATAGTAAATAATTAAAACACTTTAAAAATATACAATTACTTTAATAATATATTATAACTGCGAATAAATATTAATTTTGTTTTTTCTTTTTAGTAAATTTATCAGAAAACTTAAGTAAGGCATTATTTATCTTTTCTGAATTTTTATAAGCAATAATAAATAATATAATTGAAGCAATTCCAATAATTATTAAAACAACTAATCCCCAACCATGATAAGGTATAATTTCACCTGACATAAATAATAAAGTTGCTAAAATTGAAGTTGATCTTGTTATTAATTGCATAATTATAAATAATGGATAACTTATTGGCATTATTCCAGCAATTGAACATAATGCATCATCTGGGAAAAAAGGAAGTAAAAACATAAAAAACAAGACAACTATTTCCTTCCCTTTTAAATTGTTTAAATAATAATCAACAGTTTCTTTATCATTAAAAATCCAATTTACGAAGGGCCTACCTATTTTTTTGCCTAAAAAGAAGGCAAAGACAGAACCTAATAATATCCCAACTAAGGAATAAATAAATGACATAAAAAAACCAAAGACATAATTTCCTGCAAGTATTGTAATTACACTAGGAATAGGAATAAAAGTTACCTGTAAAAAAGATAGCAATATAAATATTAATGGTCCAAATGCACCAAAGGAAGCTATTTTTTTTTGTAGCTGCTCCCTTGATAAATCAAATATTCCTAAAGCATTAAAGATTAATGCTAATATTCCAATTAGTAAAGCAATTAATAAAAATGATAAAATTGCACGTTTTATAGTTTTTTTCTTATCTATCTTATTTACTGGTTTTTCATTCATTTTTAACACCTACTACCTTATTATTAACTTAATTTACATTGTTAATAACATCAATTGGCTTAATTTTTTTGATTTTTAACATAGGAATTATAACTGAAATAAATAGAATTAAGAATGTTAAAACAATCATTAACAAAATAGTAATTATATTTGGAATAAAAATAGCAAAATAGAATGTATAGAATAGGTTTGTTACAATTCTATTTAAAAGTAAGCCACCAAAATAATAACCAAGCACTCCAAAGAATGAAGTAAATATACCAATTATTATAGCTTCAACAGCATATATTTTAAATATGTCATTTTTATTTGCTCCTAATGCCTTTAATATTCCAATTTGCTTAGAGTTATCTTTAATTGAACTTGACATAAATGAATATAGAAGTATAGCCACAATTATTGTCCAAATAACTGCAACAAGATTAATAAGTGATGAATACTTTTTGATTGAAGAATCAAATGATAGGAAATATTTAACAAATTTATTGTTGATTGTAAAGCCACTATCATATAGGCTTTGAACCATCTTGGCATAGTTTTCGTTGCCATCCATTTTTAATAGAGCTCTATTTGGCCTATAGTAATTATCAAGTAATTCACTATATTTGCTATTGCTTATATAAATGCTACTTAAGCCGGTATCTGATGGATTATTTAAAACTACCACGCCGACAACCTCTACATTATTGATTGTTTGATAAATATTTTTTTTAACTGTGCTTTTATAAGAGGCAGATTGAATATTTATATATTTATTTGAAGTATTAAACATGTTAATATTTTGTTTCATTTTCTCTGCATCGCTTTTATTGAAGGTTTGTGGTGTAATCTTGCCAAATAATACCTTGCCTATAAATATTTGATTTGGCTTTAGTGATTTAATTTTAGTTCTAAAATTTCTTTTATTCCATGAGGAATCAAAGAAATATAATTCAGTGTTTTCTCTATTAATATCTAAAGTCTCAGCATTTCTAATATCTTCTCCACCAACAGTAGCGTCTACTAGATTTTTAGTTTCAAAGTACACCTTATTTTCACTAGTTAGGCTTGACATTTGCTTCTTATAATTATCAAAAAAGCTTTGATTAACAACTAGCCTTAGTAAAATATTATTAGCAATGCCATTATATTCATTTCTAATTTCAGCTGATGCATTCTTATCAGAAATTGGCTTAAAGCGTTTATAAAGCGATTGTTTATCATCAATATCATATACTCCTAAAACTAAATATTTCTTATTTTTAACAATAATATTATTGCCAACTAAATCATTGGCTGAATTGTATACTGTATACATTGAGTATTTTGAATATTTTACAATAGTATTAGCAACAATTGATGATATGTAAACACCATTTGTTAAATCATTTTCACTTATATTTTCCATCTCATAGATTATTTTAAAATTATTATTTTTATATCCTAAGTCTGTAATGGAATCGCAAACTAAAAAGCCTTTAAGTAATTCATTTTTAAACAAGTCATCATTAGCGATTTGCGCGTCAACATTATTAGCAACTATAGAAAATTTATATGGTAAATTAATATCATATGAATAGGTTATTTTTTTATTAAATCCTTTTAGTGTTTCTATTTCAGAGTTTTGTAATGTATAGTTATCATTAGAAAGTGAAAAGCTAGAAGATACTTCTAAATATTTACCACCATCATGCTTAATTGACATACCAACTGCCTTTGATAATGAATAGTTTGTAAAATTTGAAGCAGTGCCAGTTAATAATACAGCAAGAATTGATAATAAAATTGTAAAAACTAATTTGAATTTTTTCTTTTTTAGATTTGAAAAGCTAAATTTAATGCTTTTCTTTAAAGGTAGATTAGATTTAACATGATTAATATTTAAACTAGTATCATCAGCATATTTAAATGGTACAAACGTATCCTTTTTATCATCATTAATAACCTCTTTAATATTTGGATATAAGGACATTACTCTATTTTTATCATTTTCAATTAATAAATAATAATCCTGCCTTTTTTCTGAGATTTTAGAATTTAATTCGTTTATATCATCTTTAGTTACTTGACAATTTTTAGGGACAATAACTAATGATGAGGAAACAACGCTTGATGATATTTCTTTATTTTTAAGTAAGGAAGCTCTTAATAAATCCTTTAAGATGAAGCCATCACGTATTTCAATTATTCGATCACCATTTTCATAGGCTAAATCCTTATTATGGGTAACAACGATAACTAACCTTTCCTTTGAAAGTTTTTTTAATATTGCAATAATTGCATCGCTTGTTTCACTATCTAATGAGCCTGTTGGTTCATCTGCTAAAATAATATTTGGATTTTTAACTAAAGCACGAGCAATAGCAACACGCTGCATTTGTCCTCCAGATAGCTCATCAATTTTTCTATTTCTTATTGAATATACTTCCATTTCCTTTAAAGCATTATTAACTCTTTCTTCATCCTCAATATCTTGTAAATCTAATGATAGACTAACATTTTCATAAACAGTTAAATTGTTTAAAAGGTTAAAGTCCTGGAAAATAAAGCCAACACAGGAATTTCTATAATAATCATAATCGCTTTCACTAAAGGAATTAAAGCTTTTATCATTAAATATAATTTCACCACGATCATAGTTATCAAGCCCACCAATTAAATTCAAAAGGGTTGATTTACCACTTCCTGATTTACCTAAGATAAAAATTAAGCCATTATTATTAAATTTTAATGAAACATTTTCTAGTGCACGATGTGTAACACCATTTTTAGAAGAATAAGTTTTATAAACATTTTTAATTTCAAGCATTTTTTATCCCACCTTTAAATTTTCTTAATTGCTTCAATTGGCTTCATAGCAGCAATTTTAGCAACTGGTATTAAAGTCGTAATTGCAAAGAAGAAGGCTGTTCCTAAAATTATTAAAATAATTGATATAAAATCAAAGCTTACTATTTGTATGTGAAGATTTGCATTTCCTAAAATACTATTAGTTAACCTACAAATATAGGATGTAATTAAAATACAAATAAGGGAAACAAATAGTGCAAGAATACCCTCTTCAACTGCAAAAATTCTAATTACATCACTTCCCTTTGCACCTGTTGCTCTTAATATTCCAATTTCCTTCATTCTTGATTTTATATTACTAGTAACATTGCTTAGCATAATTAAGAAGGCTAAAAGCGTCATGACTATAGATGTTATCATAGAAATTGATTTAATTGCTTCAATATTTGAATTTGAAAAATGTGAGCCATCAATATTTAAAATGCTATAGCCATTTTTACTAAAAGCATTCATTTTAGAAATGTAGTTTAGCTTACTACCTGATAATGTAAATAAAATTTGATCAAACATATATAATGATGAGGATAATTCATTTGCAAATGAAGATGAAAACATCATTGAGTATCTATTGAAGTTATCACTAAGAATGCTTCCTTGTGATTTCATTTTAAAATCAATTACTCCAACAACCTCAATAGGCTTATTATAAATTACAGTACTAATGTTATCATCATTATATTTAGAAATATTACAATTACTGCTATTAATTTTTTTAATAGCCATTCTTATTTGTGAATCAGTAGTTATACCAAGATCATTAAAAAATGAGTATGTTAGAATTACTTGATTATCCTTTAGTTTTTCTGTTTTTGAGCCATAAACAAATCTATATGTTGCTTTTCCAATGCTTTCTTTAATAACATCCTCAAAAACTGGAAAAGATAAAAAATCATCATATTTTAAAGCACCAAGGGTATATGAGCCTTCAACTATAACACCATTTTCATCAGTTTTATAAATAGGGACATCATTAATTGTAATATCAAATACCTTTGTATTTTTATAGACATTATTTTCATTTACATATTGCTTATAAAAACCTTTTGGCCCAAAAATTCTTGCAAAGTAATATGATTTTAAAGCATTTAATGAAGATGATTGACTATCTTCATTTTCGACATATGTTTCTGAAACCAATAGCTCTAAATATTCATTAAAATTTGTTTTAAAAATACCAACAATTGGATAAGCAATATTTCCAAGCTTAATAGAAGTATTTATTAATTCTTCATTAGAGTTTGGTCTATTAACGCAATAATTGTTAGAAGCATCATAGCCTAAATATCCAGTTCTTCTTAGTTCAAAAGCAGCATAATCAGAAATAATTATTTCATGCTTTTTCAATGATTTTTCATCAAATTTACTTTTTCCGCAAACAATATTTAGATTTAAGTTATTAATATCATCACATTCAATAATTCCTTTAAAGGATTTCATTTCAAATGGTGATTCGCTTGATTGTGTGCTAGATGTATATTCAATATCTAAAACCTTTCCAGCAGCAAAGCTAGTATGAGAATATTGCTTGTTTAATTCATCAATGCTATCATTGTTTAATATTTCCTTTTGCTCATTGCTTCTTTTTTCCATAATTCCTAAGGACATATTATTGTTTTTTAATGTATTTGCAACGATTGAGTTATTACTAATTGTTAAGCTCATTAATGAAAAGCTTAACAAAGAAATTGCAATTATTGTGAAAACTAATAAAAAGGCAATTTTCCCTTTGCTTTTTTTGAATTGAACAAAGGCCATTTTTAAGCATTCTTTAAAGCTTATTTTAGCTTTATTGCCATTTATATTTTTATCACTTGTATCAGCTAGGTTATTATTTTTTTCATCATCGCTTAAAACAAATTTTGATGATAAATCATTTTCCTTAAAAACTGCATTATAGCTTTCAGGATAGGAAATAGTTATATTTTCAGGCTTAGATGTTAAGCAAACATAATTTGTTTGATTTTTATCTAGCATATTATTTATGATTGCTTCATCATCAATATTATTTCCGCTTGGAATTTTTATGATTTTATCATAAATCTTTTCAGTTTTAGGAGCTAAATAGTCCTTTGATATAACATAATGGCCAATTATATTTCCATCATTTATTTTAATTATTTCATCAGCAAAAAAAGCGGCTGCTTCTTCATCATGAGTAACAACAATTACCAATTTATCCTTAGACAAATTCTTTAATGAACTCATTATTTCATAGCCAGTATTTGAATCTAGTGCTCCAGTTGGCTCATCTGCTAAAATAATATTTGGATTTTTAACTAATGCCCTTGCAACTGCAATTCTTTGCTTTTGTCCACCCGATAATTCTTTTGGGCTACGATATCCTAATCCTTCAAGATTAACAAGCTTTAAGGCTTCATCAATTGTAGTTGTATCACTTTTCTTGGCTTGGATTTTTAAGGCCAAAGCAATATTTTCCTTAACTGTTAAATCATCAATCAAATTAAATTCTTGGAAAATAAAGCCAATATGATAATTTCTATAAGCATCAAAGTCATTCTTTGAAAAATCATTAGTAGAATGATTATCAATGATAATTTCACCATCATCCATTTTATCAAGGCCACCAATTATATTTAAAAGTGTTGATTTGCCCGCACCTGATTTTCCGACAATAAAAACCATACCCTTATCAGGGAAATTTATGCTTATTCCTTTTAATGCAACTGTTTTATTTGTACCATTTATATAAGTTTTTGAAATATTCTTAATTTGGAGCATTCCTATACCTCCCTATATTTTTATATAAAAATATAATGTAAATCATTACAATTATATATTTTTGGAATAAATATCTCAAGCAATATTTAATTATATAACTGACAATTAATTGCTATTTATATAATGTCTAATTGTGTGATATAATTATGTATATTTAAACGGAGGTCAATGATTTATGAAAGCAAAAATATATCCATATAGTGGTATTGTTCATGAAATTGAAGCAATTAATTCAAGCTTTTGCTTACAAATAGAAATTATTTGTGCTTCTTTAGCAAAGGGGACTTCAACAATTAAAGGATTAATAGATAATAAAGAAATAGATACTACTATTGCTTGGTGTAAATCAATTGGTGCAATTATTAAAAAGGGTAATGACAAGCTAGTTATTAAGGGAATTGATAATCATGCTAAGATTTCAAATGCTTTATTTGTTTGTGATAATACATCTTCAACAGCTAAGCTAATGATTCCACTTCTTTGCTGCAATCCTCGACCTTTTGGTATAAAGGCTAATGAGATGATTGTTAATGAAATAATAAAATATCAGCACATTTATGAGAATTATGGAATAAAATTTTATGTTGAGGATGATTTAATTCGCTTTGAAAAAATGCTTGAGGCAAAGCCAATAGAACTTGAAGGAGATATTGATATTTACTTTATGGCAGGTCTATTTATTGCTCTTCCATTACTTGATGATAATTTTTCAATTCAGCTACGTGCTCCAATTAGATATGAAAGAAATTATCAAACAATTGTTAAAATATTAAAAAGATTTCATGTTGATGTAAAAAGACCAACGACTACAAAATTTGATTTTCCAAGTAAGCAATCCTATATAC
>CAKPZU010000092.1 GCA_934215405.1 uncultured Bacilli bacterium | reverse complement strand
TACCAATTGCATTTAATGTAGGGTTACTTGTTATAGTCCAATTACCAAAATTATGATCTAATTTATCAGTAGTAACAGTAACGTCACCATAAGTAGAAGTATATGTTGTGTGCCCATCTTCTTCACAAGTAGCCTTAACTTCTTCTTTAATAGACCAAGTAGAAGTGTCTGTTAAAATAGGAATTTCTATTGTGTTAGTTTCTCCACATTCACAAGTGCCAACTGCCTCACCTTTACTGGTTAATGTTGGCTCTTTAACCATTTTATAATTATTAAAGCTATGTTCATGAGCTTCACTTGAGCTAGTTTCATTCGAATTTGAAGAACTAGAAGAAGTGTTAACTTCACTTGAACTTATATCTTCACTACTTGAAGTAGACGTGGAAGAGTCTTCAATTTCAATGTGAACCTTACAAGCACTTAATAATCCTAATAGCAAAAAACTTAATGAAAAAAACAATTTCTTTTTTACCATTTTTATCTCTCCTTTTTATAAAAATCATCTTTAATTATAAATCAAAAAAAACATTTTTTCAATAAAAATTATTATAACTTAATAAAGGGTTTCTTTGTGATAAAAAATGAATAAACAAAAAGACATACATATGAGAAAAATAAAAAAAAACTTTAATTCTGTCTAAAATTGTGCTAAAATCTTTCCGTGCTTTATTTATAAGAAGGTGAAAACAATGAATAATAAATTTAATGAATTTAAAAATAAATCAAAAATTGAAACAATAATAAAAACGATTATTGTATCATTATCTATAAATTTAATTTTTGAAGGAATTGTAATATTACTATGTAAAACTATTCCACTTCATCATAATGCTTTAATTGAAATTATTTTAAATCTAATTGTTTTCGCTTTAACATTTATGCTTCTTTCTAAGAAGTTTGTTATTTCTGATAAAGAAATTGCTAAAAGATTAGATAAACAAGATAATTTAAAAGAAAAAGTTCAAACAATGGTTGAATTTAAAGACGATGATAGCTTAATGGCTTTAATTCAAAAAGAAGATGCTTGTGAAAAAATAGAAAATGTATCAACTAAGGGGTTTAAATTAAAAATTTCATTTAAAAATTTTGCAAGTTTACTTGTTGCTATATTACTTTTAACTTCAACATTCTTTGTTAATCAAAAAGATTTCCCAATAAATGCTAGTGATAATAATTCTTCAACAAGTGAAGAAGAAAATAGCTCATCAAGTAGTGAAGAGGAAAACGAAAGTGAAAGCGCAAGTGAAGGTAATGAAACTAGTGGTGAAAATTCAACAGAGAATGGTCAAAATGGTGATAAAGAAGATAAAATTAATGATTTAATCGACAAAGTTGATAATGCTGATATTGATGAATCATTAAAAGATGAAATCAAAAAAGACCTTGAAGATTTAAAAAATGATTTAAATAATAATCAAAATAATCAAGAAAAACAAGATCAAGATATTGATGATACAAAAGATGATATTAATCAAGATGTAAATAAATCAAATAGTGCCTCACAAATTGGTGATTCTTTACAAAAAGAAGACTCGACAAAGGATTTAGGCGAACAAATATCAAATAAAGATAGTAATGGTACTTCATCATCATTAGATCAAATGCGTGAAGATTTAAAAGATAAAACCGGTGATGAATTAAAGGATGCTTTAGATAAAATTAGTAATGATATTAAGGCTGCATTAAATGATGCAAAAAATAATGGAGTAAGTGAAGATGATAGCTTATATAAAGCATTAGATAATTTTGCAGATGATTTAAAGAATTTGGAAGATAAAGTAAATGATAGTGATGTACAAGATAAAATAAGTGATGCTTTTGATAATTTAAAAGATAAATTATCTGATTCACTTAATAAGCAAAATAATGCATCTTCTATTAAAGATGAAATAGATAAAGCACTTGATGATATGAAAAACAACCAATCTTCTTCAAGTGGTGATGACAATAAAAATAATGAAAACGATGATAACAATAATCAAGGTGGAGCTGGAGGCGATGGGGCTGGTACTGGTAAAGGTGACATTGTTTACGCTGCTGATGATAAAATATATGACCCAACAACAAATTCATATGTAACATATGGTGAACTAATGGATTATTACAATAAACTAGTTTTAGAAGGATTGGTTGATGGAAACTATAGTGATGATTTACAAGCACTTATTTCAGCCTACTTTTCATCTTTATATAATGATGAAGACAAGAATTAAATAGAAGGAGTTATAAATATGGATATCAAAGAGCAAGTAAAAAATTTTGAAGTTTTAACAAAAAAGATAAAAGATGAAATAAAAAAAGATGTTGTTGGACAAGAAGATGTTATTGATAATGTATTAATTGCTATTATTTCAGGTGGAAATGTTTTACTTGAAGGTATTCCAGGTGTTGGTAAAACAAGATTAGTTAGATCATTAGGGCAAGCATTAAACTTGCCTTTTTCACGTATTCAATTTACACCAGACTTAATGCCTTATGATGTAACTGGAACGAATATTATTGAAAAAGATGAAAACGGAAAAATGAAATTAACCTTTCAAAAAGGCCCGATTTTTTCAAATATTGTTTTAGCTGATGAAATAAATAGAGCTACTCCAAAAACGCAATCTGCCATGCTTGAAGCTATGCAAGAGAATAAGGTTACAATTGCCAATGTTACTTATAAACTTGATGAGCCATTTTTCGTTTTAGCAACTGAAAACCCAGTTGAACAAGATGGAACTTATCCGCTTCCTGAAGCACAAATGGATAGATTCATGTTTAAATTAATTATGGAGTTTCCAAACAAACAAGAATTAAAGGATATCGTTACTATGACTCAAATTACATTGAGTGAAAAAGCAAAACCTATTATTAATGGTGCTGATATTCTAACAATGCGTGAACTTGCAAAAAATGTTTTAGTCATTGATGATATTTTAGAATATACAATGAATCTTGTAACAAAAACGCATAATGAACTAAAAGATGCTAGTGAAGTTGCTAAAAAATATTTAAGATTTGGTGCATCTCCTCGTGCTGCCCAAGCTTTAATTACTGGTGCTAAGGTAAGAGCGTTAATGAATGGAAACTATAACGTTTCTTATGATGATATTGATGCTTTGGCATACCCTGTTTTAAGACATAGAATAAAAATTAATTATGACGCAATTATTGAGCATTTAGCTACTGATGATGTAATTACACTTTTAATTAAAGAAAACAAAAAAGAATTTAATAAGAAGTAGTTGCTTATGAAAAAAGATATCATTGATGAGGCTTTCTTACAAAAGCTAGAACTTTTAGATATGTATATTAAAGATAATGTTGCAGGTGCATTTGGTGGAAATCATAGAAGTAAAAAATATGGCTCTTCAAGTGAATTTGCTGATTTTCGTGAGTATATTCCAGGAGATGACATAAGACGTATTGACTGGAATGTTTTTGCACGTTTTGAAAAATTGTTTTTAAAACTTTATTTAGACGAAAGACAAATGCATACTAAAATATATATTGATGGTTCAATTTCTATGAAAGGTGAAAATGAAAAAAAAGCAGAAATGGCGTTAAGAATAGCGGCAACATTTGCTTTCTTTTCAATTAAAGCAATGGATAAGGTATCAATTTACTATATAGATAATAACAAAACCTATAAAATAATTGATAGAATTGTTGGAAAAGATTCATTTTATAATTTTATTGGTGCTTTAAATGATATTAAGTTTGATTCAAAGAGCACCTTTATTAGTGATGCTATAATGAATCATCAAACAGGATATGGAAATGGCATGTCAATTATAATATCTGATTTTTTAACTAATAACAATTATTTTAATGCTATTAGTCATTTAAGAAGTAAGCATAGAGATGTTTTATGTATTCAATTGCTTGATGATGATGAATTAAATCCTAAATTTGCCGGTAAAAATATTTTCTATGATAGTGAAAATAATAATACTTATAAAAAAAATATTAATAAAGAAGTAATAAAGGCTTATTATGAAGCTTTAAATTATATTACTTCTTCACTTTCATCATTTTGTAATTCAAGAGAAGCTACATATTTACTTGTAAATGCAAATAGTAAAATTGATGATATTATATTAAATCAAGCAATAAGTAAGGGGGTAATAAAATGATTAGTTTTTTACACCCTTTAGGCTTAATCGGTTTAATTGGCATTCCTATTGTAATTATTATTTATTTATTAAAAAATAAATATACTGAAAAAGTAATTTCTTCAACATATATTTGGAATCTAAGTGAAAAATTTTTACGTAAGAAAAATCCAATTCATAAAATAAATGGCTTATTAAGTTTAATCCTTCAAATTATATCAATTTTATTTTTAACTTTATGTATTGCTCGTCCTATTATTTCAATAAAAGATAAAGCTAAAAATTATATGTTCATTATTGATTCATCATTTTCTATGAATATGAAAAATGATGAAAATGAAACACGTATGCAAAGGGCAAAAAATGAAATTAATAAAATGGTTAAGGAATCAAAAAATGGTAGCTATTATTCACTTATATATGCAAGTGACACATCAAGTCTATTAGTAAATAAAACAAATAATAAAGAGACCATTTATAATTCTTTATTAAATATAACTACTTCAAATAAATCAATTATGCTTGATAATGCTATGGAATTGATGCAACAATATTATTATGAAGATAGCTCATATGATGTTTATGTTTTAACAGATAAGGATTATATTGAAACAAGCAATGTAAATGTTATTAACATTAGTAATAATGAAATTAATAGTACAATATCATCATTAAGTATTGCTTATGGAACTACTAATAATATAAGTGTTAATGGTACTTTGATTACTTATGGTAGTGATTTGAAAGTAAATATTTCATTATTTATTGATGATGAGATTATAAATACAATAGATGTTGAAACATTTAATGGTATTGAAACTAATTTTACATTTGAAACAAAAATTACGAGTTATAGTAAAATTGAAGCAAAAATAGTAAATGATGATGCATTGATTGAAGATAATAATTATATTTTGTATAGTAATGAAAGCTCTAGTGATTTTAAAACATTAATTGTTAGTGAACAACCAACATTTTTAAATAATGTTTTAAAAATACTTGGAAACAAATCTATTAGTGTAATTAAGCCAAATGAGTATAATGAAACAAAAACAGGATTTAGTTTGTATGTTTTTGATGCGTATGCTCCAAATAATTTGCCAGATGATGGGACAGTTTGGTTATTTAAAGCTAACAAAAACATTTCTTCAGGCGGCTTTACTGTTCAAAATGAGATTAATTTAGCAAGTGGCGGAGAATTAACGTTAAGCAAAGATACTTCAGCCACTTATAAAAGCTTAAGCAAAAACTTAAATGGTAAAGGTATATATGTTTCAAAATATCAAAAATATTCATTATACAATGATGCAACTATTTTATTTGAATACAACAATGATCCTATGATTTTTGCTCTTTTAAATAATTACAATAATCGTGAAATCGTATTTTCATTTGATTTACATGATTCAAATTTTGCATTATCATTAGATTTTGTACCATTATTTAAAAATCTTATTAATTATTCAATTCCTAATTTTTTAGAAAATAGTAATTATGTAGTTGGTGAAATATTAAAACTTAATGTTTTGCCTTTTACTAACAGTATTAGAATTAACTCACCTAGTAATATTTCAAAATATTTAAATGTAAGTAGCAGCAATACTGTTTCTTATGAATTAAATGAGATAGGAACCTATGAAATAGTTTTAAATATTAACAATAATACTAAAAAATATAATATTTTTGTAAGTTGTAATTTAAATGAAAGTAAGACAAATGAGGTTGTTGATTCAATTTTATTAGTTGGTGAAAATAATACTAAAACATTTGATGAAAAATTTGATGGTTTATTAATTCTTGCTATTTTTGCATTAGTAGTTTTATTATTTGATTGGGGGGTTTACATTTATGAGCAGCATTAAAATAACTAACCCATATTTACTTATATTATTTTTTCCACTATTATTATTAATTCTTTTAAGCTTTATAATAGGCTTAAGAAAAAAGAAAAAAAGTTTTAATAATATAGCTTCTTTAATAATTCATATAATGTTATGCTTTTTATTAACTTTATTAATGGCAGATGTTAATATTGTTAAAACAGAAACAGATACTGAAGTTTATGTTTTAGCTGATGTTTCAAAAAGTATAACTACATATGATGAAATCGATAATTATATAACTAATATTAAAAATGAATTAAATGAAAATGAAAAACTTGGTGTAGTTTGCTTTGGAAAAGATAGTGAACTAATAACACCAATAAACGGGAAAATCAAATCAGTAAGCCAAAATAATGTTGATATAAGTGCTACTAATTATTCACAAGCGCTATCATACACTTCTTCTTTATTTACAAATCAATTCAAAAAAAGAATAATATTGATATCTGATGGTTTACAAACAGATGGAGACTATTCAAAATCACTTGATGAATTAAAAAACCAAAATATACGAGTTGATGTTATTTATTTAAATAATAGTAGCCTCAATGAAAATGAAATATTAGTTAAAAATGTTTCTTTAAATGAAAAGACATTTTTAAAAAAAAATGAAGTTGCAAATGTTGTTATTGAAAGTAATTATAATATTAATGATTTAGTCATTTCTTTATATAAAAATGATAATTTATATAAAGAGATAAATACAAATATTACTATAGGGCTTAATAATATTAGTTTTCCTTTAGATACTAGTGTCTCATTTTTAAATCATTATAAGGTAGAAATAAAACCAAGCTTAGATTTTTGCTTAGAAAATAACAATTATTTTTTCACGCAATACGTTAAAGAAAAAGCTGAAATGTTATTAATATGTGATTCATATAAAGAAGTTAATTATTATACGCCTTTATTTTTAAATAGTGCCAATGTTACTTCATTTCAAGTAAAGCAAAGTTTTTCATACTCACTTGACTATTTGTGCCAGTTTGATGAAATAGTCTTTGCTAATGTAGATTTGTCAACATTAAAAAACCATAATGAATTATTACAAAATATAAATATATGTGTTAGCAAATATGGTAAAAGCTTTTTAACATTAGGAGGCGAAAAAACTTACTTTAGTGGGGGATTTTCACAATCAATAATCAGCGATATGCTTCCAATAAACGTTAATCCAATTGATACTAAAAATACGATTGCATTATTTTTTGTTATTGATTGCTCAGGAAGTATGTCTGGAAAAAGCTTACAAGAAGCTAAGCAAGGCGCAATTAATTGCTTAGATTTATTAAATGATAATGATATGGTTGGTGTAATTACTTTTTCGGATACAACAAGAGTTATTTGTGCACCAACAAAAACAACACTTGAAGGAAAAAGAAGGCTTATTGACTCGATTAATACAATAAAAGAGGAGGATGCAACAATGATGACTCCTGCTTTAACAATGTCCTATAATATGCTAAAAGATGTAAAAATGGAAAACAAACAAATTATACTGATTTCTGATGGCTATCCTGGGGATGGTGGTCAATTAGAGGTTGCTAATAAAATGAAGGAAAAAGGCATTATAATGTCTACAATTAATATAGGTGCTGGAGCCTTAGATTTAATGAAAAAATTAGCTGAAGCAACTGGTGGAAAATGCTATAGCACTTATTATACGGATAAGATTTCTGATATTATTGTTAAAGAAATTGGCGAAATCGTTTTAGAACCAAATATTTTAGGAACGATGGAGTTAACATTAAACAAATTAGATTCCTCTTTAAAAAATGTTAATTCACTCCCTATAATTTCTGGAATTAACTATACATCTTTAAAATATAATGCAACAGCTAGTATTACTACATCAATCACTTTAAAAAATCAAGAAAAAACTATAGATGATGTTCCAGTTTACGCTTATTGGGATTATGGAAGTGGTAAGGTATCATCTTTAATGTCAGGCTTAAGCTCTGATTGGTTTAATATGTGGGATAATAAAAATAAGGAAGTGGAAACATTTTTTAGTAATATTATTTTTGATAATCTACCTATTAATCAAATTAATTCTCCAAATGAGGTTAACATTATTAACAATGGCCATAGTGTTACTATTTCATTAACGCCATATTTATTAGTTCAAGGAACGAAATATAAAGCAACAATCACACAAAATGATTATACTGAAGGTGCTAATTTAATTTATAATAATGGGAAGTACAAGGCAACGCTAAATATTAATTTAAACGGACCTTATACATTAATTATTGAAACAATTAATGGTGTAGAATATAACTCAAATTCATACTTTTTTGATTTTTCATATTCAAGTGAATATTACTTGCTAGATAAACCTGATTCAATATTATTATATGAAATGCTTATAAATGATGGAATTCTAATTGATTCAAAAGATGATTTAACTAAAATTACTAATATAGCACTTGAAAATGTTAACTACAAGCAATCAACTTCTTTACCAATAATTATTATTTGCTTATGCTTATTTGTTATTGACATTGCAATAAGAAAAATAAAATTAAAAGATATTAAAAACTTATTTAATAAAACTATTAAGCAAAATTGAATTAAATTTTTGCACTTATTTTATTCGTTTATGAAATAATTTAAAAAAGGGGATGTTTAGAAACCTATAAAATTTAAAAATAGGTTCTCATCCTCTTTTTTTATGAAAAAGAGGCTTAAT
>CAKPZU010000091.1 GCA_934215405.1 uncultured Bacilli bacterium | reverse complement strand
GAATTGCTAGTTGTAACAATCAAGCTGATTCTAGTAATACTACTTCAAGTAATGAAAGCTCTTCAACTATTGTAGAAAGCTCATCTATAATTGAAGAAAGCTCGTCAAGTAGTTCTTCTTCAAACGAAGATGTATCGTCTTCTGTAACTACTGAACCTGTTGATTTTGCTGCAAATGTAAAATTTGATCCAAATGATACTAGTAAAGTATATGCAGAAGTAACAGTTCATTCATATATTGATGGTGATACGACTCACTTTGTTCCAGTTGGAACTCCAAAAAATTGGATTAAGGATGAAGATGGAGTCTTAAAGGCTAGATATAATTGTGTTGATACTCCTGAATCAACAGGTAAGGTTGAACCTTGGGGTGTGGCTGCTAAAAAATATACAAATAGTCATTTAAAAGAAGCTAAATCAATTATTGTTCAATCTGATACAAACACTTGGAATACTGATAGTACAGGCGTAAGATATTTAGTTTGGGTATGGTATATGGCTGCTGATGCGTCTGATTATAGATTATTAAATCTTGAGTTAGTGCAAGAAGGCTTAGCTAAATTAAAAAGCGCTAGTAACTTTTCGTTAGCTGATGTTTTCCAAAAAGCTAACTTACAATCTATGCAACTTGGCTTAAAGCTTTATAATACAAAATTAAAAGATCCTGATTTTTATTATGGTGATGCCCTTCCAATCTCTTTAAAGGAATTAAGACTACACATTGATTCATATAAAGATAAAAAAGTTAGTGTTGAAGGCTTAATTACTTATTATGATAGTGATGGTGGCTCTTTCTATATTTCTGAATATGAAGGTAGTTATGCATATAGCATTGGTGTTTATTTGGGATTTAACACATATGATATTATAAAAGCTGGAAATTATCTTCGTGTTGTTGGGACTGTTCAATATTTCGACCCATCTGATGAAGGAAATGGAACATGGCAAATTTCTGGTGTTACCTATAGATATATGAATCCAGACCACAAAGATTCTATGAAAGTAATATCTGAAGATAATGAGGTTATTCCTTTTCCTATTACTTATGTAGATTTATCAACTTCAGATAAAGATAAAATCATATTTGAAGAAACTGTAGTTGGTGATGATGGTGAAGAAACTATTAATACTATTGAAATTCTTCCTGGTAATTTATATCAAGGAACATATGTAAAATATAGCAATCTTGAGGTATATAGATGCTATACAACACAAACTGAAGGCTCAAAAAATAAAAATGCAATTACAATGTATTGTCGTGACGCCGATGGAAATGAAATTGTTGTTAGAACTTCAGTTATGTATAGAAAAGACGATAAGGGTAACGTAGAATTAGTTACTCAAGATGAATTTCTTAATAAAACTATAAATGTTTTAGGAATTGTTGATCATTACAATGATTCAATACAAATTCACGTATTTCAAGTAGGGGATATAACATTTGTTGCTTAGCAAATGTTATTATATAAATATTAAAGGAGAAAAAAAATGAAACAAAATAAAAAATTATTAGTTTTATCAATGTCACTTCTTTTAGGACTAGGAATGACAGCTTGTGGAAATAATAACAATTCTACAAGCGAACCTGCAAAAGATTCATCTAGTTCTGTTGTAGAAAATTCTTCTTCTGTAAATGAAGAATCAAGTTCAACTGTTGAAGAATCAAGCTCAACTGTTGAAGAATCAAGTTCAACTGTTGAAGAATCAAGTGATAATAATGATGAAGAATTAAACACTTTAGCATCTGAGGTTGCTGATTCAATTAGATTAGCTAATAAAGATAATAAAAAAAGACTTGAAAGCTTTACACTACCAACAGTTCAATCTTCTTACAACAAGAATGATGAAAAAGTTACATTTACAGTAGAATGGAAATTAACTGTTGCAGAAGGTGGATTTGCTGGTGCAGTTTCAATGGGCGAAGTAAATGATAAAGGTATGCAAGTTGTTAATATTTCTTATACAGAAATTAACAACGTTCAAACTAACTTTACTTTAGTTGGTACAGTAAGTGATGGCAATGGTCATGAAGCAACTGTTACTTTAGATGGTTACTATGTTCCTGAATTTGTTGTTAATTATACTTCATTTGAAGATTTTAAGAAAATGGCTGATGATAAAAACAATACAGAGGACGCAACTGTTTTAGGTACTGTTTCTGCAATTTATAAGTCAGGCCTTTATATTACTGATGCAGCAAATAAAACATTCTATTGCTTTACACCAGCATCAATTAATGCTGATGATTATGCAACTTTATTCCCAATTGGTTCAAAAGTAATTGTAACTGGTAAACCAGCTAATTATTATAATGCTTACCAATTTTCTAAAGGATGTACTATTAAAAAAGTTGCTGACAAGACTGAATTTGCTATTCCTTATGTTGATCAAACTGAAGCATTTACAAACGCTAAGAGCAATAAAGATGGAGATAGCTTAAATCAATACTTAAATAGCTATGTTGAATTAAAAGATGTTAAGATTAATGATATCGATACAGCAAATTACTACTATTACTTTACTTTAGGTACTAATAAATATTATTTGAGAACAACTACATCATTTATTAATCCTGAAACTGGCGTTAAGTTTACAAATGCTGAAGCAAGCTCAATTGTCGCTGAATGGACTGCAGGCTATACAGCAAATATCAAAGGATTAGTACAATCATATTCTGGTAATTTCTACATTACTCCAGTTGAAACAAGTGCTGTTACAATCGTTACAAGAGAAATTAGTGATGAAAATAAAATGGCTAATGATATTAGCGATGTAGCTAATTTATTTAAATCTTCATATGCTAAAACAAGTGAAGTTACTTTACCATCAACTGGTGAAAAATATAATTCTACTTTAGCGTATGAAATTACAGCAGGTACTACTGCTAAGATTGAAAGTGGAAAAGTTATTATTACTCCTAAGGCTGTTGAAGAAACAGTAACTATCAAAGTTACTGCTACTTTAAATGGTAAGACAGTTGATGATGAAATTACATTTACTGTATTAGCAACTCAAGATTTATCAAAGCAAGTTGAAATTAATGTTGATACAGTAAGCATGGTAACTTCATATCCAAAGGATGCAGAAGCAACTAGTAAAATTGGTGATTTTGAATTTGCATATTTACAAGTAGCAAACTATGGTAATGGTATGCAATTTAAAGCTGGTTCAAAAGACGAAACTACTGGTGCTGTAACTCCAGTTTCTTATTTTAGAAATGCTAGTGCTTTTACTAAAGGAATTGCTTCAATTGAAGTAAATTTAAATGCTAAAATGACTGATGATTATAATGATGCATTATTATTCTCATTTGGTACAACAAATGAATATAAAGATTCAACATATTCATTATCAGTAAAAGGTGCTGTAACTACTTATGTTGTAACTCCAAACGCTACTACTTATACATACTTTAAAGTACAAAACACTTTTTCTCGCGCATGTTACATTGATTCAATTGTAGTTAAGTTTGCTAATGGTGGTGAAACACCAGATATCCCAGATACACCTGAAGAATTTAATGGCGAATACATTATTGAAAATAAGACTTTACCAAGTAACTTATCATATGTTACAAATAGTGATAAATATCCAAATCCTGCTTTTTATTCTAACGGCGGATTAAAACTTAATTTTGAAGGGCAAGGCGTTATTACTAATAAATTTGCTCCTCAAACTTCATTAAAAGTTTCTTTAAACATTCTTGCTTTAAATGATAATACAAAAACTGCTTCATCAGATGATGTATTCACAATTTATGCATTAAATGATAAGGGGGATGTTGTTGCTAAAGCAGCATTAAAAGAAGTAAAGGTTGGCTCTGATAATACTGTTACTGTGGCTGGTGAGGGAATTGTTCAAATAAAAGTCATTATGACAGGTTATCCTAAATCTGGAACTACATGCAAAAATGTTAGTTTTGGTGGTATTGTTTTAAATAATAAATAATAAATAATTATAATTTTATTTAAAAACTTTTAAACAGAAGGAATTTTAAAAATTTTCCTTCTGTTTTTGTTTGCTTATTATTATATGTTATGAGATAATATACAGATGGGGTGATAGAAGTGGAAAAAAAGATGACCTTTAAGAAACCAAAATGGATAAGAAGAATTGGCGCAGCCTTACTTGATTTTATATGTGCTATTTTGTTAATGCTTATTTTATCATTTGCTACTACTCCAATAGTAAATAAGATTTTTAATGGTGATGAGTTAAAGAAAGAATATTATTCTTATGCTATTGCTACTAAATTATATACATATGATGAAAATAACAATATTCAAATCATATATGATGTTAAAACATTTGATGAAAATTTGACTTATTTTTATAAAAATTGTACTGAAAACAAAATTGATGAATACATTAATAAAAAGAAAGAATCATCGTTATTTCATTATGATGAAGCTACAAATTCTTATGTTGAAAAAGAATATGATTATAATGATTCTAAAATAAGAGTACAATATACAAATTTTTATGTTGAAATAAGAGACTACTGCATTAAAAATTATTTAGATGCATATTTAAATAAAAATGAAAATTACAAGGTTGTAGCAAGAAAGGTTAGTATGTTAAATTATACCTCTACTTTAAGTGCCTTTGTTCTTTCTCTTTTAATTATTTATTTATTAATTCCTTTAATTAATAAAGATAATAAGACAATTGGTAAGATGTTCTTTAAATTACTACTTATTTCAAAGGTGAATGCTAATATTAATCCTTCTAAACTACAAATTCTATTTAGGCAACTAGTCTTAATACTTTTTGAATTTGTATTTTCTATATCATTTATAGGATTAATAGGCTTTCCTGTACCTTTAGGGCTTATTGCTTCAATAATCCTAGCATTATTTACTAAATATCATCAATCACTTCATGATATTTGTGCATCAACAATACTAATTGATGATGATTATATAAATAAACCAATTGATGAAGGTGATAAGTATGAAATTACCTATTACAATTTAAAGGAGGCAAAATAATGGATAATTTAGTTTATAAACCTAAATATGCTAAATATATATTAAGAATTGCTGCCTTTGTTTTAGATTTTATTTTGTTTTTAGTTTTACTAACTGGAGTATTATTTTTATTAATGAAAATTTTTAATTTTGATTATTATTATAATATTCTTGATGATGAATATAAAAGAATTGGCTATAAAATTTATGATGAGGCTTCAAAAAGTTACCATTATATAAGTGAAAATGCTCCTAACTTTAATGAAGTTATTGAAAAATACAAAAACAGTGAAATAATAAAAGAATATAGCTATAAGGTTAATAGATTAGTATTAAATGTTCCTATCATTTCAATATTTATTTCAATGCTAGTTTTTGAACTTATTATTCCGTTAATATTTAGAAATGGACAAACAATTGGTATGAAATGCTTCCATATTGCTTTATTATCAAAATCAAATATAAAAATTAAACCTATTCAAGTATTTATTAGATTTTTATTTGGTAAAACTATATTAATGGCTATAATTCCTTATATGTGCTTGTTTTATTCTTTATTTAATGCCACTGGAGGATTATTTGGCACAATAATAATTGCACTAATTTATATAATAAATATCGTATTATTATTTAAAGGAAATCATGCATCGTTAAGCGATGTAATAGCTAGCGTTTATCCAGTGGATAGCCAACAAACTATTTTTTATGATAATGAAGAAGAATTAAAAAATGCATTACAACGCGAAAAGGAATTAGACAATAAGGTAAAAAAGGTATATTAATATGAATGAATTAGATTTTAACAAGAAAAGGAAAAAGATTTGTATCATTTCAATAATACTTACCATACTTATAGTATTAAGCTATGTACTAGAAGTTATTTTCCTTGCTCCTAAATTCTTCTTTGTTTCCATAATAGGTGCAATTGTTATGCTTTCCCTTTTGTATTGTCTATCGCATTTTTATGTTTATAAGGAATATTTAAAACTAAAAATTAATTATATTTTTTATATTATGAACAATAAAATTAATTGCCAAAGCATTTCGTTAATTAATACAAAAAATGAATATCTATATCATTTCTTTGATAAAAGTAAGCTTAACGTAAAAAATGCTTATTCATTTAATTATAATAGCAAAGTTGTTACTTATTATGAATTTGAAAATTTAGAGAAACGATTTATCAAATCAGATATTGTAACAATATCTGGTAGATTAATAGTAATGGATTATAAATCATTAAATAATTTTGCTTTAGTTTTAAATTATGAATCATTAACTGAAAGATTTAATAATTACTTTAGCTATTATTTTAAAAATAATGATAATACCTTCTTAATTAAAAAGAAAAAATACACATTATTTTATAATGATAAAAACATCAATATTAATTTTGACTTTTTAAATGATTTAAATGGCTTTAATTCAATATATGTTAATGATAATAAATTGCATTTATTATTTTTAACTAACAAAGAAATTTTTGATTTTAAACTTCAAAAAGAAATAGATTATAAAATAAAAAATAAGTGTATTGAATGCTATGATGATATATTTAAAATAATTAACAAATTAAATGAGGAGAAATAAAAATGTATAAGGAAATCTTAAATATTATAAAAAAATATGATACTATAATTATTTCTCGTCATAATAAGCCTGACTTAGATGCATTAGGATCACAACTTGGCTTAAAAGAAATAATAAAAGAAAATTTTAAAGATAAAAAAGTTTATGCAGTTGGTGATATGAGCCGTGAATGCTTTTTAGGGACAATGGATGAAATAGATGATGAAATGTATAATAACTCATTGTTAATACTTACAGATGTTTCAGTAAAGGAATTATTACCAAACATTTTATTTTCAAAAGCTAAGGGAATTATATGTATTGATCACCATAATAATCCTTGTAACATTGAAAATGCTAAAGCATATTATAATGTTAAAGCTGCTGCAGCTTGTCAAATGATTGCTGAATTTGCATTTTTTAATAATCTTATAATAACAAATGAAGCAGCTAAGTGTTTGTTTTCTGGAATAATATCAGATACTAATCGTTTTAATTTTTCATTAAGTAAGGAATTATTTAAAACAGTAGGTAAATTAATTGATTTAGGATTTGATTATTCTGCAATTTATAATATAATGTATTCAGAAAGCGTTGAACATCAAAAAATGAGAGCATATTTTATGTTAAAATATGAAGTTAATGAATATGGTGTTGCTTTCTTAAAAAATGACGTAGATGTTTTTGAAAAATTTAAGGTTGATACATTTACTATTTCAAGGGGAATGGTTAATGTTATGGCCAATTTAGAAAATGTTTACATCTGGTGTAATTTTACTAAAGATCCAATATCAAAAAAAATATTATGTGAATTTAGAAGTAAAAATATCAACTTAGTTGATATTGCAAAAAAATATGGTGGTGGAGGCCATTTATATGCTTGTGGTGCCACAGTTGATAATTTTGAAGTAGTTAATGATATAATTAAAGATTTTAATAATTTGTTAAAGGAGTAGGCTAATGAACTTTGATATTTTGCTAAAGAAAATTAAAGAATATGATAGCATAGCAATTTTTGGACATGTTCGTCCAGATGGGGATTGCTATGGTTCTTTAAACGGGCTTAAAAATATCATTTTAACTACTTATCCAAAGAAAAAAGTTTATTGCTTAACTGCTCATGTTGATTCATTATCATTTTTAGGAAAGATGGATGATGTTAATGATGAAGTATTAGTTGATTCACTAGCAATTGTCTGTGATACTGCAACTCGTGAAAGAATATGTGATCAACGCTATAAATTATGCAAAGAAATTATTAAGGTCGACCATCATTTAATAATTGATAATTATGGTAGCTATAATTTTGTAGATGAAGACATTGCTGCAACATCCTTATTAATTTGTCGTTTCTTATTTTCATATGATGAACTTAAAATTACAAAAGAAGGAGCTACTGCTTTATATACTGGAATAATTACTGATACAAGTAACTTTAGATATAGAGGTGTTAATCTTGAAACATTTACTTTAGCTGGAAGATTACTTGAATATGGCGTTGATGTTGAAGCAATTGACCAACAACTTTCTTTTGAAACTTTAAGAATGACTAAGCTAAAAGCTTATGTCTTTAGAACATTAAAAGTTTCAAAAAACGGAGTTGTATATGCAAAGCTTTCAAAGTTTGTAATTAAATATTATAACTTATCATATGAGGAAGCATCGTCTCTTGTAAGCTTACTTGCTAATATTAAAGAGTGTCCAGTTTGGATATTATTTATTGAATATCCAAAAGAAATAAGAGTTAGAATTAGATCTAATGGTCCTGAAATTAATATGCTTGCCGAAGCATATGGTGGTGGCGGACACCAAAAAGCTGCAGGTGCATCCGTTAAATCATGGTTTGCATCATCTCAACTTATTAAAGATGCAGATGAACTTGTAAAGGCTTATAAAAATAATTTGCCTTATGAGTTTAAAAGGAGTAAATAAAATGAATAAAAAATATTGTTTATTAGTTGCTTTAGCTTTCATTTTCCAAGGATGTAATAGCTATATTACAAGTGATAATTCAAGTAATAATGTAAATGAATCATCAAATGTTAATAATTCTTCATCATTAGTCGAATCAAGTTCACAAAATAATGATAATAGTTCAATTAGTGAAGCAAGTTCATCAAGTGAAGAAAGTAGTTCAAGTATTGAAGATAGCTCTAGTGATGGAAATTCATCATCTAGTGAGGATAGTAGTTTTCCTTCAAAAGAAGACGATTATAATAAATATAAAAATAGGGTTGATAGAAGCAGAATAACATATTCTACTCCTTTAGCTAATGATGAAACTCATAAAGTAAGAAGACTTGAGGTTTTCCAAATTAATGATACACATGGTGCTTATATTGATGGTGATGATATTGGAATTTCAAGAGTTAAAACTTGCATAAAT
>CAKPZU010000090.1 GCA_934215405.1 uncultured Bacilli bacterium | reverse complement strand
TTGTAGTCTTTTCGTCGACTGCTCATATATAATACATCATTAACTTTTTTCTGTCAACACCTTTTTTTATTTTTTTTCACTAATTTTATAAAAAATGTTTAACACTATAAATCCTTATCCGAAATAGCTAATGTAAATGGCCCATCATTTATTAAAGAAACTTCCATATGTTCCCCAAAGGCACCTTTTTTAGTTTTAATTCCTTGATTATTTAATTCATCAACAAGTAGTTCATATAATCTTAATGCCATATCTGCCTTAGCTGCATGAGAAAAGCTTGGCCTTCTTGAATCTAAAATGGCACATAGCGTAAATTGTGAAATAGCAAGTATTTCACCATCAACTTGACTAATTGTTAAATTTGTCTTATCATTACTATCCTTATTAATTCTTAAGTTAATAATTTTACTTGCCATCTTCTTTACTATTTCTTCATTATCATATTCATCAATTCCAACTAATAATAAATATCCGTTTTTTATTTTGTTTATTAAAACATTGTTTACTTTAACATTTGCTTCTTTAGCTATTTGCAATACCACTTTCATTTTTTTGCTCCTTCTATATTATATTTATATTATAATATTATATATATTGATTATAATATATAAAATAATTAAAATAAATATATCCGATGAAAGGAGATGCAATTTAATTATATGAAACAACCACTTGCTTTTAGAATGCGTCCTAAAAATACAAATGAAATTTTAGGTCAAGAGCATATTTTAGGAGAAGGTAAATTTATAACCAATATGCTTAAGAATAATTCTTTATGCTCAATGATACTATTTGGAAAACCCGGGACAGGAAAAACATCCCTTGCTTTAGCTATTGCTAGTGAAATGAATTTAAAGCATAAGGTCTTAAATGCTGTGACATGTTCAAAAAAAGATATTGAAGCCGCAATATTTGAAGCATCATTTGAAAATTCATTTTTATTAATTATAGATGAAGTTCATCGTTTAAATAAAAATATTCAAGATATTTTATTACCCCATATTGAAAATGGAACAATCATTTTAATAGGTGCTACAACAGCAAATCCATATCATTCTATTAATAATGCTATTTTAAGTAGAACACATTTAGTTGAAATCAAGCCATTAAATAATGATGATATAGTTTTTGCCATCAATAATGCTATTACTAGTAAGGATGGTTTAGATAATAAAGTTAAAATTACCAAAGAAGCCGCTTTGCTTTTAGCATCATATTCAAGTGGCGATTTAAGGTTTGCTTTAAATAAGCTTGAAATAGCTTCATTTGTTGTAAAGGAAAATGAAACCATTACTGAAGATACAATAAAAAGTATTATTAAAAAAGCTAATATTACTATCGATAAAGATGAGGATGGACATTACGATGCTGTAAGTGCTCTTCAAAAATCAATAAGAGGCTCTGACGTTGATGCTGCTTTATATTATCTTGCACGTTTAATAGCAGCTGATGATTTAGAATCAATTGAAAGACGATTATTAGTTACAGCCTATGAAGATGTAGGTCTTGCAAATCCTCAAGCCGTTGATAGAACCTATAATGCTATCCAAACTGCTAAAATTGTTGGCTTTCCTGAAGCTAGTATTCCACTTGGCTTTGCTGTAGTTGATTTAGCTTTATCTCCTAAATCTAAAAGTGCAGAAGCCGGAATACATAGTGCAATTGATCTTGTTAATACTAAGGACTTTTTAATGCCTGATTATTTAAAGCTTACTCCAGTTGGCTTAGAGGATGATGAAAAATATGATTATGATAGGCTAGATGTCGTTGAAAAGATTCAATACTTACCATCGTTAATTAAAGATATGAAGTTTTATAATCCTAATTATTCATCTGGTCCATATGAATTATCATTAATTAAAAATTACGAAAGATTAAAAAAAATTAATCGAACTACTAATTTAAAGGAATTATATAAAAAGAAATAGCTATTTGTTCTATTTCTTTTTATTTTTAAATATTATTTAATATGAAAGAAAAGATAAATAAGCTAATCAATATTCTTATTATTATATTTGCTGCTTTAGGATTTATATGTTCATCAATTATTACTAAATCATTAAATGAATCAATAGTTTTTATTTATAAAGTAATTATTCCATCATTATTTCCTTTTATGATTTTCATTAATTTTGTTTTATATAGTGATGCTATTAATATGCTAGCAAAATTACTAAAGCCAATAAGTAAAATATTTAGACTTTCAAGCTATGGCTTAATTTGTGTTATAGCATCATTACTTGGTGGCTATCCATATAGTGCAATTTTAGTAAGCACATTTATTAAAAATAAGAAAATTAGCTATAACGAAGGTGAAAGAATTATTAAATATACATTTTTTCCATCCTTTAGTTTTTTATTTTTAGCTTTATATAAAATTGATAAGCAAACTATATATATAATATTATCATTATATATAGCTTCATTTTTACTATTATTTATTTCATCATTGAAAAAAGAAATTAAAGAAATATTAATTATTAATAAAGATAATAAAATCGACATATTTTTTGAAGTAATGGATTCATCCATTAAAGCAATTTTTACAATAGCCTTTTGCATTATCTTTTTTAGCTTTATTTCATCTTTTTTAAATATTTTTATTAAAAATAAAAAAATAGTATTATTTTTAAGTGGATTGCTTGAATTTTCTAAAAGCTCAATTACATTTGTTAATATTCCTAATAAAAGCTTACTTGATTATATTTTATTAAATATAATTATTTCCTTTTCATCATTTTCAATAATATTTCAATCAATGTTTTATCTAAAAGAAATAAACTTTAAAATAAAAAAGATATTATTAAGTAGGTTTTTACTCATAATAATATCCACATTTATTTTATTAATTATCTTTTTGCTTAAATAAAAACGAAACATATGCAATTCCATATTTCTTAACCTTCAACTTGTAATTTTTATAAGCACCTTTTAAGCAATTATTTGCTGACGATTCATAAACAATAACTCCATACTCATTTAAAAGATTTTTGTCTTCAATTATTTTAAGTATTTCGTCAATTACATCCATTTTATATGGAGGATCAAGTAAAATAATATCAAATTTATCATTTATTGTTTCAATAATATGATAATCATTATTTAAAATAATACATTCATCCTTTATTTTTAAGGAATTAATATTCTCATTAATTGCCTTAAGAGCTAAATCATTATTTTCAATAAGAGTAGCTTTTTTAGCACCACGTGAAATAGCTTCAATTGCTAAAGCTCCACTACCAGAAAAAATATCTAAAACATTAGCCTCATAAACATAAGGGGCAATTACATTATATATTCCCTCTCTTGTTCTATCACTACTAGGCCTAGTTGTTTCATTTTCTGGAGCGATTATACTACGACTTTTAAATTTTCCGGCAATTATTCTCATAATGTATATATTTCCTTTTTAGTGTTAATAATATAAATGAAGTAATTTTCTTTCCCCTATATTACTTTATAAAGGCCACTATTTATAGGTTGGCCTTTATTATTTTATCAATTAATGTATCATTTTTAAAGCCCTGAAAGGCAACTTCTGTAACATTAGCAATTAATAGCTGATATTCTTTATAAGCTTTTTTATAATTAATTACCAATTCATTTTCATCAAGATTTAATTTTATTGAATGAATTTCTTTTAATAATTCCTTTGATTTATCATTATAGGATTTAGCTAGTAATTCATTATAAGAATTAATTAATTTATTTAAAGATGAATCACTTAGCATTAAGTGCTCTTTTTCTTTTAAGTTTTTATATTCATTTGAGTTTAATAATTCATCATGAAGCTTATATGATAAGTCAAAAAGTTTTTCCATTTTGTTCTCCTATTTTTTTAAAAATGTTTCTGCTAAATTAATTAAAGCATTAATATCATCTATTTTATCTATTGCTCTTTTTTTTCTTTTTACCTTATAATCATCTAAAAAGTCTTTAAATCTATCTGGGTAGATAGATAAAATTTTATGCCATAATGGATTTTCTCTTAAAAAATAATAATAATCCTCATCAGTATTTAATTGTTGAATAATTTCATTACGCATAATTAATCATTATACTTTCTAAATGGTTTTATTCTACTTGTTGCAAGTTTTGAGCTACTTGATATATTTGGCCTAAATTCATCAAGTAAGCCAACAATTTTTTTAACATTTTCTAGTCCATCACTAATTTTTTTAGTATCGACCTTTTTTAAGTTATTAATTAATTTATTAACATTATCTGTTGGTTCACTACTACTTGAAGGCTCTTCATTTTCCTTACTATCATCCTTAAAGAATTCATGATCCTTTCCAAAGATATCATATGTTTCATATAAGGTTTGCCAAGTAAATGTTCCATCCTTTACCTTATTTGCTAAATAAGGTTTATCTTTAACAAAACTTTTAAATTCTTCTAATTTATCCATAAATCTCACCTATTAAAGTTTATGCATAAATTAATAATTTATGTTATCCAATATATTGTGAAAATACATTCATTGCAAAAGCAAAGTAAATAAGAATAGTACTGCAGTCAATAATTGTTGTAATCATTGGTGAAGCACAAACAGCTGGATCTAGCTTTAGTTTTTTAGCAAGAAGTGGTAATAAAGCACCAATTGATTTAGCAAAGATAACTGTTAAAATTAAGGTTCCACAAACAACAATTGCATATCTAAAGCGCATGTCAGCTGGTTCATCTACTTGAAGAAGCATAATTCTTGCAAAATTAAATAAAGCTAAAGTTATTGAAACTAGAAGTGAAACTCTAAATTCCTTAAACCACACCTTAAACCATTGCTTAGTAGTAATCTCTCCAGTTGTCAAAGCACGAATACACATTGTCGCTGCTTGCGAGCCAGAATTTCCACCAGTATCATTAAGCATAGGTAGAAATGAAACAAGTAATGGTAATGTAGCAATAGCATTTTCAAATTTTTGTAAAATTGCTCCAGTTACCATACCTGTAATCATTAAAATTAAAAGCCAAACTATTCTATTTTTATATAATGAAAATACTGACATTTCAAGATATGGTTTATCAGATGGTAGCATGGCTGCCATTTTTTCAAAGTCTTCCTCACTTTCATCTTGTAAAACATCAATAGCATCATCAATAGTAACTATACCTACAAGGCGGCTTTCATTATCAACAACAGGTAAAGCTAATAAGTCATATTTTTGTAATTTTTTAGTAACATCTTCTTTATCTTCATTAGTAGTTGAATAAATAAATGTTGAATCCATTAATGATGAGATTAATTCATCATCATTTGCTAGTAATAATGTCTTAACAGAAATAACGCCTATTAAATGACGTGAATCATCAATTACATAGCAGGTATAAATTTCTTCTTTATCTTGTCCTTGAGTCCTAATTTTTAAAATTGCATCCTTTACTGTATTTGAAGCCTTTAAGTCAATATATTCAGTTGTCATAATTGAACCAGCTGAATCCTTTTGATATTTTAAGAATTGATTTAAGATACTTCTTGTTTCAGGCTTAGCATTTGCTAAAACTCTTTTTACTACAGAGGCAGGGAGCTCATCTAATATATCAACAGCATCATCAATATATAAATCTTCAATAATGTTTGAAATTTCCTTATCAGTAATTGCTGAAATAATTTGCTCTTGACTACTTGAAGGAAGGTAAGCAAAAACATCAGCTGCGCAATCCTTTGGTAGCATTCTAAAAGCTATAAGCTGTTCTTCATCTGATAAAGAATCAATTAAAGATGCAACATCAATGTATTCCATTTTATCAATTGCTTCTTTAAATTCTTTTATTTTTTTATTTTTTATTAAATTCTTTAATTCTTCTAGTTCCATTGCTATTTTCTCCTTTTCTTTGAATACTCATAGCAAAAACGTTTTGTTAAAAAATACAAAACACATTTATGATATGAGTAAGTTTATTTTTTAAATTCAGTATCACATACGTGTCCATACTTTTTAACCACCTCGTTTTTTATTATAACACAATATTTTATTAAAAACATTCTTTAATTAATTTTATTAAAAACTTTTTCAAATAATTCCTCATCAAAAATATTTTGGCTTAATGGAGTTATAGAAATATAGCCCTCATTTACACAATTATAATCATAAATAATATCAGTTGGAACATTGATTTTATTTCTTTCAATTGCATAATTATCATTTTCTTGCTTAATAATGTAATATGTTTCATAAACATTTTTATCAAGTTTTGTTAGTTTTATTCCATTTAAATCACCAATTGGAAGATTAACATTTAAAAAATAATTTTTTCCCAATAAATTATTCTTAAATATGTAATCTAAGGCTTGTTTTGCATAATTTTGAATTAAATTAAAATATGCATAATTTTTTATTGAAAAGGCAATGGCAGGGATATTAGCAAATGATGATTGAATACAAGCGCCACAAGTTCCACTATACATAATATCATTAGATAAATTATAACCATTATTACAGCCTGAAACTATTAAATCAATTTTAGGTAATATAACACAAGCAGCTTCCACACAATCAACTGG
Source organism: uncultured Bacilli bacterium (assembly GCA_934215405.1). GTDB lineage: Bacteria > Bacillota_I > Bacilli_A > RFN20 > CAG-631 > CAKPXW01. The sequence goes on along the minus strand of CAKPZU010000090.1, from coordinate 2,575 downwards.
TGTTCCAAATACCTTATAGTGGAATTCATCAATTTTTTTTATGTCAATTCCCTGAAAGCATGTGATTGAACAACCTTTTGCGGATTGTTGAGTAGCTGGTGCAAAGACATATACATTTCCATAATTTTTTAATACATTTTCTAATAGCATTAAGCCATTTGAATCTATTCCATCATCATTTGTTAAAACAATATTCATTAACACACACCACTTTCTTTTAAATATGCAATTAATTTTTTACTTGCAATTCCTCTATGAGAAATACTATTTTTAGTTTGCTCGCTTAATTCAGCCATTGTTTTATTATAAGATGTTGGGATAAAAATAGGATCAAAGCCAAAGCCATTTTCACCTTTTATTTCATATCCTATGCTTCCAAAGCATTCTCCTTTAAAAAAAATAGGTTCATTTTTAAAATTAAAAAGGGTAATAACGCAAATAAACTTTGCTTTTCTATTATTAGTATCTTTCAATAATTCTAATATTTTTTCGCATTTTTCACGATATGTTGCTAAAGGCAAAAATCTATGAGAATATACACCAAGCAAGTTAGGGAGGCTTTCAATTAATAAACCTGAATCATCGGCAATTATGACTTTATCAGTAAATCTTGCAATTTCTTTAGCTTTTATTAATGAATTATCTAAAAAATCCTTTCCTGTTTCATCAGGCTCACATTTAATATTTAAATCATTTAATGATAAACAATTAATGTTTAATCCTTTTAATATATTTTTATATTCTAAAACCTTATGTTCGTTATTAGTAGCTATTACAATATCCATAATCTAATTCCTTTTTTCAATTATAAGTAAAAATGGTGGATTATTAACCTGATTAATAAACTTATATGTCACAACATCAAATTCTTTTTGATTTAATTGCTTAGTAAATTTAATTAACTCATCAGCTTCTATTTTTCCATTACTATGTCCTGGATATAAAACCATAACTATTATTCCCTTACTCTTTAATAAATCAAAAGCCTCTCTTAAAGCTTTTAAAGTAGTAGCAGCATTTGTTGTAATATTTTTATCTCCAGTTGGTAAATAGCCAAGATTAAAAATAAATGCCTTAATCTTCTTTTCAATAAATTCTTTGATGTTTTCGTGTGAAGACATTATTAATTTATAATTTGAATAATTATTTTCAATTAATAATTTATTTGTATTGTTAATTGCAACTTGTTGAATATCAAAGCCATATACAAATTTACTAATTGATGCTAAAAACAAGGTATCATTTCCATTACCTATTGTCATATCAACACAATAGTCATCCTTACTAACTCTTTCCTTTAATAACGAATGAGCAAAATCAATTATTTTTTCCATAACTACCTCCATAACATATAAAGAAATTCTATCATATAAGTTTGTATTTACAATTCTTTTATTTTTCAATACACGACATTTTATAATATTGTTTATTTTAATTTATCTAAGAACGATTCACCTAATGATGTTTTAGGAACATTAAATATATCAGCAAGTGTTGCACTTAAAGCAGCAAAGGTATTTGCTTCAGGAAGTGTTCCTGTACCTTTAAAGGCTTTTGAATAAATAAGTAGTGGTACTTTTTCTCTTGTATGATCACTGCCTATCCATGTTGGATCATTTCCATGGTCAGCTGTTATAAATAAAATATCATCTTCATTTAATAATTCTTTAAATTCTTTTAGATATTTATCAAAATCTTCAATAGCTTTTCCATAGCCTATAACATTTCTTCTATGTCCATATTCCATATCAAAATCAACAAGATTTGCAAAGCATAAGCCATTAAAGTCTTGCTTCATTCTTTCAATTATTTTTTGACAGCCATCATCATTTGAAACTGTTTTTGTAAAATCAGTTATTCCTTCTCCATCGAAAATGTCAACAATTTTTCCAATTGAGATAACATCATAATTGGCATCCTTTAAATTGTTTAGTAATGTTTTTGCAAATGGTTTTAATGCATAATCATGTCGACGTGGAGTACGTTTAAAATCAGCTGCACAAGTTCCAATAAAAGGGCGAGCGATTATTCTTCCAAGTTTATATTTATCATCTTTTGTAATTTCACGTGCTATTTCACACATTTTATATAATTCAGGAACACTAATTATGTCTTCATGAGCAGCAATTTGTAAAACACTGTCAGAAGATGTATAAACAATTACGGCTCCAGTTTTCATATGTTCTTCACCAAGCTCTTTAATTATTTCTGTTCCACTTGCTGCTTTATTACCAATTATTTTACGATTCCATCTTTTTTCTAATTCATCTATTAATTCTTGAGGAAAGCCAGTATCAGTAAATGTTTTAAAAGGTGTTGTTACCTTTAAGCCCATTAATTCATAATGACCTGTTAATGTATCTTTACCAACTGATGCTTCACTCATTGCTAAAGCATAAGAATGATCAAGCTTAACATCTTCTTTTTTTATATCATCAATATTTCCAATTCCTAAGCTTCTAAGCTCTGGAATGTTTAAGTTCACCTTATCATCAATATGCTTTAAGGTATTTGACCCTTCATCATTATACATTTTAGCATCACTTGCATGTCCTATTCCCATAGAATCACAAAC
>CAKPZU010000089.1 GCA_934215405.1 uncultured Bacilli bacterium | reverse complement strand
ATTTATGAATTATAATGGTGTTGGTGTTAAAATTTTTGATGCTGCTTGTAAGGTATCAAATCAAATAAGCTTAAAATTCCAGCATGATCATATAGAATGCCAAGTAAGGAAGGTTACTAATTGGCTAAGCATAATAAATGAATTTTTAAGTGCATTATATGAAATAAGAAAGCAGCATTAATGGAGGTAATTATGAATTATAATATTATTGTAAATAAAAGAATATATGAATGTTATAAGGATGATTTCATCACTTTAAATGCTAGAATGTTTACTAATGAGTATTTTTATGATATTGATTCATATAAGAATGATTTAGCTTTAAAGGGTATTAGCAATTATTTAGCCTTTACAAAGGAAATTGTTATTTATGCCACATCATCATTTATTGATTTTGTTAATATTTTATTGATTTTATCTTATTTAAAGGAAAGTAATTATGATAATACTATAATAGTAAAGTATTATTTATTGAATCAAGCTTCAATTACTGATGCAAAAATTGCAGAAATTAAATTAGCAAGCAAGGATTATTTAAATGTAAATTTATTAATAAATCAAATTAAGAGCTTTAAAAAAGCAACTGTTTATGATGTAAAGCTAATTGGTATTAACAATTTTTTGAATTTTTATAATATGCTAGTGGACTATGATAAATTTTTACTATCGCTTGATGAAGTAATCGAAGAAAAGGATTTAAATAAAAAAGAGATTGCATCTTATCTATATGAGAAATATTCTAATATGGGCTTAAGTATGGAATTTTATCAAAATTATTTAAAAAAAGTGTGTGACGAGAATGTTTGAAAATTATAATTTAGATGATACTTATCTTGTTGCTTGCTCTGGCGGCCCTGATTCAATGGCACTTTTAGATATGCTATATAAAGCAAATTTTAAGCTAATTGTTTGCCATGTTAATTATAAAACAAGAGATGAAAGCGATAGTGAAGAGCAGCTAGTAAGAAATTATTGTAAAAAAAATAACATAAAGCTGTATGTTGCATATTTTGATAATGTTTATAAGGGTTCATTTGAAGTGGCAGCTAGAGTTTTTCGCTATAATTTCTTTAAGGAAATATATTTTTTAAATTTCTGTGCTGGCTTATTCGTTGCTCATCATAAGGATGATTTACTTGAAACATATTTATTAAAAAAGCAAAGGAATGTTGTAAATGAATCATATCTAATTAATGAAAAAACAATAATTAATAAAATGAATGTCTATAGGCCATTAATTCATGATTATTATAAGGATGATTTGTTAAAATATTGCCAAGATAATAACATAGAATATGGAATAGACAAGACAAACTTTATGGATATACATCCTCGAAATGTTATCCGTAAAAAAATTGCCTTAATGGATAAAAATTTGCTATATTTAAAGGCCTTAGAAGAGGAAAGTAATTTAATAAATACGAGAAATGAGGTTAAAGAATTTATTAAATACTATCCAAAGTATTTAATTTCAATGCTAAAAGAAAAAAGTGATTTATGGCTAATGATTTTTTTGTATGAGCTTGCTTTAAAAAAATATAAGCAATACATCAATAAAGCAGTTTTATTATCATTAAAAAGCTTTATTAATAGTGACAAGCCTAATTTGTTTGTTTTAATAAAAGATAATTATTATTTAGTAAAAGAGTATAATTCAATAAATTATTTGCAATATAATAGTAGTGACTTTTATTATGAGCTAAAAGAAATTAAATATATTAGCACCCCATATTTTAAAATAGTCAAGGAAGGCTTAAAAATGCAAGGCACCTATGTAAGTGATGATGATTTTCCAATTATTATTAGAAATTATAAAGATAGTGATGTAATAGAGCTAAAAAGCGGAAATAAAAGGATAAATCGGCTTTTTATCGATAAAAAAGTACCACTTTTAGAAAGAAAATCCATACCAATTATTGAAAATAAAAATCACGAAATTATTTTTGTATATGGACTTTATAGAAAAAATGGTTTAAAGTATGTTAAAAATAATTTATTTATGATAAAATAAATTAAGGCGTTTAGCCAAAATAAAAAATGGAGGTATTTATATGAACAATCCTAATATGTATAATGGCAAAAAGAACAAACCTAGTTATTTACGTTTCATTCCAATTTGGATTGGTATTTTTGCTATAATAGTAACATTTTTGGTTTTAGCATTTAAAAGTAGTGGCGTTTCACAATACACTTGGAACATCAATGAACTTCATTATGCTTTAACTGAAGATAACACTGGAAACAAAGTTGATACAGTTGAATTTGAAAAATACAACTTTGACAGAAAATATGTGAAGGAAATTAAACTTAATATTGGCTATATAAAATCTAATGTTGTTATTTCATATGTTTCTGCAAACGAAAATAAGGTAAAACAAAATGTTGCAACCTTTGAATGGTCATCAAATGATAATGGCGAATATTTAAAAACAGTTCAGGATGCTTGTGCTGATTTTGATAGCTTTTATAAAAAAGAAACAGGTACAACAACAAGCATTGTAACAATTAAGGATACAACAAATAGCTTTTCTTTTGTTGATTTTTTAATTTATGTTTTGCCAACATTAGTTACAATTATAATTGCTGTTATTTTAATTCGTAGCATTTTAAAATCACAAGGTGGTGCTGGACAAACATTTGATTTTGGTAAATCAAAGGCAAGGCTTGAGGATGCATCTCCAGTTAGATTTAGTGATGTTGCAGGATGTGATGATGAAAAAGAAGAAATGAAGGAAATCGTTGATTATTTAAAGAATCCTAAAAAATATGCTAAATCAGGTGCTCGTATTACAAAGGGCGTAATCCTAAAGGGTAATCCTGGTACTGGTAAAACATTACTTGCTAAAGCAGTAGCTGGTGAAGCAAGCGTTCCATTTTACTATATTTCTGGTTCTGATTTCTTAGAAATGTTCGTTGGTGTTGGTGCAAGTAGAGTTCGTGATATGTTCAAGAAAGCTCGTAGCACTGCTCCATGTATTGTATTTATTGATGAAATTGATGCAATTGGTAGACAAAGAGGAACTGGCTTAGGTGGTGGGCATGATGAACGTGAACAAACATTAAACCAATTACTTGTTGAAATGGATGGCTTTGAAAATAATTCTGGTGTTATAGTTTTAGCTGCAACAAATAGAATTGACGTTTTAGACCCTGCTTTACTAAGACCTGGACGTTTTGATAGACAAATCGAGGTTGGACTTCCAGATATTAAAGGTCGTATTGCTATTTTAAAGGTTCATGCTCGTAATAAAAAATTAGCTAGCGATGTTTCACTTGAATCTGTTGCTAAAAGGACTCCAGGATTTTCAGGAGCTCAGCTTGAAAACGTTTTAAATGAAGCGGCAATTTTAAGTGTTAGAGCAAATCATGAAGTAATTTCAGTAAATGACATTGATGAAGCAATTGATAGAGTTATGAGTGGACCAGCTAAGAAAACAAAAATTAGATCTGATCACGCTAAGCGTTTAACTGCATATCATGAGGCTGGACATGCTGTTATTGGCTTAAAGGTTGCAAATGCCGAAGTCGTTCAAAAAATTACAATTATCCCTCGTGGAGATGCTTATGGCTATGTATTAATGACTCCAAAGGATGAGACAATGAATCAAACTAGAAGTGAATTAATGGATAGAATTGTTTCTTATCTTGCAGGTCGTGCATCTGAGGAAATCTTCTTTGATGATGTTACTACTGGAGCATATGATGATATTAAACGTGCAACAAATATTGCTCGAGCAATGGTTACAGAACTTGGTATGTCATCTTTAGGACCTATTCATTATGAAGATGAGCAACAACAAGTATTCTTAGGAAGAGATTATGGCTCACAAAAAATATCTGTTGAAGTATCAAATCAAATTGATGCAGAGGTTAGAGCTATCATTCATGAATGCTTACAAAGAGCAAAAGAAACAATTGAAGCTAATAAGGATTTATTAATTTTAATTGCTGAAGCTTTAATTAAATATGAAACAATTACAGCTGATGAAATTGATTTCTTAGTAAAATATGGTTCACTTGATGCTTATGATGAATTTAAGAAAAATTCAGAAAATTTAGCAAAGGGCAAAACTGAAGAAGTTAAACCTGTAGATGAACAAACTAATAACGAAGAAAGTGAAAAACATGAATAAGGATTTTTTACACAAATATTTAGTTTTAGATAAGCAAGCAAGAGTTATAACTGTTTTTTCAACAAATACAGTTAATGAGTATTTAAAAAATATTGAAGCTTCTCCAACATGTGTTGCCACAATGGGCAGATTAATATCAGCCTCATTAATGATGGGCAGTATGCTAAAGGGCGATGAAAAGGTATTACTTAGTATTGAGGGTAATGGTCCAATTGGCACCATTCGAGCTGAAAGCGATGCTAAAGGTAATGTTAGAGCCTTTGCTACAAATCCTAATGTTTATGTTCCTCTTAAGGAAAATAAAACCTTAGATGTTGCTAGTGCTGTTGGAAGCGTTGGCACATTATCTGTTAGAAAGCAATTAAACATGAAGGAGCCATTTATTGGAACATGTGAATTAGTAAGTGGCGAAATTGGTGAAGACTTAAGCTATTATTTTGGTATGAGCGAGCAAACTCCAACAATTGTTGCTTTAGGTGTTTTAGTTAATAAGGATAATACCTGTAAGCAAGCTGGTGGCTTTATTATTCAGCTTCTTCCAAATGCAAGTGAGGAAGCCTATTCATATTTAGATAATATTTTAAAAAATGTCACTTCAGTTTCGAAGCTAATTGAAGATGCAAAATCTAGTGATCAACTAGTTTATCAACTTTTCAAGGAGGCTGATTTACTATTTGAATATCCAGTTAATTATAAATGTACTTGCTCTTTAAATAAAACAAAGGAGCTATTAACCCAATTAACTGAAGAGGAATTACAAGAAGATATAAATGCTAACAAAACATTAGATGTAACCTGTAATTTCTGTCAACATGTATATCATGTTACACCAGATGATTTAAAGGATGTTTTGAAGATGAAAAAAGAAAATAAATATGAGGTTAAATAGTATTATATGCTAATAATATATTTAACTCTCGTATTTATATTATTGCTTGTGGCAATTGTATTTATTTATTATCAAAGCCATAAGCTTGTAATTAAAAAATATACCATTAAAAATAAGGAAATATTAAATAATTCTAATGAAAAAAAAGGAATCAAAATTTTATTTTTTTCGGATTTACACATTGGAAGAACCTTAAAAAAAGATAAATTAAAAAAATTTATTTCCTATTTAGCTTCACTTAATGCTGATTTATATATTTTTGGTGGCGATATAGTTGGTGATAATATTAATAAATATTATTCAATAAGCGATGTTAAGGAATGCTTTAAGCCATTAGCTAATAAATGCTGCATAGCTGTTTATGGGAATCATGAATTTAAGGAAGAAAAAAACATTTCCATAGTTTTAAAAAAAGAATATTTTAATGCTATGGGATTTAATACCTTAGTGAATGAGGAATTTGCCTTCTTTAAAGAAAATAAATACATTTTAATTTATGGAATGCAGGAGTATATTTATAATGAAGCTAAGTTTCCTAATAGGGCTTATGATTTGATAATTTGCCATGAGGGAGATATTATTGAAAGGATTGATAATCAAATATTATTAGCCGGTCATACCCATGGAGGGCAAATAAGAATACCATTTCTTCCTTATATTTATTTACCAAAATATGGAAAGAAATATGTAAGTGGGCTTTATAATGTTAATAGCTCTAAAGCTATTATTTCAAATGGTGTTGGCTGTAATAAAATAAATATTAGATTGTTTGCTAAAAGAGACATTATATTAATTAACTATATTAAGTAGAAAGGAAATTATAAAATGATAATTAATTTTACCTTATTTGATTTTTTGAAAAATAATTGGTTATACATTTTAGCCTGCTTATTATTTGTTATTATTATTTTGCTCTTTTTTATTTTTATTTCGACAAATGTAAAAAAAGAAAAAACATTTAAGGATAGCTTAATTGCTTCTAAAACTATAAACATGTCAATTGTAATTGATTTTGAAGAAAAAACAGTTGAAAAATATTATCCATATGATGCTAATCATAAAACAGAAATGGTTTCACTTGATGAATTCTTTGTTAGCTTTGATAAGGTTAATGCTGAAAAATTTAAAACATGGCTAGATCATATTTCAAGGGTTTCTTCTTTTAATAAAACACGACATGTTGAAATTGTAATGTATGATAATGATTCAAAGCGTAAGGTTTATTTAGTTGAATTAAATAATTATATTAGTGAAAACAAAAAATACTTTTTATATTTTAAGGATATTACTGATTCAATAACATTATTTAGAAGATTAGACAAGATAGCAGTTTATGCTGATAATGAGGATTTTTACAAAAAAATAAATGAAATATTACAAGTTAGTGATAGTAATGCTAATAATTATTTGGTAGCTTTTAAGTATAAAGAATATGCTTATTGTGAAAAAGAATTACAAAGAGATTTTATACAGCTAATTAATGATAGAATATTTAATCGTTTATTCAAGGCAAAATTTGAAAATGAGCACTTATGTATTGCTCAAAATGGTGTCTTTTTAATGTTTTCAAGTAATATATCAAATATTAAAAAATACAAGCAGCATTTAAGAAAGATGATTAATGAATGCTCTGGAGCTTATGATGTTATTAAAAATAAATTTCAATATTCAATTAATTTAGTGGCTGGTTACACTAGTGTAAATAAAAATGAAACTATTACTGTTGATAAGGCATTAGAAGCAGAGGTAGCTGTTAATTCCTTAATTGAAACTAATAGATTTTATGAAAAAATCCAATTATTTGATGAGCATTTAAAGGGTACACACACTATTTTAAATAATAAATTACTTGCTGTTGAAAGAGTTGTTAATGAAGAATTATTTTCATTAACCTATACTCCAATAATTAAAATTGAAACAAAAGAGGTATGTGGTTATAAGGTTGATGTTAATTTGCCGTCATCATTAAAAATGGATTTAAATGAATTTAATGAGCTTGTTAAGCAAAGGCTTTTAAGAACAGTATTTTATTTAAAAATATTTGAAATGATTTTAAAAAGAAATGATTTTACAACCCCATATTATTTATCATTTGATTTTGATAATTTATCAAGAGTTATCAAAGCATTTCAAATAAAAAGCGATTATAGTAAAATTAACTTTTTCTTTAGTGTTGAATTTTCAAATGCTTTAATGCAACATGCTGATTTTGTTAGTATTGAAAAGCAAATTCTTTCTTATAAGAAAATGGATAATATTAAATTTGGAATTACCTATAATAATTTCACTTCCTTATATTTAAATGATAAAATATATTTTAATATTGATTTTATAATTTTATCTGGTCAGCTTGTTGAACAAGCATTAGATAAATATAAATATGAATCATTAATTGATATGTATGTTAAGCTAGCTTTATCCTATAAACAGGATATAGTTGCCTTAAATGTTAAATCCGTTGCCTTATATGAATTTTTAGTTCATAACCAAGTAAAGAAAATTGGCGGTTCATACCTTACTCCTTATGTTATAAATAATAAAATAGTTGATAAATATTTACTTGAAAATTTAAATAATTTAGAAAGTAAAGAGTACTAAAGAAGATGTATGTCTTCTTTTTCTTTACATTTTTTCCTGTTTTGTAAAGATATATGTTTAAATTAGCACTCAACTATTGACAGTGCTAGAAAATAAATATATAATAACTATAGACTTAAAAGGAGTGATTTATATGGCAGAAGTAAAAAAATTTAAAACAGAGTCAAAAAGATTATTAGATTTAATGATTAATTCTATTTATACAAATAAAGAAATTTTCTTAAGGGAGTTAATTTCTAATGCTAGTGATGCTATGGATAAATATCATTATCTATGCTTAAAGGATGGTAAGGTAGATGCAATTGATCATTTTATTCAAATAGAAGCAAATAAAGAGAATCGTACTTTAACAATTACTGATAATGGTATTGGTATGGATTATGATGAATTAATTAATAATTTAGGTACGATTGCTAAATCAGGATCTAAGGAATTTATGGATAAAATGAGCGAAGGTAACGATAGCAAGGAAAAGGAAATCGAAATAATTGGTCAATTTGGTGTTGGCTTTTACTCAGCCTTTATGGTTGCTAAAGAGGTAGTTGTTGAAACTCGTTCAATGCATAGCGACAAGGCTTATCGTTTTACTAGTAGCGGAACTGAAACATACAAGATTGAAGAAATTACTAAAGAGGATGTAGGTAGTAAGATTACTTTATTCTTAAGAGATAAAACTGATGATTATGATTATGATAAATTCTTAGATGAATATGAAATTGAATCATTAGTAAAGAAATATTCTGACTATGTAAAGTATCCTATTAAAATGGAAGTTAAGGAAGTTGTAAATAAAAAGGATGCTGAAGGAAAAGAAATTGAAAATGAAACTGAAGAGGTAATAGTTAATAAGACTTTAAACTCAATGGTTCCTTTATGGAAGAAGGCTAAAGGCGATGTAACTGAAGAAATGCTTAATGAATTCTATAAATCTAAATTTTATGATTATTTAGATCCAATGATTTCTCTTCAAGTAAATACTGAAGGTATGATTTCTTATAATGCTTTAGTATTCGTTCCAACTAAGCCACCATACGATTTATATTCTGAAAAATATGAAAAGGGCTTACAGCTTTATACTAAAGGCGTATTTATCATGGAAAAATGTAAGGAATTAATTCCAGATTATTTACGTTTTGTAAGAGGATTAGTTGATAGTAGTGATTTATCATTAAATATTTCAAGAGAAATTTTGCAGCAAAATAAACAACTTGAAAAAATAGCTTCATCTCTTGAAAAGAAGATTTTAGCCGAATTAAATAGATTAAAAGAAAATGAATTTGATAAGTATGTTAAATTCTTTGATGCTTATGGGTTAAACTTAAAATGGGGAGTTTATGAAAACTATGGTGCTAATAAGGATAAATTAAAGGATTTATTATTATATAAGAGCATTAATCAGGATAATTACATTTCATTAAAGCAATATGTTGAGCAAATGAAAGAAAAACAAGAATTTATCTATTATGTTAGTGCTAATAATAAAGACCAGGTTATGGC
>CAKPZU010000088.1 GCA_934215405.1 uncultured Bacilli bacterium | reverse complement strand
TATTGCATCCATCTTGAATCTTAAGATAAGCTCTTGTATTTTCAAAATATGAGGTAATTGATAGCTCTTCATATTTAGTAAAATCCTTAATATCACCAACAAGTGATATTTTATTATTTTCATCATTAATTATATAATCCTTGATTTTACTACGATTATTAGTTCCAACTAATAAGCTTATACCATCTATTCCTTTTACTTCATCCTCAAAGCCTTGAACATAGCAACCCATAACTATAATTTTGGCGGCTTTATTTTTTAAATGAAATGAATGAATTTTTTGACGTGATTTACTAGCAGCATTATTAGTAACACAGCATGTATTAATAATAATATAATCAGCTTCATTTTCATCACTTATTTCAAGTCCTGCATTTAAAAGCTCATCTTTAATGGCTTCTATTTCATATGAGTTAACCTTACATCCAAGTGAATATATATAAAATTTTTTCATAAAACTATCCTTCCAAATATGAAGCTATTATTGCAAGTAAGGCAATACTTGCCGTTTCACTTCTTAAAATTCTTTTTCCAAGGCTTACACTAATAAAGCCTACACTTAATAAATAATTAACCTCATCTATAGTAAATCCACCTTCAGGGCCTATAACTATAGCAATTTTTTTATAATTATCAATTTTATTTAAAACATTTTTTAAAGAATGCTTATCATTATTATTTTCATAAGCCATAATTTTTAATGTGTCGTCATCTTCTTTAATATCCTTTACATTAATAAAAGGCTTAATATTAGCTAAAACCTGACGATGTGATTGCTCACAAGCTTCTTTTATTATTTTATTATAACGATTTAGCTTGTTTTCAATATTTTTATTATCAACCTTAACAACACTTCTTTCAAAAATTGTTGGGACTATTTCTTTAACACCTAGCTCACAAGCCTTTTGAACAACTAAATCAAACTTTTCGTTTTTAATTACAGCTTGATATAATATAACATCCTTGCTTAATTCAACATCATTATCACATTCATTTACTATTTTTATATCATATGATGAATTATTATATGTAATAGTACATAAATAGCTTTTATTATCATAAACGCATATTATTTCACCATTACTTTTAATTCGCATTACATCCTTTATGTGATGTAAGTCTAAATCAGTTAATATAAATTTATCATTTTTTTTACTTACAAAATATCTTTGCATATTACCACCACTAACATTTTAAATAATATTTAAAAAAATAACAAGAAAAATTATATATATATTGTCATTATTAATTCAAATGATATTTGTTTATTATTTATTTTGGTGCCCCAAAATCAATATTTTTTCAAATATGGGGCATGAGTAATCGCGTTGGTGCCCCAAATTTGAAAATTAAACACACTTTTAATATGGCTTTATAAATTTTATAAAAATCTAATAAAACAATTTTATTATGTATTATTGATTAAAAATATATTTTATAGTTAATGTGCTAAGATTGAATTTTATATCGTTGCAATGATATAATATTTTTATAAAGGTGGTGCACAAACATGTCTATCATTAAATTACTACATGGCTCAGATTATATAATTAAAAAACCTAATTATTCACTAGGAAAAACATATAATGATTTTGGAAAAGGTTTTTATTGTACAGAAGTTTTTGAAATAGCAAAAGAGTGTGCTTGTAAAGAAAATAAAGATGGTTTTGTGAATGAATACAATTTTAATATGGACGGATTAAAAGTGCTAAACCTGCTTGATGGGAAGCATAGTGTATTAAATTGGATAGCTTTATTGTTAAAAAATCGTATGTTTACCCTACAAGATGAAATTGCAATCGATGCAAGAGATTACATAATAAAACATTATTCATTAGATTTAACAGAATATGATGTTGTTATAGGATATCGTGCAGATGACTCATATTTTTCGTATGCCCAATCCTTTGTTAGTAATACTCTTCCTTTAAAGAGCCTTAATCAAGCTTTAAAACTTGGTAAACTTGGTGTGCAAACTGTATTAATTTCAAATCGTGCCTTTAAGCAAATAGAATTTGTAAAAGCAATGCCTGTTGATAAGGAAATTTATTATCCAAAATTTTTATCTAGAGATACAACTGCAAGAATTACATATCAAAAAGAAATTAAGAAGAGACGTTCTTATAACAATGATATTTTCGTTATTGATATTTTAAGAGAGGAAATTAAAAATGATGATCCACGCATACAACGAATTATACTTGAATGATGCTACTAAAAACTTAGCAAACGCTTTTGATTATGCATTAAACGTATGTAAATTTGATTCAAATTGGTTTTCTAAGCTTTTTGTTAAATCTAATGTCTCTACGCAATTTGAGCGAGGAAATCCAGCAGTTATTTCCGGAAAATCAGGACAAGAACTAATAAGAGATATTATTAATGAGGTTTATCATGACGAGAAATTACCAGCCCCTACATTTTCAAAAAATCGTACTCCTGAATATTGGGCAGGCTGGGCTTTAGCACAATATCAATGGTTTTCTGCTAAACGCTTTAAGGATATATTTGAGCATGTTCCATTAAGTGAAATTATTTCAATGTATCCTACATTTCATGAAATGGATATAAACAAATTTTACGAATCAATGGATAAACGTTATAATAAATTTATTTCTGAAACAAAGCTTCGCAAAATTCGTGAAAATAGACAAATATCTCAAGCTGAGCTTGCAAAACTTTCGGGTGTTAAGTGGCGTTCAATTCAACTTTATGAACAACGCGTAAATGATATAGATAAAGCACAAGCTCAAACATTATATAAATTATCGCGTACTCTTGGTTGCGACATTGAAGATTTACTTGAAAAGCCTGAAGCATTTTAATTTGCTTCAGGTTTTATATTTACTACATTATTTGATAAATCAAAAAACGTTTTTATTATATTTTTGTTTTTAAAATAAATTATTTCATATACTATGCTAATATCCATTTAATAATAAAAGAAAGTAATTTTTAATCAATTACTCTTTTAAAATTTTTCATAAATCTTTTAAGTAAAAAAGTTGTGAAATATGGAAATGTATATATATTTTCACTATAACCGATATTATTAAATGACAATTTAAAGCCATAAGAAATATCATCATATTTATTTGAAGAAATAAGCACTCTCAATGATTTAGAACGTCCATCTTTTGCTTTTACTTCAATTGGTATTAAATCATTAGCAGACCTAATAAAGAAGTCTTCTTCTAAAGTTCCATCATCACGTTTATAATAATAAAGTTTATAGCCTTCCTTTACTAATGCTGCAGCAACAATATTTTCGTATAATGCGCCCTTATAAACTCCAAGGTTTTTATTTGCACGTAGATCATCTTGAGATTCATCATCAAGTAATGAAACTAAAAGCCCTGTATCAGAAAAATATAGTTTATATTTATCAACATTAATATTTCCTAAAAGAGGAAGTTCTAAATCATTTAAGCAATAACAGATATTTACAATTCCAGCATCTGCTAACCATTCAGCACATCCCCTATAATCTCTAAATCTAGCATTTTTTTCAATTTTTAAAATCTGAAACTTCTTATTTTCTTTAGAAAGTTGTGAAGCAATACTATTAAAAACATTCAATATTCTTGTTTGATTTAAGCCTTCTGCATATTTTCTAATATCTTCTTTATAATCTAAAATTAATTGATGCTGAGTATTTAATGAACCTTCAAATGTATTTTTTACTATATAATCCTTTACCACTTCTGGCATTCCTCCTAAAACAGAAAAATCAAGAAAAAGGCCATGATATATAGACATTTCTAAATCACTAAATGGTGTTAATGTTTCCATGTGATTTAGCATAGATATAATAACATCATCATTATATCCCTTAGCCCATAAAAATTCTTCAAAATCCATTGAAAACATTTCATAATCAGTTTTATAACCGACGCTATTACTTTCAATTTTTTTGTAATTAACACCAAGCATAGAGCCACTACATATTATATCAAATCTACCATCTTCCTTAAAAAATTTCAAAGATGTAGCAATTTCAGGAAATTCAGTAATTTCATCAAAAAAAATAAGGGTTTTGTTTGCAATGAACTTTTTTGATGGATCTAAAAATGAAATATTTTTAATGATATTTGCAGCATCATATCCATTAGTAATAATCGATTTATACTTTTCTTCTTTAACAAAATTAATTTCAATAAAACTTTCATAGCCAGCCATTTTGGCAAAATGTCTAATTGATTTAGTTTTTCCAACTTGGCGACAGCCTTTTACAATTAAAGGCTTTTTATTATCATCATTTTTCCATTTTATAAGAAAATCATCAATTTTGCGTTTCAAATAGATATCTTCCATATTTTAGCTCCATTCTTTTTTTACTATTATGCTAATAAAAATCAATTTAGTCAAATAATCTCACATTTTTTGAACGTATTTTTTTATATTTTTCACATTTTTTGAGCGCACTTTTCTAATTTCTCCACATTTTTCTAAAAAAATATTGTGAATTAAAAAGCTTAATCTATAAAATATTAATAATAAAAACTACATTATAATTTATCTATATCATTAAAAATGATATACTTAATATGGGTGACTTAATATGGCTAATAAAATAATTGTATCACATTCTTCATATGGCTTAGGATATGTTTATGAAAATGAAATAAATAATCAAAATATTGATTTTTATTATCAAGATAAAAAAGCCACTATTACTAATAGGATTGGCTTTGATTTTAATCCATTTTTTACTATACCATCTCCTGTTGCTATTAATGAAATATTAAATGAAACTTATAGCATTAATTTTAATAAGATAAGTGATACTGAATTAACTTCTTTAAATAAGAATAGTCCTATAAAGATATCCTTTAAATCACCATCAACTATATGTGGTACTGTTAATGAAGGCTATAGTGACTACAAGGTAACATACAATTTTATAAAGCATGAGGGTATTTGTACTTGTAATACTAAAACTAATTGTAAGCATGCATTATTTTTATTAAATAAAGCAAATGAATATATAAAAGAATTATTAGATGATACAAAGGTCAATATAGATTTAAAAAATCTTTTAGATCAAATAACCTATTCAAGATATTACTCAAACAAGCTAATTGATTTTAAAATAATAAAACAATTTAAAGAAGAAATAATTAATAAAATATCTCCATCACTTCTTGAAATGATAGATAAAATATGCAAAAACGATGTAAAGAAAAGCTATTATCCAATTGCTTTATATTTATCATTTGCTATAAATAGAAACAATAATGCCTACAATGAATTTTTTGCCAATAATAATAATTCAAAATCAAATTTTATAAGCTATTTATTTACATTTGCGAATAAAAAATACTATGAAAGCATAGATAAGCTAAAATCCTTTAAAGACAAAGTATTATGGTTATATTTTAACGATAAATATAATGACATATTTCCTTATCTTGATGAGTATGAACTAGATATTGATTATTTAAAGGGCTTTTTAAATAAAGCTTCAGTATTAAATGAAAACGAATCAAAATACCTAACTAATTATTTAATAAGCTGTAAATGGTTCTTAAGCATTACTTCTATGGAAGATGTATTAGTAGAAAAGCTACAAAAAAAAGATATATTTAGGTTAATAAATACCTACACAAGAAACTTTAAAAATTACTTTAAGTCTCTTCCTTTTGATGAGCAAATACTTCATTTAGAATCTTTCAGTGATGTTGATGTTGATAATATACTTAATAATTTAAATTTAAGCACTAAAACACTTGCTGATCAAATAAAATATATTAGTATATTTTTTGGCTATGCATATAATCATTCTGATACAAAATGTGCCTTAATCATTGATTATTTATTTAATTATAGATTATCAATGTATTTACTTCCTTTATATTATGATAAGATTTATAGCTCAACAGAAAAAAAATCATTTGCTAAAAAATATAACACTAAATTTGCTAATGAAAATCCATCACTTGAAGATTTTAATATGCTTTGTACATATTCATATTTCCATCAGTTTGATAAATATGATTATCATGATTATGATATATTCTTATGTATTAATTTAAAAGCAACTAATAAATTAATTTTAAGAACTAAAATGTATGGATGTAACTCTTATGCCTTTGATGCTGAAGACTTGCCATTTAAAAATAATATAATAAAATATATTTTAGATTTAATAATAAAAATTAAAAAAAATGAATACTTAGAAATAGAAAATAAAATATTAGCAGAAATTAAAGAAAAGGACTATCAAAGTAAAATTGCTGAATTTGTTAATGATACTATGAAGGTAAGTAAATATGATATAAGCTGTATTACTAATTCCTTCCATAGCAAAACTAATGCTGATTTAAATGTTTATTTTCATAATAATAATTCAATTTCCTTAAAAATTCTCTTTGATGGCAAAGAATATGTTGTTAAGGACATAAAAGACTTTATCGCTAATTTTAAAAATAGCAATTTAATGAAATTTGGTAAAAATAATGAATTTTGTTGCAATATTAATAATTTAAATAATCATGGAAAGAAAATTTATGATTTTATTAATAAAATCAACTTCGATAACAATGATAAATATAGCTATACTAAGGATATCTATGTTAATGAAATAATAATTTTAGAATATTTTAATAATAACGATTATATTTTCTTTGAAAACAAAAAATATTATATTGATAATGAAGAAAAAAACATTCAATATTTAGTTGATGAAGATTATAGTATTAAAACTATTCCCTTTGTTAACAAAAATAATTCAATGCTTTTTGATAATTATTTAGTATCCTTTGCTGATGATACAAATAAAGCTAGTATATATAATTTATTAAATCGTAATCTATTTTTATTTTTCAATAAATTTAGTGATTTAAAAATTAATGAAAATGATGCAATTTTTAATTCCTTTATGGAAAATGTCTATAGCACTAATAAGGATAATATTACATTAAAAATAAATTATGAGGATGTAAAAAAATATACATCTAATAGAATTGATTTATATTTTGATTATGAAGATAATGCTGTTATTTTAAAAAGAGAATATTTTACTGATAATGTAAGGGTTGATGAAGACAAATTAAATTATCAGCTAAAAAGTAAAATTAATATGATTAATTCATTTTTAACATCTTTAGGCTTTATTGAAGATAAAATAACAGATGATGGAGAAATTGCTTATTTTTTAAATGCCGATTTATCTTTATTGAATAAGCTTGCTAATGTCTATGTTTCTGATACTTTAAAAAATAAAAAGATCCTAGACTTTCCTAAATTAAAATATCATATTAATTACAATAATAATATGATGGATGTATTTTTAGAGGATTCATCTTTTTCAGATGAAGAGCTTGATAAAATTATTAAAGCAATTAGAAAGAAAAAATCTTATATTAAATTAACTGATAATGTTATTTTAAATCTAAATAACAATGAAGCAAGGGATTTTTATGATGTAACTACTGATTTACATCTTGATAGTAAGAAGCTAAAAGAAACTAAAACAATGCCTATTTATAATCGTTTTAAGCTTATTAACTATAAGGATGATTATCCATTAGATAAATATATGGAAGAGGTTATCAATTCTATTTCTTCCTTTAAAAATAAAAAAATGGAGCTACCAACCTATGATTATGAATTAAAGCAATATCAAAAAGAAGCTATCTATTGGCTAAGTGAGCTTAAAAAATATAATTTTTCAGGAATATTAGCTGATGACATGGGGCTTGGAAAAACCTTTGAAATGCTAGCCTTTTATGATTTAGATAAAGAAGAAGAGCCAAGCTTAGTTGTTTGCCCTAAAAGCTTAGTATTTAACTGGGCTAGTGAAATTACTAAATTTATAAACCATACTGATTATGTAAAAATTTATGGTGGCTTAGAGGAAAGAAAAAAGATAATAAGAGGTATATTACCTAATAAACGTTGTCTATATATAACATCCTATGATTCATTAAGAAATGATATTGAATTATATAAGAAAATAAAATTTAGATATGTTATTTTAGATGAAGCTCAAGCCATTAAAACATTTACTGCTAAAAAAGCTATTTCAACTAAACTATTAAATAGTACCTATAGATTCGTTTTAACTGGTACTCCTATTGAAAATAATGTTTTAGAGCTTTGGTCTATATTTGACTTTTTAATGCCTGGCTTTTTTGAAGATATAAGTGAATTTAAATCTCGTTTTGAAAATGAAGAAGGCTATAAGGAAGTTGTGGCTAAAAAGATTTCAATGTTCATTTTAAGAAGAACTAAAAAAGAAACATTAAAGGAACTTCCTGATAAATATGAAAGATTATTATCAACTGAATTAACAAGTGATCAGCAGCTTGTATATGATGCTCATTGTAAAATGGCTAAAAATGTACTTGAAACACAAAATAACGCCTTTGCTGTATTACCTTATTTATTAAGATTAAGACAAATATGTGTTGATCCACGTATGTTTATTAATAACTATAAAGGTAGAAGTGCTAAAATGGAATTATTAAATTCAATTCTTGATGAATATATTCCTAACAAAAGAAAAATACTAATCTTTTCACAATTCGTTGAAATGCTAAAGCTTATTGAAAAGGATTTAGCAAGTAAAAACATTAAGTACTTTATGCTAACTGGTGCAACTAATGCTGAAGATAGAATAAAAATGTGTAATGAATTTAATAAAGAAGATTGTGATACTCAAGTATTTTTAATATCTATTAAAGCTGGTGGTAGTGGCTTAAACCTAATTGGTGCTGATACTGTTATTCATATGGATATTTGGTGGAATTTAGCTGTTGAAAATCAAGCAACAGATAGAACTTATAGAATTGGTCAAACAAAAAATGTTGAGGTTATTAAATTAATGTGTGAAAACACAATTGAAGAAAAGGTTATTGAACTTCAAAATAAAAAGAAGGATTTAATTGATTCACTAATATCAAATGATGATAAATCAATTACATCCATGTCTAAAGATGATATTAAGTTTATTTTAGGTTAAAATAGTTAAGGATTATTCTTTGTATAGGCATAATCCTTTTCTTTTATCAGTTACTAATTTATTGTGAAATTTGTGAAGTAAAATTACACAATAAAAATATAAATTTATTGTGTAATGGTTACAATAAATTGAATTTAAAAATTTTTTTAAAGAAACTTCATTCAAATCAATATATAAATACTATTGTAGATGAT
>CAKPZU010000087.1 GCA_934215405.1 uncultured Bacilli bacterium | reverse complement strand
CATCAAAAAAGACGATAATTTTATATCGTCTTTTCCCACAATTTATTTTAAAGTTTTTTTAACTTTTTTTCGGCTCCACACAAAAACCCACAGTTTATTTTAAAGAGCCTTTAAAGTGTCATTTTTGATTATTAAAATATAAGAATACTAGTCTTCTGTAAAGTAATCTGGATAGCTATCCTTTACATAGTCATAGATATCTTGATCATTTAATTCTAATCCATACTTTTCAAATAAAGCAACGATTGCTTCCTTTTTAATAGCAGTTGTAATAACATTCTTTGCAGAAATTTGAACTAAATTAATGATATCTTCAAATCTTTCAGGATTGTTAGCATAAGTTACTGGATTATCTTTATCTTCTTTGTATGAAGAGCCATCTAGATTCCATTCAGTGAACTTACCATTTTGATATGCTTCAATTTGGTAATTAGAAATAGTTTTTGTAGGCTTTGAAGAATCAAGTAAATCAGTATATTTATAATAGCCATAATATCCATTTTTAGCTACTGAGCAAATATAATAATTATTTGATGAAACATCTAAATATACAGGATCATTAACTTCCTTTGAAGGCAATAGATAATCTTTACCACCAAAGTCCTTTAAGTGAGAAATTAAATCCTTTGCAGAAGTACCACGTAAAGAAGATAAAGCAGATGGTAACACAGAATCATATGAAGATTTTGTATAATAGTCAACTGGCGTATAATACTTTTCATGTTCAGCAGTAACCTTAGTTGCTTTTGCGCCATCAGCAATTGATTTAGTATTGCTTGAAGAATAAGTAGATGCAAAGCCCTTTGCTTCTGTCTTTTCAGTTTCAGTCATTGATTCATAATAAGCAGTCTTGTTATCATAATTTTTAGCTAAAACTACTTCACGATCAATACCCCATAATTTTCTAGCAATAAATAAGCTTTCAACCTTCTTGAAGTATGCTTCGTTTACTTCTTCATTTCTTGTGATTTCCCAAGATTTAGAAGCATCTAAAGTAGCTTTTGAAGAATTATTAATAATACTTTCAATTTTTGGCTTTCCATAATCAGGTGATGGATCGTAATAATTTAATTGCTTTAATGTTGAAATATCAGTTCTGTGGCTAGGAACGATTTCATTCTTTGCTTCTTCAGTTAAAGTATAAACAGAATAAGTTAATTTATCAGCGGCTGAAACAAATACGATCATGTCATCACTTGAAGTGAATGTTGCAAATGAATAATTTGTTCCAAAGTTATAAGGCTTTTCAGTTGAAGCAGCAGCGCCACCTGTAACAGCCTTTACATCCTTAATAAATGCTTCATTCCATGAACCATTTAATTTTGAAGAATCATAGCCAACCTTTAATACTTCAAGTTTAACTGCGTATTGGCTTGCAAATTGGCCTTTATATTTGCTTGAAGAAGTTACATAATCAAGATAAATATAGTCTTGAATAATTTCAGGTTTAACTGTTTTTTCAATATATTCATCATAATTATATTTTAATGTGTCTACTAATTTAGTATCAGTTATATACTTGTCGCTAGTTTTACCTTCGCTAACTGTAACATCATATGTTTCTTCTACATGGTCTTTATATGCTTTTGCATCAAAGTTTCCATCATCATCTAAATATGATGAACCATCAACAACATCTTCAAATTTTTCTGCGATTTCTTTTTGTAAAGAAGCAGTAGTATGATAAGATCTAACATCAAATTTTTCACTTTTTGGCCATGATGCTAAATTACTATCACTATATTCAATTGAAGCAATTTTTTTAATTAATTGATCAACAACAGTTGAACCACCATTGTTACTCTTTAAAGTTTCATAGAACTTTTGGATGTTCATTATTGTATCATTTGTATTTTTTCCATCAGTAATTGTTCCGATTGGTTTATCACCATCTTGTACAAATGATTTGTCGTTACAACCAGCTAATAAAGTACAAGCTAATAATGATAATATAAATAATCTATTCTTTTTCATTTTAGTTTCCTCCTTTATTAATCAAAATCATAATGGAATTCCCAATTGCTTAATGCAGCCTTTACTTCAGCTTCACGAGCAAGCTTTGTTCCATAGCTTTCTGCAGCTGATGCAACAGATTTTGTAAATGATTCATCAGTTGTTTTTAAGCTGTCTTGAACATATTCTTTAATCAAATCATATAATTCATTCTTAGAATCCTTATCATAGAATGAAACTTGGAAATGATTAGCATCATCAACGATTGGAGAAGATGTTTCATAAACTATTTCACTAAATAGATAATATTCAAGAGAAGAAACATATGATGAAATATCACTTAGTAATGTTGAACTATTCTTAGAAATATTTGATTTATTTAAATCAGTATTTTGAGCTATATATGTATATCTATATTTCTCCATATTTGAATCATCGCTATCATATAATGTAAAGTAAGCGTAATTTAATTGACTTTCAAAATCATCTAATTTCTTAGCTTCTTCATAATAGTTATCACTTGTTACATTAATCTTCTTATTATCACAAATAATCTTTGATAAAGAGTTTAATGCTTCAGTTGATAATACTGTAGAAGTTGGATTGTATGAATTCCATACCATTGACATAAAATGAATACCAGTTGAAGCTAATGCTACAAAAATTGGATTACCGTTTTCTCCATCAGCAAGTACTGTCTTTTCAACTAATGAATCAGATGCACTATCATATACCTTAATCTTTGTGCTGTTAGTTGTTTGATGTGCACTATCAAGTTCAATATATTGTACCTTGTGATAGTTCAAAGTTTTATTAAAAATTTGATTTCTTTGAAGTTCATATTCTTCATAATAATTTTTATTCTTTGTACCATCATCTTTAAATTTGCTAACATTCATTTCATATGGTTGTTCAGCAATTGTTGGAATTTCATTTCCTTTTTCTGGCTTTCCAGTAGGTGTTGGAGTGCTATAATCATAATAATTATAAGCTCCAGCCATATTTTCGCCAACCTTGTCGCCAAGCTTTAAGATATCAGCAATTTTAACTGTACCAATACCCTTACCATATACATCATATAAATTAGATGTTCCAAATTCCTCTTTAGTAACTTCTTCTTTATCAATGATATGTAAATCTGCCGCTTTTTCATATCTATGAGTTAATACTTCTTCTGCAGTACCTGTAAAGTTATCTGCAAAAATTTCTTGAGCATATGTTGCAAATCTAAATTCAGCAACATAATCTTGTGCTTTGTTAAATGGCATAATACCACTTGTTTGAGCACTACTTGTATCATCAGTAATAGTCGCAATTGATCTAAATGTATCTCCATTTAAGAAACGATTTAAAATTGTCAATAATTTTCTTGCATTATCTGCAGTCATTGTTCCATCTTTCATATTAGCATCTGCAGTGTTTGCAGCTACTAAAATATGCTTAACCTGGAATGGAGTATAAGTATCTAAATATTTTTGTAGGAAGAATTGATAATTATCAGTTTCTTCAACAAAACCATCTAATACTTTTTCCTTTAAACCTTCATAATAGAAAAGGTCTTCTAATTCTTCAAGATTTGAAACGCCTTTATTTTCTAATTGTTGTTCCAAATACTTATCATAATCTGTTCCTTCATTTTTTGCACTTGTTTGACAATCGCTCTTAAAATCATCAACTTCTTTAGCAGCATCATCTCTAATATCTTTAATTTTGCTATCGCTTAAAGTCTTTAAAGCATATTGAGTGAATACTTGTCTTGATACTTCACTGTAAAGCTTTGATTTTGCAGTTGAACTGCTTTGAAGATCAGAAAGTAATTCATCTGCTGTGTAATAATTTGTCTTATCACCATCTTTGATAGAGAAAATTACAGATTTTCCATCTTCTTGCCTATAAGTAACTTTATCGCTATTACAACCAGTTGCGGCTAAAACTGCTGCTAACATCAAAGTTACTGTTGTTAGTTTCTTTTTCATAAAATGAAAAGCCTCCTTTTTAACATTGCGAATAATATTATAACTTAGTTTGGAATATATTTCAACAAAAAAATGAGTTTTGTATATATAAATATATACTGCAAAAAGTACAAATACAATAAAATGCTTAAATTTATTTTATTATATTTTTACAAAAACCATTGAAATTAGTGAAAAAAAATGGTATATTTACTTTAAGTAAGTAAAAGGAGATTACCTTTATGTTAAAACAAAAAGAATTGATTGATATTATTGTTGCAAAAACTAATTGTAGTAAAAAGGAAGCTAAGGTTTTCTATGACGCTGTTTTTTCTGGCATAAAAGAAGGATTAGTTGCTAATGAAACTATTAAAATTGCCGGACTTGGAATTTTTAAATTAAGAAAAACTGCTGCTAAAGAGCAAATTAATCTTGTGACTGGAAAAGCAGAAATCGTTCCAGAGCACAACGTAATTACTTTTAAGCCATATTTTGAAATTGATCCAAAACCTGAAGCAATTGAAATTGAAAGCGATGTAACTGAAGCTATCTCATTAGATACTCCTGCAGTAGAAGATGAAACTATTGATGAAGATGCTACTGAAGATGAAGTTAATGAAGAAGAAGCTGTTGAAGAGGAGGTAGCCGAGGAAGAAGTTGAAGAGGAAAAAACTGAAGAAGAAGCTGAACCTACTGAAGAAAAAGCTGAAGAAGTAAAGAGCCCTCTTGATGAGGTTATGGATAACGATTTAGTTTGGGTATATAACAATCAAAATTGTACAACTGAAAATGTTATTCATCTTTTAAAGCAAGAAACTGATTTAGATGAAGCAGACATCGCTGCAGCAATAAAGGTTGTTGTTGATAAAATGCATGAAGCAAACAAAACAACATGCAAAATCAAAGAAGAAAAAGATAGATTCGACTTTGTAATTGTTAAATAATAATATTAATTTTTAGGTGTCCTTGTGGATACCTTTTTTTATTAGGAAATCCTGTTTTAAAGATGAGGGTAAAAAAAGCCACCTAATCTTTTATCAATGACAGGTAAGATTATAGTTATTTATCTTAAACTAGTAATGATTACAACACCACATCATTAAAAAATAGAATTTTCATTCTCATTGAGTGATTTTTAATTCACTTTTGTTCTATCTTTTGTGTGACTTTACATTTTGCGTTTACTATTTTGTAGCTATTATTTCGAACATTTTATTTTTATTATCATAATATATTATAGAAAAGGAGGTAAATTATGAATAATCAATGCAATTGTGGCTGTCAAACAGTTACTAGTACTCCAACAACTAATTGTGGATTTAACACTAGTTTTGTATTAATATTAGTTTTATTTATTTTACTAGTTATCATCGGTTCAATTTATCTATACTAGTATAGGTTTCTATAATATATAAATATAAGTTTTTTTATGAATGGAAGGAGGTCTATTATGTTTTTACAAAATTGTAATGGCGGAGGATTTGCTTTATTCCTTGTACTATTTATTTTACTTGTAATCATCGGCGCTTGGTGGGCTGTTTAATAATAAATCATAAAAAGAGTTATAGAATTCTATAGCTCTTATTTCTTAAAAAGGAGGATATTATGAATAATAACTTTTACAATTGCCAATATAAAACTTGTCCATGTAAGGTAACTCCTATTGTTTGTCCAGAACGAGTAGTATGCACTCATTGCACATATTGCTATGATCAACCAGTAGTAATACCTGTTAGAAATCATATAATTAATCATTATGTGCCAAGATATACATATCAAGTTAGTAGGACAACATCTGTAGAAGATGTATGCCATGGTGGAACAAATGCTACATTTTAATTAAATCTTTAAATAATGCATAATCAGGATCAACATAAGTCGTTTTATAATTGTTGATTATGACCTTTCCGGGCTTACCACCCGGAATTTTTTTAATATTTTTTACTAATGTGTAATTAACTGCAACAGTTGATGAGTTTTTATACATTGAATAATATGCTGCAATATTTGCTGCAAGTCTCATTAATTCATCATTAATCTTAGTAGCTGCTACAACAACATGAGCACCTGGCCCTTGCTTTACGTGAAAAAACATATATTCTTTCTTGGCCATTTTAAAGGTTAAATACTCATTTTGTAAATTATTTTGACCAGCATAAATATATATATCATTATATTTTATTGCTAAAGGCTTATATACCTTTTCTTTTTTCTTTTCATTCTTTTTATTATTTATAGGTTTAATAAATTTTTTAAAATAGCCAAGGTTAATCAGTTCCTCTTTTATTTGCATTGCCTGTAAATAATCCGCTTGGCTTAAAAAATATTTAACATTTGTAAAATAATCAATGCTTTCTTCACATAATTCTATTTGCTCATTAATTTTTACAATAGCAACCTTTGATTTTTGATATTTTTTATAAAATGCTTGAGCATTATAATAAACATCATGATTTAAATCGTATGGGAAGGTAACATCTTTGTTCTCATATTCATCATGAACTGTTAAGCTAGGCGTATTAATTGCAACGCCTTGCATATATGTCATCAGTAAGTCACCATAATATTTATATATAATACCCTGGCTTGCAATTAACAATTCCTCCTGAAGCTTTTTCTTTTTCTTTTCACTTTTTTTCAATTCTTGCTTACAAACCTTTTCCATTTCTTGTGTAAATTGGCGATGTCTTTCATCTTTCAATGTTTTTTCATAAAAGGCCTCTAATCCTATTGACCATTCATATTTTAAAAATTCATTACCCATAAATGTTAAAGGGACAAAATGAAAATCAGTTTTACCATTGTTTGTTGAAATAAAAATATCGTTTGATTGGAAAACAAGCCTTTTAAATTCTTCTATTGTAATATTTCGATAACTAAGCTCATTTAAAACATCATATGGTATTTGTTCTTCATTAGCCTTTAAAGGAAATGTATAATGTATTCCTTGCTGAATTGTTCTAATATTTTGATATGCAAGAGGTATTTTCTTTAATGAATCAATAATTACATCATCATTGTTTGCTAATATTAAATTGGCCGCTTTACCAATTAACTCAACAAATAATTTGTGCTTTGTACTATTAAAATAATCATCACTATTAGTAATTTTTAATAGCACAATTCTATCATCATTTTGCTGGCTAACTTCCTCAATAATACCATTTTCTAAATGCTTTCTAAGTAGCATTAGCAAATTAGTGTTAATATGATTGCTTTCAGGCTTTTTACTAACTAAATTGATATAGCTCATATTAGGATGAGTAGATATTAAAAGATTATAATTATAGCTATCCTTTCTAATTATAAGCAAAAATTCTTCATTTGATATTTGTGAGATTTTTACAATTTTACCATTTTCAATTTTTGCCTTTATTAAAGAAATAATCCTTTCAAATGCAATATAATCTAAAGCCATTTTCTACTCCTCCTTTTTCAACTTGAACCGCTCTTATATTATAATGCTTTTTTAATTATTAGGAAATCTTATTTTCAAACAAAGCGTAAATTTGCTTAACAAATATTGCTAAAGCATTAATTGGCTAGTATTCTATTATTGATTCTACGCAATAACTACATTTAATGGGATGAAAATTCCATTTTTTAATGACGTATAGTTATACCTGCATTCGATATGGTATTGATAAACCGCAAAAGTAATAAAAATTGTCATTTGATAATGAATCAGATGAATTTTTTGACTCTTTTGTAAAATAGGATTCCTTAACAAATAAAAAAGATGAAGATTATTTAAATTAATTTCTTTAATATAGTACTTTTTTAGAATAAATAATTTGTTTAAGTAAAAGTAATATGTTATAATAAGAAAATAAAAGAAAGTATTGTAAATACTTTTTTAGGAGGAAGCGCAATGGCAGGAAAATTGTTTGTTTTAAGTGGACCTAGCGGTGTTGGAAAAGGAACAGTACGTGATAGCATTTTAAAAGATAAATCTATTAATTTGGTTTTTTCAATTTCTATGACTACAAGGCTACCTCGTGAAGGTGAAATAGATGGTGTGCACTACTACTTTGTTTCAAAGGAATATTTTGAAGAGGAAATTAAAAAAGATGAATTTTTAGAATATGCTAAATTTGTTAATAACTATTATGGTACTCCTAAAAAAGAAATTAAAAAATTATTAGAAAAAGGAAAAAATGTTTTACTTGAAATTGAAGTTCAAGGTGCTAAGCAGGTAATGGCAAAGTGTCCTGATGATATAACTATATTTATGATGCCACCAAGCTTTGAAGAGCTTGAAAAAAGAATCCGTGGCAGACGCAGTGAACCCGAAGAAATCGTACAAGAAAGATTATCAAAAGCAAAAAGCGAAATGCAAGAAAAAGTTAAATATAAATATGTCGTTTTAAACGATACAGTACAAAATGCAAGCAGTGCGATTATTAAAATCATTCATGATGAAAGTGATAAGTAGAACTGCGGTTCTACTTTTTTTTAGGAGCATAAAATGAAGCTAGTTGAAGTATTGATTGAACATAACATTAAAATAGATTCATATTTCACATATTTATGTTACGACAATATAAATATTAAAATTGGTTGTCGCGTATATGTTCCTTTTAACACGCAAAATATTGTTGGCTATGTTATTAATATTAAAAATACTAATTATACCTATGAGCAGTTATGTAAAAAAGATAATATAAAATACAAATTCATAAATAATGTTATCGATGAAGAGCCAATTTTAAATGAGGAGCTTTTTAATTTAGCAAAATATATGGAAAAGGAATATGTTTCTCCACTTATTTATTGCTTACAAACAATACTACCACCATCATATAAGCCAAAAAGTACTGCTTTAAAGGAAATAACTTATAAAAAAATTAAAAAGGTATATGCAAATGAAAATGCCTCCTTAGATTCATTAAAGGACTACCAAATTGAGCTTTACAATCAAATAAAAAATAATAATGGTATATTTTATAAGGATTTATCAAGCAGTAAGGTTAATACTCTTATTAAAAAAAACATTTTATATATAAAAGATGAAATAGTTAACGATGATTATTTTAAAGACTATAAAAAGGAAGTAAACAATGTCATCTTAAATGAGGAACAGCAGCAAGCTTTTAATACAATTGTTAATTCAAATAATGATGTTTATTTATTACAAGGCGTTACTGGAAGCGGTAAGACAGAGGTCTATATAAAGCTAGTTGAGTATTATTTAAGCATCAATAAAACTGCAATTATTTTAGTGCCTGAAATATCTTTAACCCCTATGATAATTCAACGCTTTAAAAGTAAATTTAAAGACATTGCCATTTGGCATGGCTCCTTAAGCAAAAAAGAAAAGCAAATTCAATATGATAAAATTAAAAATCATGAGGCAAAGGTAGTTATTGGAG
>CAKPZU010000086.1 GCA_934215405.1 uncultured Bacilli bacterium | reverse complement strand
TTTGCGGATTTTAATTTCTCATTTATTTTTTTTGCTTTTTTTGCCTTTTTTGGCGGAATTTACTTTTTCAATTAACGTACTTTTTACATATTTTGAAATAAAAAAACTAATAGATTTTCTATATTATTCTATTAGTTTTCATTATTATTTTATTGCTTCACCCCAAGGCTTTAAGGAATTTTTATTTATTTTTGCAACAATTCTATAAATTTTATCACCATTAGTTCTAAATTTTGCTTCATATTCTGAAACAAAGTCACCACTTACTGTTTGATAATCATATGAAACAAATAAAATTTCATAATTTCTTACATTAAAATTCTTAACAGCCATTTCAAATAAAGGTAAATTATCTGTTTTAAATAGAATTGTTCCACCATCAATTAATAATTTTTCAAAAATTTCTAAATGAAGTGGATGAACTAACCTTCTTTTTCTATAGCCATTTTGTGGCCATGGATCAGAAAAATTCAAATATAGCTTATCAATTGATTTCTCGTCAATATAATTTAATAAATCAAGGGCTTTAACATTTAATAATCTTATATTAGTTAATCCCTCATTTACTATTTTTTTCATAGCTATTGCATAAATTGAAGTGTTAAGTTCTACTCCAATATGTAAATAATCTTTATTGGCAATAGCATTCTTTATTATAAAGTCACCTTTACCAATTCCAACTTCTAAAGTTTTGGGCATATTGATTTTTTCATCTTTATTAAAAATCAATTCTTGATGAGCTAAAATAAAATCATTTGCCCAAGGCTTATTGCGACCTCTCATATTAATAAGCCTTTGTTGCTATTTCATTTTCTAGCATTTTAACAAATTCATCTAAAGTATAAGTAACTTGTTCTGCTTCTCCATACTTACGAACCTTAACAGATTGTGAATCTCTTTCAGCATCACCAATAACAACTTGGTAATTAACCTTGCCCATTTGAGCTTCTCTAATTCTATAGCCAAGTTTTTCATCACGAGCATCAAGCTCAACCTTAATATTATGTTCTTTTAATACTTCTACAACCTTATTAGCATATTCAAGATGGAATTCGTTATTAACAGGTAAAACAACAACTTGACGAGGAGCTAACCATAGTGGGAAGTGACCTGCAAAGTTTTCAATTAAAATACCAATAAATCTTTCAAGTGAGCCAAAGCAAGCTCTATGAATCATAACTGGAGTAACCTTTTCCCCATTTTTATCAATATAAGTACAATTAAATCTACCAGGTAATTGCATATCAAGTTGAACTGTACCACATTGCCAAATTCTATTTAATGAATCTCTTAGTTTAAAGTCTAGTTTTGGACCATAAAAGGCTCCATCACCTTCATTAATTTTAAAGCTATGATTTGTTGCTAAACAAGCTTTCTTTAAATCTTCCTCAGCATTATCCCAAGTTTTAATATCGCCAATATAATTATCCTTTGGTCTAGTAGATAATTCAATTGAATAATTTAAGCCAAAGATTGAATATACTTCATCATATAAAGAAATAATACGGGATACTTCATCGCCAATTTGGTCTTCACTTAATAAAATATGAGCATCATCTTGAGTGAATCCTCTAACTCTAAATAAACCATTTAAAGCACCGCTTGCTTCATATCTATGAACATTTCCAAGTTCGGCATATCTTAAAGGTAAGTCCTTGTATGAATGAAGCTCGTTGTTATAAACTAAAATTGCTCCTGGGCAGTTCATTGGCTTAATAGCATATGTTCCATCTTCAACATCAATTGTAAACATATCTTCCTTATAATGATCCCAGTGTCCTGATGTTTCCCATAGTTGTCTATTTAGCATTATTGGAGTATTAATTACTAAGTAACCTCTTTTTCTATGTAAATCTAACCAGAAATCCTCAAGTGTTCTACGAAGTGTATAACCATTTGGTAGCCAAAAAGGAAGTCCTGGTCCATAATCAGATAGCATGAATAGCTTTAATTCCTTACCAAGCTTTCTATGATCTCTCTTTTTAGCTTCTTCAAGCATATTTAAATGAGCATCTAATTCTTCTTGAGTTTTAAAGCATACACCATATACTCTTTGAAGCATTTTCTTAGTAGCATCACCTTTATAATAAGCACCACTTACCTTTAATAATTTAAAATATTTAATTTCTTTAACGCTTTCAACATGAGGTCCACGACATAAGTCAGTGTAATCACCTTGACGATAAGCAGTAATTGTTTCATTTTCAGGTAAATTTTCAATAATATCTAATTTATATTCATCATCATTAAACATTTCTAATGCTTCTTCTTTAGAAAGTTCAAGACGGACTATTCTTTTACCATCCTTTGAAATCTTTTTCATTTCCTTTTCAATACGTGGGAAATCTTCTTCTTTTATTACATCATCACCTAAATCCATATCATAGTAGAAGCCTTCTTCAATAACGGGGCCTACCCAAAACTTAGCATGTGGATAAAGATGCTTAATTGCTTGTGCCATTAAATGAGCACAGCTATGATTTAAAGTATTTAGTTCTAAATCTTCTTTAATGTTAATCATATTAATTTCTCTCCTTTTTAAAATAAAAAATCCCTAGAAAATAAATTTCTAAGGACGCAAATATACGCGGTACCACCTTAGTTCATAGCCTTTAACTATGCACCTCGTTTTATCTTTAACGCAGATATACGCTACGATTAAGTAGAGCTATAAAGTAGTAAATAATAATTTTGCTTATGAATCTTGCAGCTATAGATTCACTCTCTTTAAAGTAGTCACTATTATTGTTGTCTTTAATCATCGCACTAAAATTATATTATTCTTTAAAAGTAAAAACAAGTGTTTTTTATACATTTTTCATCTCAAATGTTATTTTTTGTCTATTATTTAATTATTTTGTATTTATAATTATCATTATTAAGGCAAAAAACATAATTAATAGTTTAGTTAAAGACATAGCAAACCATAAAACATTTTTAATAATTATAAGAATTAATAAATTAAAGCTCCACAAATAATAATTTTTCTAAACACTGAAACAATAAAAACAATTTGTGGTTTCATAATAGATTGGAAGTAATACGTTGAAATAATATTAAAAAGTAAAATCACCTGAGAATTTTAACAAAGATATTTTATAAAGTTAACTAGAAATTTAAGCTTTTTTACTTTTTTTATCACCATGAGGGATTGGTTTCCACCCCAAGTTCTTTGACATAATAGCTTGAACATCTATTGGAAATTGAATAAAGACAAATAAAGGCCATAATAAGCAAATAGCTACCTTTAAGAAAAAGTTCATTTTACCAATACGCTTATGTTCAATAATAAATGTTAATACAGCAACTAAAGCAGTAGATATATAACCAATAGTTGCGTTTCTTATTAATTCAAATAAATAGCCATCACTTGTAAAGCTCATTGTATTAAAATCAAAAGCAAAAGGGTTATTTATACCGCTTACTCCTATGAACACTTGCTTATACACCTCATCAACTGGCATTGATAAATCAGCAAGTGGAGCAAGTAAAAGGCAAATTATTTTCGCAACAAATAAAAACACTAAAGCAATGCAATATGGAGAGCAATTAATTGTTGTATCATAAATTGAAAAGCTTTTATGTTTTTTTGGAATAAACAAAGAGCTTAATAAATCTTTCATTCTAGTAAAGAAAACTAATAAATGTCCTCTGCTCCATCTTACACGTTGACGCCACATAATTTTAAAGTTAGTTGGTTGCTCATCATAAAATACAGCAGCATCACAATACTTTATTTGATTGCCAGCTAATACTTGATCAGCTGATAATTCCCAGTCTTCAGTTAAGGTTACATATTTCCAGCCATCCTTAACAAAATCACTATTAACTACATAACCTGTTCCTTGAACACGGGTTGAAATATTTAAAGCAGTTCTTCCACGAGATTCAAGTCTACTTCCAATCGCAAAATAAATACCATAAAGGCCAGCCATTACATTTGAGTTAAAGTTTCTTGAATTTCTAAATGATGTAATAATATATTTTTTATCATAATAATTAAAAGCATCATTCATTTTATTAAAATAATCATTAGCAACAATATTATCAGCATTAAATAAGAAAAATCCATCATAGCTACTTGTTTTATAATCTTTTTCAATACAAGAAAATAAATATTTAAAAGCATAACCCATTGTACATTCATTTGGGTTGTTATATTCATATACTGTTGCACCTGCTTCACGAGCCACTTTAGCTGTATTATCAGTGCAGTTATGAGCAATAACAAATATATCAAGCTTATCTTGCGGGTATTTTGTTTTACGAATGCTAGTA
The DNA here is from genome assembly GCA_934215405.1 of uncultured Bacilli bacterium. GTDB lineage: Bacteria > Bacillota_I > Bacilli_A > RFN20 > CAG-631 > CAKPXW01. Next base: position 5,064 of record CAKPZU010000086.1, on the reverse strand, counting down.
ATTAAATCTGCTACAGTATTTTCCTCATTACGAGCAGGAATAATGCAGCCATATCTATTATAAACATTGCTTTCGGGATATTTCTTTTTAGCAAATATTCCAGCAATTGCTATAATTGCAAAATGTAACACTATTAATGTCATTATAAAGAATAATATTGTAAAGACAATATTAACTACATTTAAGTAACTATCTAAAGCAAATAATATCATATTTGACGACCTTCTTTCCATTTTTGTATTTCATGATAAACCAAGTCAACACAAGGTCTGCAACCATACCTATCATGATCAAGTAAAGCATTTTTTTCATATTCCTTTAATAAATTAGGATTATTTATAAAATTATGAATTAGCTTTAAAGTTTTTAAGTTGTATAAACTAATAATAGCACAGCCAACATTTTTAGCATAAAAATTAGCAATATCAAGTTCTATTCCAGTAGACAATGTTGTTATAATTGATGGATGTCCAAAGAAGGTTGGCTCAGCAATACTATTTCCACCCTTACCAACAAATAAATCACAAGCAGCAATATAAGCTAAAATATGCTCAGTCATTCTTAGCGGAACAAATGTAACCTTGCTATTAATCTCTAAAGAACTTAAATATTCATATAATTCTTCATTTTTACCACAAGCGGCAACAATTGTTATATTTAAATCTTCCCTTACTAGCTGCTCACATAAATATTTCATTTTTCCAACGCCGTATCCACCTTCCATCATCATAATTGTAAATTTATCTAATGGAAGATTTAAGTTTTTACGATTTTCATATTTATCAAATGGCACCTCAAAGGCTTCTGGTCTAATTAAGAAGGAAGATTGCTTTAAATTCTTTTTATTATATCTTTTTTTATTTTTCAAGCCCTTTTCATAGCCGATTTTTGTTGAAATAATTGATAATGATGAATCATAATCAAAGGCATGATTAAAGGTGCAATCTGGGCAATACATTATTGAATATGGATGGTTTTTTGAATGCATTGCATAATAATTTGTTGCCCAATGTGTTGAAAAGACAATATCAGCATCATAATCTTCCATTTGCTTTATTGCTTTTTTATAAACCTTAGGGCATGTTGCCTTCATCATAAACCAGTTAACAACTTTTATTGGAGTCATTTTTGCAACTGTTGTTGTTAAATGGCCATATATTGGAAATCTAGCAAAATTTCTAACATTATCGCAATACCATTTTTCATATTTTAATAAATCCTTGTCTTTGGCATCCTTAAAAAAATTTACCTCGACAATTTCAAACTCATCACCGTATTTTTTAGAAAATTCATTTACAAAAGCTTTCATTGGCATAATATGACCAATACCTGCTTCAACATATGGAAATAAAATTCGTAATTTTTTAGCCATTTTATTACACCTTTCAAATTACTATTTTTTTAATTGATTAAATAACAAATTTAATAGAATTAACTATAATTCTATATGACCAAATAATTATATCATAATTAGATATTTATCACAATTTATTTTATAAACAAAGCAAATAAAGCAAAACAAAAACCGTAAAAATGTTAAAAAAGCACATTATAACTCAATATTTTGATTTGTATCTAATGATTTAAACTTTACTTCAATCTTATTATTGTTAAAGTAAATTAAAGCATAGGTTGAGCCATATTCACTTCTAGGATAAGAAATAGCTCCAGGATTAATAATATATATGTTATCAATTACTTTATAGTTTAAAACATGTGTATGACCATAAAGAATTATATTGCAATTATTTCTTTTAGCCATAGATAGTAAATTGCTTAAAGATAAAAATGTATTATGACCATGAAGCATTAAAATTCTTTTATTATCAATTGTTATTATTCTTTGAAGAGGAATAGGTAAATAATCATTATTACCCTTAACACTTAAAAAAGGTGAAATTGCTTCTTCACTATCGCAAAAATCACCTAAATTTAAATAGCAAAAAGCATCAGGGTATCTTAATGCTATATTCTTTAAAGCATTAGTATTACCATGACTATCACTTGTTACTATAATATACTTCATATTATTTCTTACTAATTAAGAATATGAATAAAAAAACTACTAAAGCCACAATAACGATATATAAAAAATCATTAGATTTCTTTAAGCCTTTAACATCATTTTCAAGTTTTTCTATTCTATCTTGAAGCATAACCTTTCTTAATTCTTTAGTATCTTCTTCTACAACTTCTTCGATGTCTTTACTTGAGCACTTCCAGCAATCTTTAGCATCCTTAGATAAAATTTGACCGCATTTTTTGCATCTATAGATAACCTTAACCGGCGCATCATCATCTGCTTTTACATCTTCAATTAATTCATCATCAGTAAATTTTTTTTCTTTATCTTCCATACATTTACTCCTTTATACTATCTATAAATTTATCAAATTCATTAATATTTTCATCCTTAAATACTGCACAATCCTTTAAAACATTTATAAAAACCTCACCAATAGCATTATTAACTATTGTGTCAATATTTTCTTTGCTCACATTATTATTATGCTTTATTTCATTAGCCCATTCAAGATGTTTTTCAATATCATTTAATTCATCTTCACTTAATGATTCATTTAATAAATATTTTTTAACAAGTCCCATTTCTTTGTTTAATCTTGATGGTAAAATAGCAAGACCCATAACCTCAATTAAGCCAATATTTTCCTTTTTAATATGCCAATATTTTTCTTGAGGATGGAATAAGCCTAAAGGCCTATCACTTGTAGTAATATTATTCCTTAATACTAAATCAAATTCGTAAACTCCATTTCTTTTTCTAGTAATAGGAGTAATAGTATTATGGATTTCTTCCTTACTATTTATAATCATTAAATCTTTATTTTCATAGTTTAACCATTTAGATAATACTTTAAAAGCAACCTCTAATAATTTATTATCATCCTTACATTTTAATCTAATAGCATTCATTGGCCAAATAAGCTTATAAACCTCTACTTCATTAGTTTCATACATAAATACCTCTTTAGCATTTTGCATTGGTAGAATTGCCTTTCCACCTTGGAAGTGTTGATGGTTTAAAATACTTCCACCAACAATTGGTAAATTAGTATTACTACCAATAAAATAGTGTGGAAATATTTTAATAAAAGAAACAAGCTCCTTAAAGGATTGATTAGTCATTCTCATATTAAAATGATCTTCATGGAAGCAAATTATATGTTCGTTAAAATAGCTATATGGCGAATATTGCATATAGTAATGCTCATTAGCTAATGTAAGCGGATAAGCCATTAGTGTTTGACGAGCAGGAAAGCCAATATGTCCTGCATAGTTTATATTTTCAAGACAAAGCATACATTTAGGGTATGAAGATTTCTTTAATGTTAAGAGCTTCTTGATGTCATTTGGATCCTTTTCAGGCTTTGACATATTTATTGAAATATTAATTGTTCCATATTTTGATAAATAATCAAAATGAATATCTTTAGCAATTCTTGATGCTCTAATGTAATTTATATTTTTACAATAATTATAAAAATAAGTAGTTGCAGTTGATGGATCAATATTTACTAATTCATCCATTTTTTCTTTAAATACTGATGGTTTTTTAGCAAATACACCCATAATTTTTGTATCAAATAAATCTCTATTTTCGTTGCTATTTTCTATTAAATTATTATTAATTGCATAATCTAGCATTGAATTTAAGATTTCATCTAATGTCAAATTAACCTTTTCAATAGGCTTTACATATTCATCAAGTTTAAATATGGCTAATAAAGCATTTAAAGTATAATAATAATCTATTTCCTCTAATAAGCCTTTTTCTTTTCCATATTCAAGTAAGGCATCAATTAACATATAAATATTCATAACTATTCTAACCCTTTTATTTGTCTTTCTATAATTTCTCTTTCATTTTTTCCTTTTAAAACTTCAATAATCTTTAAAGCAAAATCACATGAATAATACATTGATTTAGCGCTAATAATATTTTTATCATAGACAACGCTTTGATTTATTAGCTCGCCACCAATTATATTTGCTTCACATCCTGGAAAGCAAGTATATTTATAGTCCTTTAAAAAACCAAGCCTTCCAATTAGCATAGGAGCAGCACAGATTGCACAAATCAATTTATTATTTGTAGCAAAATATGTAATTACCTCGTTAATCCATAAGCTATGAATTAAAACATTAAATACTGCTTTACCACCAGGAATAATCAAAAAATCATATTCCTTATAATCTATTTCATTATAAGATATATCAAATTCAATTTTATTATTTGATGATGTAATAACATAATTATTATTTGATAAGCTTACGCAGCAAATATCCATTTTAGCTCTTTTTAAGACATCAAGCGTAGTTAAACCCTCACTATCTTCAAAGCCATCAGCAAAAATCATTAAACCTTTCATATTTTTTTTAATTAACTAAGTTAATTATTAATTGCTCCTTTCTTTATTTTTTTAATGCTTTTAAGCATTACTATTAATAATAATAACATACTTTGTCTTTTTGTTGTAGCAATTTGTTACAAATTATTATAAAATTAAGATGGTGATGAAAATGAAAAAGTTTTTAGAAAAATCGTATTCTTGTTTAATTTTTGCTTTTTTCTCTTTATATTTATTATTAATTAGAACTGAAGCTAAAAATAATCCCACAAGCTATGCAATTTGCTTGCTAATTGGAGCTATTGTTTTAATTATTATTCCATTCTTTACAAATAGCTGTAAAAAAATCGAGGTAAGAAGGACTTATTTAATTACAAATGTGGCAATTGGTGCATTTGTTATTCTTCAAGCAATTGATTATTTAATTTTACCTTCATTGCATAAAGGTATTGATACATACTCAATTATTAGAAGGTTTGTAATTTCTATTGCAAGTGCTGTAGTTATCACAAGTGCAATATTTATGCTCTTTTATGTTGTTAAGGATTTCTTTAAAAAAGGCTACAGTATTCAAAAATTTGATTTACATGCCATTTCGATGTTTTTTTCAATTTTAAGTAGTATTTTTATTTTAATAATTGTTTTTATTTTAAATGCCCCAGGATTTGAACAGCATCTTGATAATGCTTATAAT
>CAKPZU010000085.1 GCA_934215405.1 uncultured Bacilli bacterium | reverse complement strand
TTTTCCATAAATATAACCTCAAAAATATCTTTTCTCATTTCTATTCCACCTCATTTTAATTATAGTGGAATGTTCCAAAAAACGACATTTTGAGTTTGGCGTTTTATGACATTTTCAGTTTAGCATTTACAACAATGGTACAATTCAAGAAATTAAGTTCATTAGAAAAGATGGTAAAGAAATATAAAAAGCTAAGTTACTAATCTATATACAGTAAAAATACTATATCAAGATTTTTATATTTTTAGAATGTTTCAGTTTATTTTAATTTTTATAGTATCAAAAAAATTATCAGTTTGAAACATATCATAATTATGATATAATAATGATAGGAGATGATAAGCGTGGAAAATATAAGACCATCAGCAGAACTAAGAAATAAATATAATGAAATTTCTAATTTATGTAAAGAAACTAGAGAACCTGTATATATTACAGTAAATGGCCATGGTGATACAGTAATCTTAAGTCTAGAACAATTTAATCAAATTCAAGCTGAATTAGAATTGTTAAAAATGCTATCCGAATCTGAAGATGATGTTAGAAATAATAGAGTTAAACCTGTTGCTGATACTTTTAATGATATTAGAAAGAAGCTTGAATTATAATGAAATATTCAGTTATTAGAACTGATAAGTTCAATGATCAATTAACAGATATTATTCTTTATATCAATGCTACTTTTTCTAAAAAGGAAGCCATAGAATATCTAGATTTTTTAGAAATACAAATTAATAATATTAGTGAATTTCCTTATATTAGTGTAGTACCAAGATATCAACCAATTGCTAAACAGGGATATAGGGCACTAGTATGTAAACAAAATATTATATTTTATAAGGTTAACGAGGGAAAAAAAGAAATAGTACTTCATATCATAGTGCCATCAAAGAAAAATTATTTGTATATGATCTAAGATTTGTTATCAACTGTTTTAAAAATGGCAGTTTATGCTACAAATCAAAGAATTATTTTTTTGGATATTAACAGGGTTCATGATAATATTTATAATTCAATTGCGACTGGAGGCGACATAATGAAAACTAAAATATCTATTTCTATAGTGCTTTTCATAATCACCTCTGTATTTTTGTCAGTGTTTGTTGTATGGCCGTTGGTAGATGTAATTAAACTGGAATTCAGTATTGGCATTATAATAGCTATACCGTTTGGAATATTAGTAATAACGACATTGTGGATCTTTAGCTTGGTAACATTTATTATGGCGATTAATAAAGCAAAAAAAGTTGAAAAATTATAAAGAATGGAGTTTACTCTTCTAGGGAGTTTTTATTGAATACAAATACTAACAATGGAGGTTGAAAGTATATATTTTAAGAAAGAAATTGTCTATTATTGTTTGCACTGTGCTTTTATCGATAACTTGCATGAGCTTAATTGCATGTGTAAATAACTATGGTGGTGAAGAAAGTAAAAATTCTGTTCACGATAGCACGAAATGGTTTACAGAAGAAGAATTGTCGGCAAAAGGGCTTGCTGGTTTGCCTGCACTGACAGGATTACTAGGAGAAATGCAATCAAGCGACGTATGGTATAATGGTGGCTACTCGTTTTCGCAAGCTTGTCCGAATGAAGATGCGTTTATGACGAATGCAAAAACATATTTTTTGTATATGAAAACAAATTATGATGGTTTGTTCGGTACACCAAGAATTGAAAAGTTCAGCATGGATACAAACGAAAATTGGTATATCATAGAGCAAAAGAATGATTTGTCCGACTATTTTGATAATAATCCGAGTAAATTGTACAAGTTCTATTATGTAAGGAATAACTCTTTGGATAATGGCTATTTTACAAAAGATTCGGTCTGGATTTTTGAAATTCGTTATGAATTCGATACAAATTTCGATGGGTACAAATTCAAACTATTTATTGAAAGTGCTGATTCATCTCGTAATGGAATTTACACGAACTATTATAAAATTAGATAAAAGCAATATATATAATTGGTGGTACAATGGGTGTTGCCAAGACAACGCATAACTATAAACTATATTTTTGGCTCTTTATTTTCTTCTATTGTATTTATGCTTATAAATTCCCTTTGTATATTTCTTTTTTTGTTTTTTATAAGGTATAAAGATTTATTTTATAAAGATTTTTTGTGTACTAGTAAAATAAGAAATTACAATATTTCTAAAAAAGAATAGGTTTTAAATGAAGATACAGTAATATATAGTGGTGCAACTTTATTAAAAGAAACTTTATAATATAATTTTACTATTGAGAAAAATTTGATAGATGATTTTATTGTGCATTTTGTAAGGCTTGTCTTTAATTTTTGACAAATTCGTGTGTTTTGTAAAGAAAACACAATCGCTACAGTAGTATTTTTAATAAAATATCTAAGAAAATTTGGATATGATGTAAAAAATGACATATTTGCTAATAATGCGTGGTATTTTAGAAATGCATTAGTTCGTGCAAATTATATAAACATTGAAAAAGGAATATTTGAAACAACTGAATATTTAGAAATGTTTTTAAGAAACTTAATATTGAATGAAAAAAAATGAATTGAAGAATAGATATTTACATATAAATTGGAACAAAAAAGTAGACATTTGAGATGAAAAAGTGAACATTGGAGATGAAAAAGTAGATATTAACTCTTTAAACATATCAACAAAAATGAAGAAAAAAATTATAAATTTATATAATGGCTTATCACAAAATAATTATTTTGGCAGAACTGAAGTAATGCCATTATTAAATATCTCACCATCTAAAGTTTCAAAATTTCTTAAAATATTATTAGATTTAAAAATTATTACTTCAGTTAAAAACCATGGTAAAGGTAAGTATTGCTTTAATGTAAAAAATATATAGTTCAAAATGATTTTATTGAAATTTAATTGTTAGAAAGAGTATAATTAAAACTGATTTTAAAGGAGAATTTTATGGATAAGTTTACTTTAGTTTTAGGCGAAGAAAATAATGTTTTACCAGGGAAATTATGGACAGAATATAATGTTGAAATAACAGAAAAAGAAATGATTTGTACTGCAAAAAAGGATGAAAACACTTTAGTTAAAATTCCTTTTGATTCATTTACAAAAGCTGAATTTGGAATTGGTAGTGGAAATTTATGGTTACAATGTAAAGTTGGAAATGATAGTTTAGTTTTTTGCTCTCCAAGAAAATGTTGGAAATCAGAACAAGGGAAGCTATTAATTGAAAGAATTAATTCAGTTGTTGAAGTTGATGATATGAAAGCATATAACTCATATACTGGCCCTTTCTTCTTTTTCTACATGTTTAAATAGTCTAAAGCAAAGCCGATGTCAATTTATGATGTCGGCTTTTTTAAAAGTTAAATTGATATAAGTTTAATACAATTCATTAGTAAAATGTAGATTATAAAAAATGAAACCGCTTAACATTTGATTAAGAAAAATAAAAGAGTAATATAAAGTTATTTTAATGGAGGCTAATTAATGAAAAGAAAAAACAATTTTAAATCTTTATTAGTTTTATTTTTATCTGTTAGTATTTTAAGCTGTAATAATCAGTCATCAGTTAGTAATAGTGATGTTTCACAAAATGAAAGCTCATCAAGTGAACACACAAGTTCAAGTGAAAGTGAATCTTCATCAAACGAAACAAGTAGTTCAAATAGAGAAGAAAGCTCATCAAAAGATGAAAGCAGTTCTAGCACCGAGGATAGCTCTTTTAGTGAAGAAAGTAGCTCTAGTATTGAAAATAGTTCATCAAGTGAAGATAATTCATCAAGTGAAACTATAAAATACATTACAATTGCAGAAGCATTAAAATTATGCGAAAACAATGATTTAAACACAAGATATTATATTAAAGGTACTGTTAAGAAAGTAACAAATCCTAATTATGGTGAAATGACTATAGAAGATGAAACAGGATCAATTTATTGCTATGGAACATATGATAGTACTGGTGAAAAAAGATATAATGAATTAGATGATCAACCAGTTGCTGGAGATGAAGTTGTATTATATGCGTTATTAAACGTATTTAATGGAACGCCACAAGTAAAATCAGGTTGGATTATTGAAGTTAAGCATAAGCAAGTTGATGAAAGTGATTATGTAAGTAAAACAATCGATGAATGCCGTAAAGTAGAAGAAACTAGTAAGGTAAAAGTAAGTGGTGTAGTAGCTGCAATTACTTATTCTACTGGAATTATTCCAAATGGTTTCTATCTTGCTGATAATACAAATTCAATTTATGTATATGATGCACAAATAGCTTCTAAATTGAGTGTTGGTAATTCAATTACTATTCTTGGAGAAAGAGTTAACTTTATTGCAGTAAATGAAGCACCATATGCTAATACTTTTGGATATACTGGTTGTGTTCAATTAACTAATTGTATTTTAAAATCTAATGACAAAGAAACAAAGGATTTTGATAAATCATGGGTTAAAGAGTCAACTATAAAGGAAATTATGGAAACTCCAATCACTAATAATATTACAACAACAATTTATAAGGTTAATGCAGTGGTAAATAAAAAACCAGGGGATGGTTTTATAAACTACTATATTAATGATTTAGATAATAAAACAGGAACATATACTTATACACAATGTAATGGTAATGATTTTACATGGCTTGATGAATTTGATGGCAAGGTATGTGAAGTATATTTATCTGTAATAAATGCTAAATCAACAGTATCTGGATGTTTCTGGAGAATTCTACCTATTCAAGTAAAAGATAATAATTATCAATTTGATTTAAGTTCAACAGCTAAATTTGTAGTTGATTATTATGGCTATAATCAATTCTTAACAAATTATACAGGCGATCCAAAACTTAAATTAAATACAACAATATCTTCAACTTTATTAGACTTTGAAAATGCAACTTTATCATACACTTCAAGCAATGAAAATGTTGTTTATTTTGAAAAAGAAAATGAAGATTTAATTATGCATACAAAGGATTCTGGAACTGCTGTTGTTACTATTACTGGAAAATATGAGCAATATACTTATAGTAAAACAATTGAAATTACAAATACTGATGCTAGTACTATAGATGCTTTAACTGTAAAGAAAGCATATGAAGCAGATATGGAAACAAAAGTTACTGTAAGAGGTATTGTTGCTTCATCTCTTGTAAATCAACAAGGTTTCTATTTAGTTGATGAGACTGGAGCAATTGTTGTAAAAACAACTAGCGAAGAATTAGCTAAGTTAACTTTAGGGAATGAAGTAATTTTAACTGGAACAAGGACAAATATAATTGGTGAAAAAACAGGACAATCATGTATTTTAGATGCTACGGTTGATGTTAATTTCTTTGGAAAACATGAATATTCAACAGCTTCATTTAAAGATTCAACATTAAAAGAATTGATTGCTCTTGAAAAGAATTACAAAAATACTGAACAAGTATATAAAATTAAAGCTTCGTATTCAATATACAATGATCCAAAGGGTAAATATTCAAATATTAATTTAGTTGATAATGAAGGAAATAGCCTAAGACTATATACAAGTAATCCTAGTCAATATGAATGGCTAACAAGGATTATTGAAGAAGGTAAAGAATTCACTTGTGAAATGGCTTTAGTTAACTTCAATGGTAAAAAACAAGTTGGTTGTATATTAGCTGTTTATTTAGCTGATGGTACAAAAGTTGCTAATAGCCTTTACATAAAAAGTAACTAATAAGAGATTTTAATTTGTATTAATAAAAATGATTGTGAAAGATCTATTAATAAAGGCCTTTCACATTTTTTTTGATTAAAAAGCAAAAATTTTTGCATTTAAGTGTAAAAAGTAATAATTCATAAAAGTTTTTGCATTTAAGTGCAAAAATATTGTATATTAATATTCTTTGTAGTATACTAAATATAGAATAAATTGGAGTGACTTGTATGATAAATAATGAAAATCTTAAAAATAGAGATACATATTTAAATAAGCTTATTGCATTTCAAGATAAAGAAGTAATTAAAGTTGTTACAGGAATAAGAAGAAGTGGAAAATCAAAGCTTTTGCAGTTAATGATTAATCATCTTCTTGAAGAAGGTAAAGATAAAAATCAAATTATAGAAATGCACTTTGAAAGAATGGATTTTTCACTGATGTCTTATAAGGATGTGTATAATTATGTTAAAGAAAGAATTATTCCTAATAAAATAATGTATTTATTTTTTGACGAAATACAAAGAATTACTGGATGGGAAAATGCTATTAATGCTTTAAGAGTGGAATTTAATACAGATATTTATGTTACTGGCTCAAATGCATATTTATTGTCAAGTGAGTATTCAACATATTTAGCAGGAAGATGTGTTGAAATAAAAATGTATCCTTTATCTTTTAAGGAATTTTTATATTTCCATAATTTTAAAATTAAAGAAATTAATAGTGCATTTGGTGGAATAAGGCAAGAAGTAATTGCTGCAAATGGTGATAGCTATTCATTAAAAGAAGCATTTGAGGCATATTTAAGATTTGGCGGAATGCCAGGAATAATAGATGTTGGTTTAGAACAGGAAAAAGCGTTTATGCTACTTGAAGGAATATATAGCACTATAATAACTAGAGATATTTTAGAAATAAAAAAAAGAAAAGATGAAAAAACAGTATCTGACGCATTATTATTAAAAAAAATAATATTATTTTTAGCTGATAATATCGGATCAAATGTTTCTTCTTCAACTATTGGAAATACGTTATCTAGTGTTGGACTATTAAACGAAAAAAGAAATAAAAAAGCTCCTAGTTCACATACAGTAGATAGTTATATAAATGCCATCGTTGAAACCTTTATGTTTTATGAAATAAAAAGATTTGATCTCAAAGGTAAAGAATATTTAAAAACATTAGGTAAATATTATATAGCTGATATAGGAATTAGAAATTATTTACTAGGATTAAGAGATAGAGATAGAGGACACATTTTAGAAAATATAGTATATTTTGAGCTTTTAAGAAGAGGCTATGATGTAGCAATTGGAAAAATTGATAATAAAGAAATAGATTTTATTGCAAATAGCCCAAAAGAAAAAATATATTTCCAAGTAACTGAATCATTAAGTAATGAAGACACAAGAAAAAGAGAATTAGATCCACTTAAGAAAATTAAAGATAATTATGAAAAAATAATACTATCTTTAGATGAAACTGAAGATGTTTTTGATGGGATAAAAGTAATTAATTTAATTTCATGGTTGCTAAAATAGCAATTTAATCACTTTATAGTGGCTTTTTCTTTAGTTTATAAAAAAAATCGTTTATAATAGTAAATGAAGTGATAAACGGAGAGATAATTTATGAATAAACCTAGAGTTTTGTTAACATATATAGAATCAGGAATGGGGCATATAATGTCAATGCAAGCAATTGCTAGTGGCTTAAAGGCAAAATATGCTGATGAAATTGAAATTATAGAATCTTATATTATGGATGAAGGAGATAAAGATACTGAAGGCTTTGAAAAATTTTTATCTAATTGTACTAAAGAAACAAATAAAAATAAAATATTTGGAGTTAGTATTTTTTGGTTCTTAGAATTAGTAGGCAAGCAACACTTTATGAGGCTTGTCCATAGAACACTTTTTAAGAAATATACAGATGCTACAATGCAAGCAATGCTAAAGTATAATCCAGATGTTATTATATCAACACATTACTTCATTACCTTTACAGCCTTAGAATTAAAAAAGAAATATCTTCCTAATTTAACTGTTATTACTTATAATCCTGATAATAATGTTCATGTATGGTGGGATAATAGATCAGATTTATTTATAAATAACAATATTGAAGCTTGTAATGAAGCAATAAGAAAAAGAGAGTTTAAATATGATCAAATTAAACGTGTTTTCTTTACAGCTAGAGATGAGGTTGCTTCATCTACTGGAAGTAAGGAAGATTATAGAAAAAAATATAATCTACCACTTGATAAGTTTACTGTTATGATAGCAGATGGCGCTTATGCAGCTGGTAAGGCTAAAAGTGTATGTAATCAATTAATTAGAAAAATAAAATTTCCAATTACAATTATATTTTTAGCTGGTAAAAATGAAAAAATGTATGCTTATTATGAAAAAAGACGCGCAAAAATGCCTAAAAATATAACATTTGTTAATCTGAAATTTACGCCATTTGCTTACGAATATTATGGAGCTAGTGATATATTTATTACAAAATCAGGGCCAAATGCAGTTTTAGATTCATTATTTATGGGAACGCCAGTAATTGTTGATTATTATGCTCATTGTATTGAAAAAGGAACAGCTAAGCTATTTACTGAAGAATTAAAATGTGGTGTAACATGCTATAAATTATCACATCTTTCAAGGCAAGTAATCTTTATGTATGAACATCCAGAATTTTTAGCTCAATTAAGAAAAAATATTAAGAAAAATGTTAATAAAAAGCAAAATGGTTCATCACAAATTGCTGATATTATTATAAAAGAACTAAAAGAAAAGGAACTTATTTAAAATGGCTAGAAAAACATTTTATTATCATGTAGATGAGCAAGATGATTTTGGTAGTCTTGGCGTTAATAATAAGCCTTTAAAGGATGATTTTAAGTACATAAATAAAAATATATTTTATAGAATAATTAGTTTTATTTTATATTATTTGATTGCATTTCCTATTTTATATATTTATTCAAGAATAGTTTTAGTAAGTAAGGTAAAAAATAAAAAGCAAGTGAAAAAAGAATTAAAAAAGCAAAGCTTTTTCTTATATAGTAACCATACTCATTATTATGATGCTTTTTTATCACATATATTTATTGGCGTTCCACGTCGTGTTTATGTAATATCACATCCTGATGCTGTAAATATTCCATTTATAGGAAAACTTGTAATGATGCTTGGTTGCTTACCGCTTCCAAGTAATATAAAAACATTTAAAGCTTTTCAAAATGCTATGAAGCAAAGACTAAATGAAAATGCTATTATAGCAGTTTATCCTGAGGGCACTTTGTGGCCTTATTATAATAAGATTAGAAAAATGAATAAGGCTGCTTTTAAATATCCAGCTATGTATAAAAAGCCTATAGTAATTTGTGCACAAACCTATAAGCAAAGAAAAATATTTAAAAATCTAAAGCCTAAAATGACTTTAACGCTTTCACATGTTATATATCCTAACAAGGATTTTTCTGTTGAAGAAAATCAAAATATGTTTTATGAGGAAGCTATGAAGTTTTGGAGTGAAACAGTTTTAAAGGAAGATAATTATTCTTATAACAACTATGTTTTAGTCGAAGAAAAAAGTAATTTAAGTGATAACGAACAAAAGTGGGTCTCCAGAATTCTATGGGGTTTTATGGGGTTTAGAGAAATGACTAATAAAAATCTATGGAATTCTATGGGGCA
>CAKPZU010000084.1 GCA_934215405.1 uncultured Bacilli bacterium | reverse complement strand
GGTGCAAACTCAAGTCAGGGTATTAAGGTAACAATTAAATCTACATCCTGGGATGATACATTGTATATGACCAAGACCGCCACCGACTACGCAGGTACGGACAAGGGAAGTGCATCAGATGCTGATACCGACGGAACTATCGTGGTTACAAACAAGGATACTACACAAACTCAGTATACCTACAATAAAGATGTGTTTACCGTTGAGGCAAGTTATAAAGCTACACAGGGAGACGGAACATCCACCATTTCCGCAGCAGATGCAAAAAAAATCTCTACGGGAATAACTGGAAAAACCACATACGCCGATTTGGATGCTGCTACGCAGGGATTATTCAAAAAATATGAAAAAATATACTTTTTCTTATTTAATCTTTAATAAAGATTATTAAAGTGGTAAAATAACAAAGAGGGTGATAAAATGGAGTTTAAAAGTAAAAATAATGAACAAACTTATGAATTTGCAGGCTTATTAGCTAAATTTGTAAAAGGTGGAGATGTTATATTTTTAAATGGCGATTTAGGTGCTGGTAAGACAACATTTGTTAAAGGGTTTGCAAAAGCAAAAAATGTCAAGCAAACAGTAACTAGTCCAACATTTACTTTATTAAAAACATACAAAACTGATACGTATACAATAGTTCATATTGATGCTTATAGGCTAGAAGGATCATCTTTTTATGATATTTTAGATTATATATCAAATGATAATGTTATTTTTATAGAATGGTCTAGTTGCTTAAATAATCTTGATATGTTTAATGAGCGCTTAGAAATTCAAATAAAGTATATTAGTAAAAACCAAAGAAAATTTATTCTAACAGCTTTTGGAAAAAGATATGAACAACTACTTAAGGAGTTAAATGAATATGAATAGCTTATATATAGATACATCAACAAAATATTTATGCATTGGAATAGCCAAGGATTATAAATTGATTTATAAATACCAAAAGGAAGCTATAAAAATGCAATCTGAATTAACAATTCCAGTTTTAAAGGAAGCACTTGAGGAATCTCGTTTGTTTTTAAATGATATTAATGAAATTGTTGTAACTAATGGACCTGGCTCATTTACTGGAATAAGAATTGGTATGTGTATTGCTAAAGTATTAGCATCATTAAAAAAAATACCATTAAAGGCAATTTCTTCATTAAATGCCTATGCTTCAGTTGATAAAAAAATTGTCATATTAGATGCTAAAGCTAATAGAGCTTATTTAGGTATTTATAACGATAATGTTAAAGTAATTGATGAATGCGTTGTAACATTAGAAGAATTAAAAAATATTATTGAGCAATATAAGGATTATGAGGTTGTACTAGATACTTTTTTAGTTGATATGCCAGCAACTGATATTGATGTTTTAGAAAATATGAATAGAATTAGTCCTAATATAAAATGTGTTGCAAATGTGGATGCTTTAGTCCCAATTTATTTAAAGGATAGATAAAATGACAATTCAAATACTTGAAGTAAAAAATGAAGATATAAAGGATATTTTAATTATCGAAAATGAATTGTATCGTAAGCCATGGAAGGAAAAAGACTATTTATATGAACTAAACGATAATCCTTTTGCTTATTATTTAAAAATGGTAATAAAGGAAACAAATGAAATTGTTGGCTTTATTGGCTTTTGGATAAAATTTGAGCAGGCTGAAATTACTAAGGTTTCAATTTCAAAAAAATTTCAAGGCCATAAGCTTTCAAAGCTATTAATGCAGGATGCTGAAAAAAGAATAGTTTTAGCTGGTTGTGTTAATATAACGCTTGAGGTTAGAGTTTCAAATGAAATAGCAATAAATCTTTATAAATCATGTGGCTTTAAAATTGTTACAACTAGAAAAAAATACTATGAAAATGGTGAAGATGCATATTTGATGTTAAAGGATTTATATGAATAAAGGTGGTAATAAATATGATAATATTAGCAATAGAAAGCTCATGTGATGATACTTGTGTAGCGGTTTTAAAAGACAAGGAATTATTAAGTAATGTCGTTTCGTCACAAATTGAATTTCATAATAAATATGGAGGAGTAATGCCAGAGCTTGCTTCTCGTTTACACGTTGAAAAAATAACTTATGTTATTAATGAAGCAATAAGCAAAGCAAATATATCATTAGATGATATTGATTATATTGCATTTACAGTTGGCCCTGGACTAGTTGGCTCTTTACATGTTGGAATGCAGGCTGCTAAAACCATTGCTTTATTATTAAATAAACCACTTGTTCCAATTCATCATTTAGCTGGTCATATTTATGCTAATAGATTTAATAAAGAATTTAAATTTCCTTTAATGGCTTTAGTTGTAAGTGGTGGAAATACTGAACTTGTTTATATGGAGGATGAATTAAAATTTAAAATTATTGGTCAAACATTAGATGATGCAGTAGGTGAGGCTTATGATAAGGTTTCACGTTTATTAAATACAGGCTATCCAGGTGGTCCAATAATTGATAAAATGGCAAATGTTGGTAATTGTATTTATAAGCTACCTCTTCCTAAAAATGATAATACCCTTGATTTTTCCTATTCAGGCTTAAAATCAGCTGTAATAAATTTATGCCACAATATGGATCAAAAGCATATTGAATATAAAAAAGAAGATATTGCTGCTTCCTTCCAAGAAGTAGCTACTGATATATTAATTAGAAAAGTAAAAATTGCCTTAAAAATGTATCCTGAAATAAAAACATTTGTTGCAGCTGGCGGTTCATCTGCTAATAGTAGCTTAAGAAATAAATTGAGTGAGCTATTAAATAAAAATTACCCAAATGTTGATTTAATTTTACCAAAGTTATCTTTATGTGGTGATAATGCTGCTATGATAGGTATGTGTGCTTATTATAAAATTATTTCATCTACCTATAATAATGATTTAAACATTTCAGCTATGCCCCAATATGAACTTGAAGATTTTTCAAATTAAAAAGTGACTTATGCCACTTTACTAAAAATATTAAAGTTTTAACTTCTTTTCTAAGAGCAAAAAAGCTATAGATTTAAATGTAGCCTCTTTGCTTTGCAATTATGTCAATAAAAAGTACGATTATCGGGGCGGATTTGATTTTCGCCCCATTTATCGTACTATTTTCTGCTTTATTTCAAGACTTAACTTTTTATTATTTATATAACTAAAGTGTTAATTAACATTGATGTAATAACGTTTACTTCACAATGAAAATCTACTAAAATAGTTTTCTTTTTTAATACTTCCATTATTGGTGTTAAATCGTCGATAAGTAAAAAATAGGGTATTCTTGCTTAAAAATTTAAAAGGAAGCAATAAGCTTCCCATGATTGTTTATAGTTTTTTGACAAGCCTTATGAAAACCCTACATTTTAAGATAGAGCTATATTAAATTAATTCTTTTATAACATCATTCATTGTAGTGATGTTTTTTTCTATTTCATTTGCAAGCTTTATTTGATTTTTTGCTCTTATTAAATTATGATTTTCGTATGATGTTTTATAATAGCTATCGCCATTTAAATAATCATCTAAAAATCTAATTGCTTGCTCTAATGTTATTAAATTAGCACTAAAGGCTAAATTATTAATTTCATCATTTGTTAATATACTTTTCAAGTTCAATAAGAAGCCTTCACAGTATGCTTTAAAATTATCTAAGGAGAAATTAACCATACTTAAATCAGCTTCATCTTCTTTTGAGGTATTACAAATAAATCTTATAGCATCACCAAAGTCAAATAAAATTGATCCTGGCATAATTGTATCTAAATCAATTACACAAAGAGGTTTATTTGTTCCTTTATCAAATAAAACATTATTTAGCTTTGTATCATTATGAGTAACTCTAAGTGGTACTTTTTTATTTTCAATTAATTGATTTATTTCATTATAATAGCTTTCTTTACTTTTTAAGTAACTTATTTCTTCTTGACAATTCTTAACCCTATTATATTTATCAGCCTTAATGCTTTCTAAAAGCTTTTCATATCTCTTTTTAGTATTATGAAAATCTTTTATTACAATATATAGCTTTGAAGCATCAAAATCACTCAAATCATTATAAAATTGACTAAAAGTACTAGACACTTCCTTATAAACACTTAAAGAAGCATCATTTTCATAAGCAATAGTATTATTTATATAAATATACATTCTATAATATTTATTTGCTTCTTTATCATAATAAAATAGTTTATTCTCAATGGTTGGAATAATTGTTAATGTTTCTCTTAAATAATTACCATTTCTATTTTTTATTTTTTCTTTTAAATGATTTGTAACTAAATAAATATTATTCATTAGCATTTCTATATTATTAAAAACAATTTGATTAATTTCTTGAAGTAAATAGTAATTATTTTTGCAAATAATTATATAAGTACCATTAATATGACCATTTCCAAATGGTTTAATTTGGATTATTTCATCTTGAATATTAAATTTTTTAGCTATGTTTATCATAATATCACCAGGAGTAATTATAAAGGATTATAAAAAAAAATTAAAGAACTTTTTTAATTCGACAAAAAACGCAAAAGTAAATGCCTATAATAATAGTGGAGGATATTTTATGAAAAGAATAAAAACGCTTATATTAATGATGTTATTATCTTTAAATTTTACATTTTTAGGAAATTATAAAAATGAAACATTAAAAATAAATGCTACAAATAATGATGAAGAAATAGTACCAATTAAAATATCATCAGGTAGAACATTTTCTCTTCTTTTATCTAAAGATAATGTTGTTTATGCTTGGGGCTTATGGGGAGATGGAAGTAATGTTTCCTATAGTAAAAAGCTAATTAATCCAACAAATATTAGCAAAGACATTAATCTTGAAGTTGATGATGCAATTGTAGATATTTTTTCAGGTGAGCAGCATTGCTTTATATTAAGTAAGCAAGGAAGAGTATTTTGCATGGGAAGTGGTGAAAAAAAGCAATTTGGCTATAGTGATTACTTCTTTAAAACTACTCCTACTGAATTAACATCAATGTTTTCTTTAGAAAGTGATGATAAAATTACCTATATTTCTTGTGGAGATGATTTTAATATTGCTTTAACTGCTAAGCATAAAATTTTATCATTTGGTAAAAATGAAAACGGACAGTTAGGAATAAGTGCTAATAGTATAGAACAAACAGTTTATGATATAACAAATAATTTCAATTTAGATGCAAATGATTATATAATTAATGTTAAAAGTGGAGCTTCACATTCATTAGCCTATAGTAAAAATGGTAATGTTTATTCATGGGGAGATAATAGCTTTGGTCAATTAGGCTTTAAGGATAAGACCTTTAAGGAAACACCAACATTAATTGAACAAATAAAAGATAATGTAATTGATATTTCTTGTGGTAGATATACATCTTATGTTTTAACTAACCAAGCTAATTTATATGGCTTTGGCTCTAATGCCTATGGACAGCTTGCAAATCATGAAACAATAATAACCTCTGCTTATAAGGATTATCCTTATATTATGAATGGCAATTTTGATTTACAAACAAATGAGTATATTGTTGATATTGAATCGGCTTATTATTATGGATTTGTAAAAACAAGCTTAAATAATTATTATTCCTTTGGTGAAAATAGTTCTGGACAACTTGGAAATAGTTCAACGCTTACTACAAGCTATCCACAAAAATTTAATTATTTAACTTCTTTACCAGCTGGTGATGAAATAAATAGTATCGCTTGTGGAAAGGATCATTGTATAGCAAGTAGTAAAAGTGGACATATTTTAGCTTGGGGTAGCAATCTTCAGGGTCAATTATCTGAGGATTATACTATTACACAAGCTTATATTAAAGCTCTTGATATTACTAAGAATTTTCCTCCAATTATTGTTATTTCTATGTCAACTAGTAGTGTTAAATATAAAGATTATAAATTTGATATTAATGCTTATTATTTAGATAATGAACAAATTGAGGAAATGTATTACTATGTTAATGAAACTACTACATACCCTAAAAGCAATTGGATACAATTTGATAAGGAAATAAGCGTTAGTGAAGGTGAAGGTAAAAAATATATTCATGTAAAAATAGTTTCAAAAAAGGAAACATATTACTATACATCAAATCCTATTATCTTAGACCATGTTGAACCAAAGATTGAAATGCTTACCAAAGATAGTAAGTCTTTTAGTGAAAAATACGCTAATGGCCCTATAATTGTAAATGTAATTGATGATAATGAAAAAATTGAAATAATATATACATTAAATGGAAAAGAATATAAAGAAAATAATAAGTCAATTAGTTTATATCAAGATGGTAACTATTCTATATACGCCAAGGATGGTGCTAGCAATTATTCAGTAGCAATTGAGTTTACAATCGATACAATTCTCCCAACAATAACTAAAATCGATAATAAATCTTTTGCCGGCACATCTTATAGTACTAGAGAAAGCAATATTACAATTGAAGGAAGCGAGGCACTGGCTTGCTATAATCTAGGCTATAAAGGCGTTAAAGAAAGTCAATATCAAGCATTAAATGATAATGAAACGACTTTCAATATAAAACTAAAAAAAGGCGTCAATACATTGACAATCTATGATCTTGCAGGAAATGAATCAGTAACCTATGAAATCATTTATTCTCCAAGATTTTTCCAAGACACTCAATTGCTACTGCTTGTATTTTCATCATTAGTTGCGCTATTTGTTGGAATAATAATCATCGTTTATATAATTAAGCATAAAAAAAATCTTATTAAATAATATAGACAAAAAAAAGTAAAAGATTTATAATTTAATAAACCAATGAGATGGAAAAAAACTATTGATGACATCAAAGAGAGTTTGGTATGGTGGAAGCAAATATGTCTAAATAGATAATATGGGCCATTGAGGGCAAAGCGAAAAAAGTAGCTAAGATGGGTTCTCCCATTATAGAGAATAAAGTGCATAGCTATACTATGAACTAAGGTGGTACCACGTAAATTATGCGTCCTTAGATTAATTTCTAAAGACGCTTTTATTTTTTAAGGAGAGATGATTATGGAAAACGCAAAAAAAAGAATGCTAAGTGGAATTAAACCTACTGGGAAATTAACATTAGGTAATTATATTGGAGCAATTAAGCAATTCATTTCTTATCAAGATGAGTATGAAATGTTTGTTTTTATTGCTGATTTACATGCATTAACTTTACCTATTGATCCTAAAGAATTAAGAGAAAATACAAAGGATTTAATTTCGATTTATTTAGCTTGTGGCCTTGATCCAAATAAGGTTGTTTTATTTAAGCAAAGTGATGTTCATGAACATGCAGAGCTTGGCTATATTATGGCTTGTAATTCAAATATGGGTGAATTGTTTAGAATGACCCAATATAAGGATAAAACAGCTAAAATGGGCAGCAATGAATCAATTCCTACGGGTATTTTTATTTATCCTGCTTTGATGGCTGCGGATATTGTTTTATATGATCCTGATTACGTTCCTGTTGGGATTGATCAAAAGCAGCATGTTGAATTAACTAGAGACATTGCTTTACGTTTTAATTCACGTTACTCAGAAACATTTAAAATTCCTGAACCAGTTGTTCCAAAAAATGGCGCAAAAATCGGCTCACTTTCTAACCCTTTAAAGAAAATGTCAAAATCAGAATCTGAAAAAGGAACAATATATTTACTTGAGGATTTAGCAATTATTAGAAAGAAAATTATGTCTGCTGTTACTGATAGTGATACTAAAGTATGCTATGATGAAGTAAATAAACCTGGAATTTCCAATCTATTAACTATTATGTCAGCTTTAACAAACCGTTCAATTAGTGACCTTGAAAATGAATTCAAGGATTCTAATTATGGAACATTTAAAAAGGCAGTAGCTGATGTTGTATGTAATGAATTAGAAGTTTTACAAAATAAAGTTAAGGAAATAAAAAATAGTGGAATTATTGATAAGGTATTAGAAGAAGGTGCAGCTAAGGCAAGCTTTGTTGCAAGAAAAAAACTTGCCAAGGTCTATAGAAAAGTTGGTTTAAGATAATGTCATTAAAGGATAAAATAATTGCTTTTGATATTGATGGAACACTTGCTAGAAATAGTTCAATTCCTTCTCTTTATACAATTAATGAAATTACACGTTTAATAAATGAAGGATATCATATTACTTTATCAACTGGAAGAAATATAGTTTCAAGTATTAATATTTATAATTCATGTCATATGAAGGATTTATGCGTTTTATGTAATGGGGCTATGGTTTATGATCCTATTAATAATAAAAAAATAACTAATGTTACAATTCCTTTAAATGTTGTTTACAAGCTAATTGATAATAATGAATTAATGATTTATATTGATGATTTATTAATTGAAATTGATTTTGATACCTATGCATTGACTGGAAATGTTTGGCCAAATGCTAAATATATTGGAAGCTTTAAAGAAACATTAAAAAATGAGCCAAATGCTATTGTCTTTTTCTTAAAAGATGCTAAATATCAAGAAAATGTTGCTAAAATAATAAATACGAGCAAAGATTATCATTATAGATATTGGTTTAAGCAAGGAGAGTTTTATAATCTTCATTTTTCTAAAAAGGAAGGAATGGAGGAATTGTTAAAATATTATAATAAAACTAATGCTGATTTGATATTTTTTGGCGATGGAGAAAACGACAAGGAATTATTAGAATTTGCTGGAATTGGTGTTGCTATGCAAAATGCAGCAGATGATGTAAAAGAAGTTGCTAATCAGGTTAGTAAGTATACTAATGAAGAAGATGGAGCTATTAAGCATTTGCTAAAAATGATAGATGATGAATTATGAAAATACTTTTAATCTATTTTAGTGGATCTTATAATACTTTATACTTAACAACATTATTAAAAAATAGCTTTTTAAAGAAAAATCATTATGTTGATACATGCTTTTTAAATAATAATGTTAATGTTAAAAATACTAATTCTTATGATATTATAGGAATTGGTTATCCTATATATTTTAATAATGCTCCAAAATTTTTTTTAGAGAATTTAAAAAAGCTAAATATAAAGAATAAGAAAATTTTTATATATAAAAATGGTAGTAATGCTTCTTTAAATGATAGCTCATATTCATCATATAAACTAATAAATGAAATCAAAAAGAATAATGAATTTTTAAAGGAATATCATTTTTTAATGCCGGCAAATATTAGTGAAAAGCTAGCTGATGAATATGTAAAATCCTTAATTGAATATAATATAAAATATATAAACTATATAACAAATAATATTCTATTAAAGGATGAAAAACAATATACGAAAAAAGGAAAAATGTATTCACTTTTAGGGAAAATAAAATACAATTATTATTTAATGCTTTCTAAAAATATAAAAATCAATAAAGAAATTTGTATAAGATGTCGTAAATGTTGTTTTAATTGTCCAATGGAAAATATAAAATACGACAAGGAAAAAAAGAAAAATTATACCATTAATAAATGTTGCTTATGCTTAAGA
>CAKPZU010000083.1 GCA_934215405.1 uncultured Bacilli bacterium | reverse complement strand
AGATCCCAATCCTAATCCTTATATATTTTAGTAGATCTATTAGCAATAATTAAGTCACCATCACTATATTTATCTAAACCACCAATAATGTTTAATAAGGTTGTTTTACCACATCCAGAAGGGCCAAGGATTGAAACAAATTCATTTTTTCTAAAATTAATTGTTATACCCTTTAATGCATGGACAGGTTCATTATTTGCAAGTATGTAATCTTTTTTTATATTTACAAGTTTTAATAAAGCTTTTTCGTTGCTCATTTTCATACCTCCTATAATATATATACGCTTTATTATAGCATAATACATTTAAAATTTATAAAATAAATTTTATTTATATCATATTGGCTTATTTACGCCGCAAATTAAAAAGAAGATGTTAAAAATCAAATTTAAATTGATTTCCATCTTCTTTTCCTAATACCTTTTCGGTGTTCTTAAAATGATATTTACTATATTTTAATAAAAAATCAGTTCCATACTTTAAAACCATTTGCTTAGCATAATCATCTACTTTAGAAGAAGCTCCTAAAGGAATATTAGTGTTAAGCCTTGAATTTATTTTGTTTATTTCTTCAATAAAATAATGCCTTGCAATAATAGAGCCACAAGCAACAGCTAAATACTTATTTTCAGCTTTTGTTTCAAATGTTATATTTTTTTGAATTTTATTATTATCATAGCTTAATAAATACCTATAATATAAGCTTTCTCCACAAAAATCATCGACTACAATTTTTGAAGAAAAGCTTGTTTTTTTAACTAAATTATATAAAACAAAATTATGTAAATAAGCCTTTATTTTATTTAAGTTATAGCCCTTATTTATTAATTCGTTATATTTTTCATTTGATAAAACAAAATAAGCATAAGCAATTTTATCTTTAATATGCTCAAATATTTCTTGAATTTTTTCATCATTTAATTGCTTTGAATCCTTAACGCCAATTTCTAATAAATAACTAATGTCTTCCTTTTTGACATAGGAAGCACAAACAACAATTGGTGCTAAATAATCACCACACCCAACTTCATCAGAACCAATGTGACTATCTAAATAGCCAGTATATGAATCCCATTTACTAGCCTCTAAAAGGGCATCATTTCCTTGAAAAAAAACTGTGTTATTGTTATAAATAGTTACGCTTACATTTTCAGCTTTAGCTTCAAACATTTTATTTGTATCTGAGCATTTTTTTTGATAATTGCTATAGTAATCTATAATTTCTTGGATCTTTTCATTACTTACTTTAATTGATTTATTCATGGACAATAAATGTATTAAATTCTTCTTTAAATTTGTTTAATAGGAAACGTAAAGCCTTACGTGTTTTACCTTTATTTTCACTTGAATATACAGCTGCATTAATAATAGTTTGTCCATTACTACCGCTTAATAAATTAATAGTTACCTCATAGCCAGCTTTAGATGTAAATATCTCATTAAATACATCATTATAGGTAATCTTTTTATATTTTAATGATTTTAAAATATTGATAATATCATTAGCTAAATATGTTGGGCTTTTATTAACAGCAATACTTCTTAATGTTGGATCTTTATGCGTTTGTGAGCTTTGTGAATAAGACTCAAACATTTCTTTTATTTTTTCAAACATTATAACTTCACCTTCTTTGTCTCTTTTGCTTAATTATAACAATTGCTAATAAAAATGTAAATTTTTATTTGTGTTTATTCCATTTTATCCCTTAAATGCTTAAATTCTACTCAGCGTAGAGTGAATTTTTAGCAATTCTACTACAATTATAACACTCCTATAAGCAGTAAATGAATGGTAGAGTTACCATAAATAAGACGTAGATTGATAAAATGTAATAGTAGGTAGGCTATATTAATAGACTAAAGTATAATAAACATCGTAATTAAAAATGTTTAATTAGAAGGAGTAGTACTATGAAAGAAATTATACCTATTTTTTATGCTTGTGATGATAACTTTGTAAAATATACCATTGTTTCATTAAAGTCATTAATTTTAAATGCAAATAAAAATTATCAATATAAGGTTTATATATTGATTACTAACATATCAAAGGAAATGGAGGCATTAACTAAAGAACTTGAAAATGAATATATAAGTATAGAATTTGTTAATGTTATTTCGTATTTAAAGGAAATTAATAAGACCCTTCCAATCCGTGATTATTATTCAAAGACAACCTATTATCGTTTATTTATTGCTGAAATGTTTAAGCAATATGACAAAGTAATTTATATTGATAGCGATACAATAGTTTTAAATGATATTTCAAAGCTATATAATCATAATTTAAAGAACAACTTTGTTGGAGCCTGCCATGAGCAAGCAATGCTACAAACAGAAGTATTTGGAAATTATGTTGAACAGGTTTTAGGAATATCTAGAAACAATTACTTTAATGCTGGATTATTATTAATCAATTGTAAGCAGTTTAGAGAAAACCATATTCTTTTAAAATTTATCAATTTATTAAAAGAATACACTTTTGTTGTTACTCAAGATGAGGATTATTTAAATATATTATGTCAAAATAGAGTTTTATGGCTTGAGGATTCTTGGAATGTTGAGGTATATGGAAATATTAAGGTTAAAGAAGAAGATATTAATATAATCCATTTCATTATGGTTTCAAAGCCTTGGCATTATACTAATTGTCGTTTACAAGAATATTTTTGGAAATATGCTAAAGAAACTAGCGTTTATAATTTAATACTTAATGAATTAAACTTATTTACTAAAGAGCAAAAGATTAATGATGAATTATCAGCTAAAAGACTTGTAGAGATGGCAATTAATGAAGCAAATAAGGAAGATTCATACTATAAGATCAAAATTAAAAATAAAGCTTTTGATAGAGTTAATATTCTTAACAAAATCAAAGAATATGAAGCTGAAGGAAGATTTGATGAGGATGTTGAAAATGATCCGCCAACAAAGGAATTACTTCCTAATAAAATTGATTATTTAAGAAAATCAATATATTCAAAAGCTAAAACAAAGCTTGCTTATTTTATGGCTAGAAGATTTTTAAATAACATAATTTCCAATAAACAAATGATTGTAAAAGAAATTATAGGCATTGAAAACTTTAATGCATTAAATAGTGGAGCTATTATTACATGCAATCATTTTAATGCCTTTGATAGCTTTGCCATTCAAATGGCTTATGAGGCTAGCAAGCATAAAAATAGAACCTTTTATCGAGTAATAAGAGAAGGTAACTATACCTCATTTCCTGGGTTTTATGGCTTTTTAATGAAAAATTGCTATACCTTACCTTTATCTAGTAATACACAAACTATGAAAAAATTTATTAAATCAACTAATCTATTATTACAAGAAGGAAACTTTGTATTATTTTATCCAGAGCAAAGCATGTGGTGGAATTATAAAAAGCCAAAGCCCTTAAAGGATGGTGCTTATCGCTTTGCAAGTAATAATAATGTTCCCGTTTTACCATGCTTTATTACTATGAGAGATAGTAATATTAAAGGAAATGATGGCTATTTTATTCAAGAATACACTATCCATATTGGAAAGCCAATTTATCCATGTAAGGATAAATCTTTAAAAGAAAATATAAGCTATATGAAAAATGAAAATTATAAAGTTTGGAAAAAAATATATGAAAATAGCTATAAAACTAAATTAATATATGATTGTAATGAAGATATTTTATTAAACGTTTAAAAAGGGCTTTTGCCTTTTTTGTTTTTATTAGTTTTTAATGATAATTAATGGTATACTCATTTCGTCTATTGTTGGACCAGAATGATGGCCTTTTAATATTTGGCTTTTTGGTGAGATTAAAAAGAAATAATTAGCTTTAGCAATAGCTATGAAATCACCAATTGTTTGTCTATATAAAGGATTTTCATCTCCATAGCCAAAAATATGCTTATTTATTATTTCATCCTTGGTAAATAATTCATACATCCCATCAAAATACTTTTTAAATAGCCTTACAAATTCTTCTTTTTTTTCATCTTTTACAAAAAAGAAGGCTGTTCTAGCATCACATGTTATTGGACCCTTTAAGCATCCCATTAAATCATAATAAGTATATAAAGCAATAGGTACTACATCAATTTGGCCATGATCTGCACTAACAATTACTAAAGTGTTTTTTGTTTTTCTTTCAATTCTATGAAGCATTTTAGAAACTGAATTCAATATTTTCTTAACATTCAATGTATTTGTTCCTTCAAGATGCATTGTTTTATCAGGATCATCCCAATAAGCATAAATATATTTTTTACCTATTTGATTACATAATTTACAAATTCGATGTTCAAATTCCTTTAATGACTTACAACCACCATTTACAAAATGTGGAAAAACTGTGTAATAAGAAACATTTTTATCACTATTTTTACTAATTATTTCACCCATATGAGTAAAAGGCATTTTTCTATAAGCAATATTTTCTCCACTTATTAATTCCTTACTCATAGTTTCCTTATTATGAAAATTATCAACACCTAAGTTTAAATCATTATAATATGTTGACCAACCCAACCAATTAGTAGTAATAGGATTTAAACCACTTAAGTAAGCAGTAGTACAATTAGCTGTTGTTGGTGGATAGGTTGATTTAAAGGTACCAATACGATGCGTTCTTAAAAAATGATTTTCTGTTGTGTTTTTATCAATAATAGCATTACCACAGCCATCTAAAATCAGCAAAACAACATTATCATAATCCTTTTCACTTAATATTCTATCTAATTGCTCGTTTGTTTTATAATTAGGCTTTAAATGATAGAACTTTTGTATTGAACTAGTTATATTAGTTATACAATTATCATAATCAATATTTTTAAATAAATTATCTTTTTCCATTATATTTCACTTTCAATCCTATATCATATGTCCTACTCCATGGAAAATACATATCAAGTATTTCATATTTTCCTGTTAAATTAGGACATAAATCATTTAGTAATTCTTTCATTACCTTAGTAGTTAATGATATCCAATATGGATCTTTTTGACCATGGACATCATAAATAGTATAATCTCCTTTATTTGTACCACAATATTTTTCTCTTAATTCTTTTCTAGCTAAAGATGAATAACCAATATCTTCAACATATCTATGCATCAAAAAGTCATTAAATTTTTCTTCATTATGTGGATATAAGTATCTAATTCCCATAGGAAGTGCTGTTCCTAACGAATTACATGGAATATTCCAGCTTGCATAGCCACATAAATCCATATATAAATTTTTAGCATCAAGTAATCTTATAAAGGCAGGATCAGATCCATTACAATAGCCAATATCACAAACAGTAACTGGAATCTTTTTTTCCTTTACATAATATTCTATTTGCTCAACAAAATTAATAAGATTTCTACCAACTACATAACCAAAATAATCTGAATATTCTCTATATTGTGAAGCAATCATATTTTTAGTTGGAGCATTGATTGCTAAAATTAAATCAGCCTCAAGAGGCGAATCACACATTAAGCAACCACTAGCAATTATTTGATATCTAACTGAAATATCAAGTGGTCTATCCTCAGCACAAGGAATTACCTTTTTGCATTCATCACTTGGATAAATTACATATACTAAAGGCTTTTTATTATAATATTCATTTAGCATTCTAGCAAATAAAGTATTTGAAACCTCATCTGCTCCAGGATATGTTAATACCTTGCTTTCTAAGTTATATTTGCTTACCTCTTGACGAACCTTAATTTGATCTAAAGCTGTATAGCCATATGGGGCACTATCGTCTTGTGGTACAATTAAAAAATCAATAATTCCTTCATTTACTAAATCAACAACCTTGCATGTTATACTTGTATTTATCATTCGCCTATTAGCATAATCATTTTCATAAAGAGAAGGAATTTCAATAGAGTTATAATATTTTATTTCTTCTTTAGTTGCAACATTACATGACATTTTATGCTCAATAGCTTTTTTATCATGTATTCTTAAGCCATAGTTATTATAATAAAATGGTTCTTCATCATCATCATCATAATGAGGGCACCTCATAACTAAATTATAAGCATAAATTTTAATACTTGGATTTTCTTTTTTTACTTTTTTTAGCACATTTAATCTTTCGCTAACCTCATCAATAGTAAAATAATGTAAGCGTGAAGGAACAATTCCACCATATAATAAAGTGTCTATTGAAACAATTGTTGCATAAGCATC
Source organism: uncultured Bacilli bacterium (assembly GCA_934215405.1). Lineage (GTDB taxonomy): Bacteria > Bacillota_I > Bacilli_A > RFN20 > CAG-631 > CAKPXW01. The sequence goes on along the minus strand of CAKPZU010000083.1, from coordinate 3,283 downwards.
TTTACATTCTTTATAAAAAAAATCTTGTATTTTTTCAATATTACCTGGTTTTTTCTTTAATCCCATATATTCAAACGGAACTCTTTTTATAATAAATTCTTTACCTTCAAATATATTGGCTGGAAAATCATAATTACAAGGTCTTTCATCTAAAGCAATATGAACAATTTTTCTCATAATAATTACTATTTAACAAAATAACACTTTGTTAACCCTTTCTTTTCATTTTTAAGTACAAAAATTATATCATAGTGTGACAATAATTTTAATGATAAATTTTATTATTTCAAAATTGATAATTTTTTTTTATAATATAGTTAGTTTATGGAGGAATTTGCTTTATGGAAAACTACAAATGGTGGAAAAACGCCATTATATATCAAATTTATCCCCGAAGCTTTAAAGATAGTAACAATGATGGGGTTGGCGATTTAAAAGGAATTATTGAAAAACTTGATTATCTTAGATTTTTAGGTGTTGATGCAATTTGGCTATCACCAATTTATGAATCACCAATGGAAGATAATGGCTATGATGTATCTGATTATTTTAAAATTGCTTCAATTTTTGGAACAATGGAGGATATGGATACATTAATCAAAGAAGGTAAAAAAAGAAATATAAAAATTGTTATGGATTTAGTTGCTAACCATACATCTAAAGAACATTTTTGGTTTAAGGAAGCTCTTAAATCAGTTGATAATCCTTATCATGATTATTTTTATTGGTCTGATAAGGCTGACAATAAGGAATCAAGCTTTTGTGGCTCATCTTGGGAATATGTTCCTAATTTAAATATGTATTATTATCACTATTTTGCTAAAGGACAGGTAGATTTAAACTGGACTAATCCTAAAGTAAGACAAGAAATTGCCAATATCATTAACTTTTGGCTTGATAAGGGTGTTGCTGGCTTTAGAATGGATGCTATTGAATTGATTGGTAAGGATTTAGAAAATAACATTTTTGCAAATGGTCCAAAAATTCATGAATATCTACGTGAATTAAATGAAAACTCTTTTGGAAAATATAAGGATGCTATAACTGTTGGTGAAGGATGGCCTACAACTAAAATTGCTATTGATTATACAAATCCTAAAAATCATGAAATTGATATGATGTTTAATTTTGAATTAATTTCTCACATTTGGAAAAATAATGAGCTTGAAAAATTTGAGCCAAATATTCCATCTCTTATTGGAATGAAGCAAATCTTTAAGCGTTGGCAGAATGATTTAAGAAATAAAGGCTGGAATACATTATTTTGGGAAAACCATGATTTAGCTCGTTGTGTTTCAAATTTTGGTAATGATAGATTTTATAGAGTTGAATCAGCAAAAGCTTTAGCCTATATGCTTTATTTCCAACAAGGAACAGCTTACATTTATCAAGGCCAAGAAATTGGTATGATTAATGCTTATTATAGTAAGCTTGAAAACTATGAGGATATTGACTCCCTTTCAAATTATAATGACAAAGTAAATGTTAAAAAAATTGCTTCACCTTCTCGTATGATTAGAGGCCTTCAAAGAGGCTCAAGGGATAATGCTAGAACTCCTCTTCCTTGGGATGATAGTATTAATGCTGGCTTTAATGATGGTGCAAAGCCTTGGCTTAAAATAATTCCTAACTATAAAGAAGTTAATATTAAAAATGCTATTGAAGATGAAAATTCTGTTTTACACACTTATAAGGAAATCTTTGAATTTAGAAAGAATTCTGAATATACTGAAACTATTTTAGAGGGTAGCTACGATACATATTTAGATGATGATCCATATATTTTTGTTTATGGTCGTACTTATAAGGATAAATCATTTATCGTTGTTGTTAACTATGATGATGATGAGCATGAATTAAATCTTGATGTAGATGTTGAAAGAATTATTATGTCAAGCTATAAGGATTCAAAATGTCTTACTAAAAATGTTATATTAAGGCCTTATGAATCAATAGTTTTTAAAGTAAAATAATATTATTAAGAATGGTCCTTTTCTGGACCTTTTTATTTTCAGTTTTCATCAATTTGTAGACAACTGAAATGAATGTAAAAGAAAAATACCACTTTGTAATGACTATTCACTACAAAATGGTATTTTTTATATGTTTTTAAAGAATATATTTATGCAACAACACTAGCATTTAAAGTGATATTAAATGTTCCTTTGAATTGACCGTTTGTTCCATCAAAGACTACATAATTAGCATTTTGTGAAATTTTTGGATCATCTAATTTAGCAGTAGAGCCAAAAGTATAGACATAAACTCCAAAATCATCGTTTGATGGTCCGTTATAACTATCAATGCTATAAGAAACATCACCATTTCTATTTTTTCTTATAATTGCAATATCCCCACTAACTAATGAGTTAATTTTAATACTAACACGTCTATTTGAGACACCGGTCTTGTATACAACATTATATTCATTACTAGATACAGGAGTAACATTACCAGTGTTATCCTTAACATCTTCAATTGCTAGTTTCTTACTTAAATCAGCATTATATGAATCTTCAACTAACGAAATGATTTTGCCATTAACTTTAACAATTTCTTTTCTTGTTAAAGAAGATAGATATGTAAGCTTATTAATCCAAAGTGTATTGCCTTCAACTTTGAATACTCTACAATTAATAATTGCACCTTTACCAACACTATAATTGATTTTGTCATTTTCTTTATAAGTTAATCCATCTACTTCTATTGTTTTAACTTCTTCATTGTTAGTTTTATGGCTTGTTTCATAATATAAAGTAAAATATTTAAATTTTTCTAAATTCTTTTCTTGAAGCTTAGTTAAATAGTCTTCTTCAGTATAGTTGCCTTTATCTAAAACATTATAAATCTTATAAGCATCTAGTAAACTATTATTAATTTTTGTTGTTACTTCATTTTTCTTTTCTTCTGTTACAACAATAACATTGTTAGGATTTGATTTAATGCAATCTTTGCTTCCTTCAATTGAACGTACAACTGCATTAGCAGTAATATTAACATTTGTAGTACCAGTAGCCTTTAAAACGTTAACATTTGCATTATCTTTAACTTCAATACTACCACTAGTTGCATCTAATGTAGCATTTACTTTTCCGTATTCATTATATTTTGCTACGCTTGTAACAGTAACAGTATCAACATTACTATAGTGATTAACAGTATCATTTGTTGCATCAACAGTTAATGTTCCACCATTAGTTCGAATTACAACATTTTCTTTTGCGCCACTATTTTTATAATTAATTGCAGTAATTTTAGTATTTTTACCAGTATCAATACCAGC
>CAKPZU010000082.1 GCA_934215405.1 uncultured Bacilli bacterium | reverse complement strand
TAGTCAAGCTTAGCAACCATTTTTATCTCAAGTTTAGTATTGTTGGCAAATGAAGAACCATCACTATTTGTCATTGGTAAATCATAACTATAATTATACGGCATTGTTCTACCATTATAATAAGTTGATTTTTTATTATTATAAGTAGTTAATTCATAAATAACTTTTCCAGTATTTACATCTGTAACAGTCATTGTCATTTCTTTTGCACCACGAAGTAGTCCAGCATAAACAGAATATAATTGGTAGATTGCATTGTCAGCATCATTTGAAATTGCTGCTTTATCTTCACTAGCGCCAATTAATTCATATTTAGATTGATCCATTTCATAAAGATAGCCACCAAGTGGAATAATGTAGTAAAGTCCATATTTTCCATAAGGCGTTGTAGCATACATATCAGCTACAGTTTTATCTTTTTCACTAATTGAAGCATCTACTCTATCTTTTTCAACTTCATAGTAAGTTTTATCAAACATTGGTGCTTTTAACCAATCTCCATAAAATGCAAGGAATGGAATTGATAAGTTAACAGCAGCATCACCAGTTGCAGTTAAGTTATTTAAAGTAATATAACCTTCAACATACATGCCATTTTCAAAATTCTTGTCAATATATTTCTTTTCTTCATCAGTTAATTGTAGTGTTACCTCAACTGTGCCTTCACTATTTTTTGGAACACTAACTTTTGTACCATTTAACTTTAAGTTGCTATCAACTTTAACACTCATAGATGGATTAAACATATGAGCTGTTTCTGCAACTGATTTATCATCTGATGAAACTGTTTCAGTCATTGTTAAGTTACTTACATCATAAGTCATTTCAGTATCTGAAATATTTCTTAATGTAAATGAAGCAACATATTTACCTGTTTTTTCTTTATCATCACCAAGTTCAAGCTTTGACTTAGTTTGACCTTTTACATATAAATAAGCATTTGTTTTAACAGCATTCATCATTGTTGCAAGTCCTGCCCCTTGTTTTCTAACAGAGTAAGGATTTCCAATTTCATTTTTACAGATAATTGCTGTTGACATTAATAATTGATTAACCATATTTGTAACTTCTGCTGGAGTTAATTCTGGCCAATTTGTTTTTACGTATTCACGTATTACAATAACAATACCACAAGTATTTGGTGTTGCCATTGAAGTTCCTGACATCTTATCATATTTATTTCCTAAAATTGATGAATAAATATTTCCACCATGAGCAGTGATTTCAGGCTTTAATGTTAAATCAGGAAGTGGTCCCCAAGATGAGAAATCACTCATGAATGGGCCGGCTTTATAATCTTTTTTGAATCTTAATGTACCAGTTTTACCATTTTCAATAATTGAGTTACCTGAATCCATAGAAATTGCTGCAACTGGAATAAATAATTCATCACCACAAGTCATTCTAATTACACCAGAAACGTTGTTATAAACAAGAATTCCTAATGCATTATGTGAATAAGCAGCAAGCAACTTATCTTCAAAAGATACGTTACCACCTCTTTTAACAATAGCAATTTTACCAGTCATATCTTTATTTGCGCCAGTATAGTTTGCATTGATACCAAAGCCTGGAATTACAGAATAAGGAATATCAATTGTTCCATCGCTATTATATTGTAAGCCTTCTTCTTCAACTTTTTTAAATAAGTGATCGATGAAGTAGTATTCAGTTTGCTTTGAATCTGTTGCATCGATAAAGAAAATTGATTTGCTTTCATCACCATTTACTAAAGCATAAGGATCAAGCGTTCCATTGATTGAAGCAACAGTTAATGATGCAGAATAAGAACCTGGTGATCCAATCGTACCTGATTCAGGATTTTTAATTGAGTTTGTACCTAATGTTGATTGATATCCTGAAGAATATTCGTTACCAGCGGCAATGATTAGTGAAACACCTTGTTGTTCTATTTTATCATAAATAGCATTCGTTCTTTCTTCTAATGAATTTGCTTCATTTGCAGGAATTACTTCCCTTGAATAGCCACCAATTGCACCAAGTGACATATTAATAGCATCAACACCTAATAATACGGCATCTTCAAGAGCTGTGACAATATCTGCTGAGTCACCACCACCATCATCATCTTTGAATACCTTCATCCAAGCGAATTGTGTTTGTGGAGCAATACCCTTAATTTTATCAGACTCCCCACCAATGATACCAGATACGTGAGTTCCATGATCTGATTCAATAGGAACTACATCGACTTTTTTATCAGCATAGTCATACATAAATGGAATTTTTGAAGAGTAATAAACATCATTGACACTTATGTTTCCATTTTCAATTTTGTAAGCCATCGTATCTTTTAAGACATTAGCAATATCATCTTTTGTTTTAGCAGGATTTAATACATCCATATTGAATACTTCATGTGTATAATCAAATCCTGAGTCTAGTACAGCAACTATTGTATTTGAGCCATCATATTCAGTATCATTATTATAAATACCAGTGTCAGGATCAATATCTGTATAATTTGTTGTAACTGATGTAGTTGTTAAATTAGTGTTGCTAGCATGCTTAATTTCATCAACCTCATAAACTGTTGAAACATAAGCATTTTTAACACCAGTTAATGATCTAATTTGATCTAATTTTCCATAAGTTGTAGTGGCTTGTATACCATTTAATAAAACAGTATAATTACCATCAACTGATTCAACTAAGCCTTTAGTTAATAAATCATTAGCTAATGATAGTTGATTATTTGCCATTTCATTATATGCGGTTATTCCTTCCTTTGAATCAACAAAGTTTGGTAACGTTAAAAAAGTCTTTTGACTTTGGAATTCATCAACTAAAGCTTTATCATCAATTTCAATAATAACTCTTACTTTTTGACTTTTAGCTTTTGATGAATTAGTTGCACTATTTACTAATACTGAATCATTAAAGTTGTTAGAAAAATCATATTTAATGTTCTTCAACACTTCATCGAAATTAATTTTGTTTACTTTTGAAGTAGAAGTGTTAGCTATGGTACTATTATTTACCATGCTAATTAATGGTGCAGCACTACTACCTAGTAAAATTAAGCCTAAAAACGAGGCACAAATCGTCTTTTTAGCACTTTTATGTTTGTTTACCATTTATTTACCTCCCAAGTTATACACTTGTATCTTTCTTATACTAAAGTATAAGAAGATTTTCACAGCATATAGCAAGATATATTATATCTTCTTTTTATGCAATAAGCAATTGTTTTTTTTGTTTTCTAGGAAAATGTTATTGTTATTTTTTACCTATTTTTAAAATGAAAAAGGTCAAAAGAAAAAGGCATAGTTCATTCCCATGCCTTTTATTAAAAGTATTATGCTACAAAACTACTATTAGTTACAACTGTACCCTTTTGAATCTTATATGTACCACTACCTAATTGTGTATCAGTACATGTAAGCTTACCATCTTCAACCTTAAATGTTGCAGTTTTATTAAGCAAGCCACTACCATATAATTCTTTTGTTATTGTTATAACTAATGTGTCACCAGTTAATGTTCCACTAAATGTTGTTGAATAACTTGATGAATATCCAAATTTAACTGTACCTGTAATTAGTACACCATTATCAAATGCAAATGAAATTGGTTCGTCATCATTCCAAACATCCTTATGAGTTCCAGTAAATGTCAAGCCAGAGAACTTTGACATTGTTGCTATTTCGTAAGTTTGTGTGCTTCTATTAACATAGCAGTAAACTTCTTCACTACCATTCATGAATATAATCATATCTCCATTAAGAGTGTATGTTGTAGATGCACCATTGAATGTTGCATCCCCCCAACCAGTTAATGTTAATGTGTTTTCACCATTTGTATAAGTGCCTTCATATCCATCAAGGACTTGAGTTAAAGTTCCATCAACGTGTGTGAATTTATATGTAACTCCATTAGCTACTAAAGTGATTACATCATCTTCAACTTTATAAGTTCCTTCAACGCTTGCTGCACCATTAAATGAAACATTTGCTTTTCCAAAGCCATTTAATACGACATTTGCATTAACACCATTTAATGAGCCAGCGTAAGTTCCTTTAGCACCATCATCATTAACAAAGCCACTTTCAGAGCCACCATATTTTGCAACAACACTATTATTTGCATCTAAAATGATAACTTCATCAGCAAACTTTTTGTCAGTTGTGTTGTATAAAGATGCAAATTCAATTGCTTCACCAGCAAAATTAGTAAAGTGAACATCAGCAACAACAGTATTAGTTCTACCATTTGTTAATACATAAGCTACCTTATCACCAACAGTAACCTTCGTAATTTTCATAAAGCCATTATCCCAATAAATTGTATCAAATGAAACATTTGAGTTTGTATCACTAGCAGCATACATGCTAAAATCATCTGAGCATAATGTGCCTGATTCTGAATATGGGCTTACAGCAATTACCATACCATTTGCACATTGATAGAAGAAAATAGGAGTGCTACTTGTATTATTTAAAGTAAGAATGTGTGTTGTTTCATCATAAGAAGATAAATCAAATGTTCTTCCACTAAATTTATTGCCTTCAATTTTCTTTTCTTCAGTTAAAGTCATTCTATAACTTGAAGTTGAATTACGTGATTTTGATCCAAAATTGCTATCATCTAAATTAGCGCCATAGAATGTTTTAATATAGTATGGAGCTTCAACCCATTTAGCAACTAATTTAACATCACCAGTAACTTCTGTTTCACCATCAAATAATACTTCTCCATTATACCAACCATCAAAGATAAATCCAGATTTTGATACTTGTGGTAATGATAAAGTATCTCCAATTCCAACGACTTCACTATCTTTCTTTGAAGTTCCACCATTTGCATCATAAGTAATTGTTGCGCCATCAACCCATTTAGCATAAAGTGTAATATCACCAGTTAATTGATGACGTCTATATGATTCAGTTAATTCTTCATTAGTGAACCAGCCCTTAAATACGTATTTAACTCCTTCTTCTTCAACATAAGAATTAATTTCTGGTGCTGGTACATCAAGCCAGCTCTTTTGCCATACGAATGTAGGATTTGAAGTATCAGCAACTTCATGATTATTCCATTCATAAGAAATTGTATATTTATTTTCAACAATTGTTGCTGTATGAGAAGTAGTATCAAGAGTAATATCATAGTTATAGCTATTTGTAGAAGTAATGTTTAAAGTAGACTCATTTAGAGTGTCATATGAAATCTTACGTGTTTCACCTAATTTACTATAAATTAAGCATCCAGCGCCAGATACTTTAACAGTATCAGTTGTGCCTTCAACTGTATAAACTCCCATTAATTCATTAGCTTCCTTTAATGCTGAATATGTTGTACCAAATTTTGCAACATCATTTCCATTTTTATCTTTAACGATTACTACAAATGATGAAGTAATATTTGTTGTTTCAACAACATTACCATCTAAGTCATATGTTTCAACATCAAAGAATACTTCTCCAGTTTTACCATTAATAAAGATCTTATGAGCAGCGCCATCTTTTGCTATTTCAACGAATCTATATTTTCCACTTTCAAAATAGCAAGTTTTAGATACAGATGTTGCAATTTTTTCTGTTGAGCCAATAAAGTAAATTGAGTTCTCATCTGTCCCTTGCTCTTTTAGTACTAATAAACCAGTGCTAGCATCATAATATGCTTTTTTATTACCAACATTAAATGTTCCAGCAGTTTCATCATAATCTGTGAATTGACCAGATGTAAAAGTTGAATATCCACTTTGAGAAGAATAATTTCCAAAGAAATCAACATCTAATTTTGAATAAGAATTTGATGCAGAAGAGGCTGTATCTGAATAGAATAGACCATAATGGCTACCCATTAAAACATTAGCTTCTGAATTTGGAATCCAATAAGCATAAAGTGTTGTATTTTCTTTTGCAAATGTGTATTCATCAGTTACCTTTTCATCTTCAGTAAAGTTTTCACTAGTGTACCATCCAGCAAAATAGAATCCATCTTTTGTAGGAGTTGGAAGTGCTTCAGTTAATGTTCCGTTTACAGTAATTGATGGTAAATATCTAGTTCCACCAAGTGAATTATATGTAACCATACCAGTAGTATAAGATGAATCATTAATAGTAATTTCTGCTCTATCTTCGCCTCTATTACCACTTCCATCTTTTCTATATACAATTGTAACAACATCGCCAAGTGCTAAGTCAACTGTCATTGTGCCTTCCATTTCAGTTGCACCATTTGATAATTTATCACTTACAGCTTTATCATTTTTATATACAATTAAATAGTCATATCTTGCTTCACCTTGTACTTTGTAACTAAATGAGAAAGAGCCTGCTTTTGTAGCAGTAGCTGTCATTACTGATTGTGAGTTACCAATTTCTTTGTTTGAACTTGTGTATGTTGAACCATTTTGTGTAAATGGGTAAACATCATATGAATCCTTTGAAAATCCTTTATCACCTGGATTTGCATTGACTGTTACTTCGGCTGGCTTTGCAACAGTTTTTAAAGCTGCGCCAATAGCATCATCAGTTCCAAACCAGAAACGTTTTAAAGCAATTACATCACCATCATCTACAACTCTATATTCAAGATGTGAATCTGAAGCATCAGTACCATCTTCACCTTTAATAGTACCCACCTTTACCCATTTGCCTTCAGCCTTCATATAGAATGACCAGTCTGAAACACAAATATATGAGTCGCCATCATTTCCAAGAGAAGATGAAGGTTTTTCCATACCGGTATGTAATGAAGTGCCTGTTTCACCTTTATCACCAGTGTCACCTTTGTCACCCTTTTCACCAGTATCGCCTTTGTCGCCCTTTTCGCCAGTGTCACCTTTATCGCCTTTTGAACCAGTAGCACCAGTTGCACCAGTAGCGCCAGTTGCGCCAGTATCGCCTTTAATGTTTCCTACTTTTTTCCAAACATTGCCTTCTTTAGACCAAAAAGACCAGTTAGAAGTACAAATATAAGTATCTCCATCTTTACCTAGTGAAAGTGAAGGAACTTCGTCTGCCCCTGTATATAAAGATGAACCATCTTGACCTTTATCACCAGTGTCACCTTTGTCCCCCTTTTCACCAGTATCGCCTTTATCACCTTTATCACCAGTGTCACCCTTATCGCCTTTATCACCAGTATCGCCTTTATCACCTTTTAAATTTCCAGTTTTAGTCCATTCGCCATTAGCTTTAGTATAGAAATCCCAAGTTAATGTATCAACATATGAATCACCATCTTTACCAGTTGATTTTAATGGAGTACCTGCACCAGTTCTTAAGGATTTACCATCTTTACCAGTAGCACCAGTGTCACCTTTATCACCTTTTGAACCAGTTTCACCTTTATCACCTTTTTCACCAGTATCGCCTTTGTCGCCCTTTTCGCCAGTGTCACCTTTATCACCTTTTGAACCAGTTTCACCAGTAGCGCCAGTGTCACCTTTATCGCCCTTTAATGTTGCAATCCAATCTTCAAAAGTACCAGTGTAGCCTGCTTTTACAGCTAGATTATAGACGTCTTCTAATGTGTAATCCTTTAAATCTGGTGTACTTGAACTATTACTAGTTGGGTTACAAGCAACTAAACCTAAAGATAAAAGAAGAGGTAAACTATAAATCATTATTCTTTTTTTAGTCTTTTTCATAATAATATTCCTTTCATATTTTATATTATAAATGAAATTTTTTAAGCAAATTTGCTAAAAAATATCATGTTTTACTATAACACTATTTTTTATCGTTTTCAATATATTTTTTTTATTTTACTTCAAGAATGTAATAAAACGTTAAAAAAGAGGCAATTTTGGTTGCCTCTTAATTAATTATAGTGAAAATGTAGTACTTGTTAATGAACACTTTGTTGTAAATTCATATGTATTAGCGGTCCAACCACTAATAGCAGTTAAGGTGTTACCTTCAACTTTAAATACTAAACTCTTGCCAACAGCATCAGAAGTAACACATTTAGTAAATGTTAGTGTTAATTCCTTACTATCAGCATTCCAAGAGCCAGTAAAGTAGAAATAATAATTTTTACCATATCCAGCATACATAACACCACTAATTGTTGGAACATCATCAAAATTAATAACTAAATCTTGATTAGGACTATAGTACTCGTCACCTTCATACCATTTACTATAGTAAGTCCCTTTGAATGAATGACCAGAGAAAATACTCTTAGTGAAGAAAGTTTTATCTTCGAAATTTGCAGTATATACGGTAGTTATTCTATCAATTGTCACTGCTACATTTTTACCACTTACTGTATATACTCCAGTCTTGCCATTTAATGAAGCATTTCCAAATCCATCAAGTACTAAAGTGCCAGATTCACCAGTTAATGTAGCTTTATAGCCATCTTGTTCAATAGTTGCAGTATTATTTGATTTATTTGTTTTTAATACTGTTAATTTTCCATCAATTGTTGCATAGATTAAATTGTTTTCAAGAACATATTCGAAATCATTACCGCCAACAGTAATAGTTCCAACACCATTAATAGAGAAGCTACCTATTGTTTCATTTGTATATTCACCTTCAAAGCCATCAAGTTTAGTAAAATCACCATTTTTATTAGCAAACTTATTAATAGTTACACCGTTTGCATCAGTAATGTTAATAAAATCAATATAATCAGTATTGTAAACATCATTAACAGTTATGGCAGTATTTTGTTTATTTAAAATGTTAACATCAAAATATGCTTTATTATTAACTCCATCAATAAATATATTAGTTGTATGGTTATTTACTTGTGCCTCAATAACTCTATATAAATATGTAGTTGTTCCATTTGCAGTCCATTTAACAGATACAAATTTAGCAGAATCAGCCATAACATAAACATTGAAGTCATCATCACAAATTGTTTCTTTTCCACTTGAATAATCACAAACAATGAATATATCACCATCTTTAGTTTTATAGTAATAATAATGAGTATTATTGCTTGAAACTAAAATATTAGTGGCCTCGTCATAGCTTGATAAATCCCATGTTGTTACGTCTTCATTTCCAGTTATGATTGAATAATCATTATTAATAGAAAGCGTTCTTCTATATTCTGCATCACTTTTAATAGTGTTTGTATCTTTAATTCCTAATTTATATCCTATTGATCTTTCGTTAATTCCTTTATAATTTCCAATAAAATATGGAGCTTTTACATAATTTGCATAGAAAGTTACATTTGTTGTAATTGGTGTTGCATTATACTTACTTGTAGGAGTAAATGAACTATTAGTATACCATCCTTCAAATAAATAGTCATTCTTAATAGGATTATCAACTTCAAGTTCCTTACCATCAGCAACTTTAATTGTTTCATCATTAGTGCCATTATTATAAACTAATTTAACATCGTGTAGCTTATTCCATTTTGCATATAAAGTAGTTGATTCACTTACACCTTCATGTGCATAGAATGGTGTTTTAAATGTTGAATCATAATACCAACCAGCAAATTCGTAGCCTTCTTTAGTAGTAACACAGCCTTCCATATTATCAACTGAATTGTTT